>JADJOE010000003.1:1659272-1991127 GCA_016713905.1 Candidatus Vicinibacter proximus
TTACAGTCAACCCTGGCTTGAAATCCGTTATCTCGGGTATCAAATTCAATCCATAAAAATTCCATCCGACCATTTTCAAGGTATTCAAATCCAGTTGCACCCCAGCACAGAATTTTTGCAGACGATTACTGTCAGTGCGCCTAAAACAATTAATTCATCCAACCACCATAACATTTTAACCAATAGCTATCGTCTCAATCCTGCTTCTCTTTCTCCACTGAATGTCTTCAGAGATCCTATCCGGAGTCTGCAGCAACTTTCAGGAGTGAATGCGACGGATGATCTATCCACCGGTATTCAAATCAGAGGAAGTGGTTCAGATGAAAACCTAATTTGTCTGGATGGTCTGACTTTATATTCGGTGGATCATTTTTATGGTGTTTTCAGCAACATTAATCCATTTATTTTAGATAATTTGCAATTCTATAAAAGCTACTTTCCTGCCAATTATGGAGGCAGAGCATCTTCATTAATTCTTATGAAGTCAAAAGATGCAGACAAAAAAATAACTGGCGCAGCTGAATTAAGTTTATTGAACTCAAATTTAAACCTCAACATCCCTATTTTAAAAAACAAAGGGACACTTCTTTTTGGTGGCAGAATCACCAACCAAAACCTGGGAGGCACCGGAATTTTTAGTACCCTTTTTAAGAACGGGTCCTCCAATCCGGTGAATATAAGCCGTGACACAAACACTTTGTTACCTGTGAATCCTGAATTCAACTTCTATGATGTGTACACTAAAATCAGTTTTGACTTGCATCGAAACACTAAAATAAGTGGTGGTTTCTTCTACTCGAAAGACAAACTTCAGTCAAAGTACGAATCAAAATACCTGCTCAGAAATTTAAGCATTACAGAAAATTACAATGACTCTTCGGTATGGAACAATAAAGCCTGGTTCGCCAGCTTTGATCAAAAATGGCGCAGAAACTTAAATTCACATCTTGTTTTTTCAAACTCTGATTTGATGTTGGACCAAACAGTTGTTGCAGAAATCATTACCAGGGAGAACAACAACATTAGACTAACTAAAGAGAAAACAAGTTTTAGAAATCATATAAATGTTAGCCAATTCAAATGGGAAAATAATTACCAATCAAAATATTTTGACGCTGGTCTGGGTTTTGAATGGAACAATTACAACACCTTCTTCATCAATAAAATTGAAAGGCCTTCACAGATTAGAATTGACAGCCGCATTTTGTTTAAGGACAGTTTGAATAATGGTAATGATTATAACCTTTTCTTCCATTCTCAAATAAAATCTATTCGATCTCTCAAAATAGAACCGGGATTAAGAGTAAGCAGGTACGACAGAAAAAATCAACCGGACTGGTCCCCTCGTATAAATGTAAGTTATGAATGGGATAAGCATTTTACCACTTCTGTACGGTGGGGTATTTATTACCAATATCTTAGACAAACAACCTTTGAAGACAGATTTGGAAGAGTTTTTAATTTTTGGTTACAACCGGATCTGAAAAGATTTGACATTTTGAAATCCACCCAACTGGAAATACAGCAATTATTTAAATGGAAAAAAACAACATTTTGTGCAGAGGTTTATTACAAAAATCTGGATGGACTAATCGAACAAATTTTTGAAACACCCTCTATAATTCCTGCGCCTGGTGAACCCATTAAAGAAGCCAAGATTTTTATTTTTTCGGGAGAGGGTCGATCCTATGGATTGGACCTGAGTGCCGATCAACAAATAGGTAAATACTTTTTCAATATTTCTTATTCCTTTAATCATTCCATAAATCGCTTTCCACAAATTAATAAAGGAGATTGGTATGCACGACAATTTGTACGTGAGCACCAATTGAAAAGCCTGCAAAACATAGAACTAAAGCACTGGTCATTTAATCTGTATGGTGTGTACGGAAGTCCGCAACCTTATACAGACCTTTCTTTAATCAGTGACCGCAACAGGAGGGTTATTGACATTAAAGAAAACAGTAAATTTCTAAAAGATTATCTACGTTTTGACAGCGACATACAGTATAAATTCAGAATTACAAAAGTCAACTGCAGAGCTGGAATTGCAGTACTGAATATCTTTGACAGAATCAATGTAAAGTATGTTCAGTACATCTATAATCTACCAGCCAACCAAAACCCTAATCCGGGAAGCAGCCCTAATAAAATAGTGGGAACAGAGGTCAATTTATTGCGCAGAACCTTTAATGCCAATTTGACTGTTTTCTTTTAGATTATTATCCATAACTTATATTCTACAAATTGCAGAAAATGAAATTTTGAAAATTGACTTTTTAGAACTATCCTATCTTGAGCCCGGTCATGGAGATCGATCCCCCAATCAGGCTATCGTTAAAAATTTCCTGGGCCTCCTTTTCATTTTGAAGTCCCAAAATATACAATAATGGATAAAAATGATCCGGAGTAGGAATAGCAAGACTTGCTGCCTTTCCAATTTTTTGATAGTGCAGAAAATAATGATGATTTTTATCCAAAAGATTCTTTCTGATCTGCTCATTCAATTCAATAGCCCAATCATAACCGCCCTCTTTCATGCTGAAATCCATGATTCCAAGATTGTGAATAATGTTCCCACTTCCTATGATAAGGACGCCCTGACGACGAAGGGGAGCCAATGCTTTTGCCAATTTATAATGGTAATCTGATGGTTTATGATAATCAATACTCAATTGCAACATGGGAATATTTGCCTCAGGATACATCTGACGAGTAACACTCCAGCTTCCATGATCAAATCCCCATTGATAATCCAAACCAAGCTCAATTTCATTCATCATCTGCTTTGTCTTTTCTGCCAATGCTGGATATCCAGGTGCCGGATACTCTACTTCAAATAATTCCCTTGGAAAGCCTCCAAAATCATGAATGGTCTTTGGCTTGTCCATGGCAGTAATGAAACTACCATTGGTCAACCAATGGGCTGAAATGCACAAAATGGCCTTGGGCGCAGGGATCTGGGCTGCAATTCTCCTCCATTCCCTGGAATATTTGTTGTCTTCCAAGGCGTTCATTGGTGAACCATGCCCTACGAAAAGTACTGGCATCTCTATGTCTTCCGATGTAACGTTATCTTTTAATTTGAGCCATTCGTTAATTCCAATCATTGTGCCAGTGCTTAAACTCAATCCTATAAATGTCCTTCGATTCATTATACGAATTAACATCATTTCGATTAAAAACACTACGATACTCGTTTAAAAAGCTGGATTTCATAAACTGGATTAATAGATTGCACAAAAAAAGCTTTTTGCACAGTTGCGAGGTATCTTGTACTTTTGTCTAAAATAAGGGATCATGAAGAATCACGAAATAGATTATAAGCTTTATGGCGAAGAGTTGCAATATGTTGAAATTGAACTGGATCCCGGAGAGACCGCAGTAGCAGAAAGCGGCTCCTTCATGATGATGGAAGATGGGATTAAGATGGCAACAGTCTTTGGGGATGGAAGTGGACAAAGTACTGGTGGATTTCTGGGAAAAGTCATGAGTGCCGGAAAACGATTGTTGACCGGTGAAAGCCTCTTTATAACAACATTCACCAATGAAGGCTATGGCAAATCCCGGGTGAGTTTTGCAGCCCCATATACAGGTAAGATCATTCCTTTGAACCTATCAGACTACAATGGAAAGATCATCGCTCAGAAAGATGCTTTCCTTTGTGCTGCTAAAGGTGTTACCATTGGCATTGAATTACAGAGAAAGTTAGGAACCGGAATTTTTGGTGGAGAGGGTTTTATCATGCAAAAACTTGAAGGTGATGGAATGGCGTTTGTCCATGCAGGAGGATATGTCAATAAAAAAGAATTAGGTGTCGGTGAAATACTCAGGGTAGATACCGGATGTGTGGTAGCCTATACTTCGAATGTGGATTTTGACATTGAATTCATCCGTGGTGTGAAAAATTGGGTTTTTGGTGGAGAAGGTCTTTTTTATGCTTTACTGAGAGGTCCTGGCACAGTTTGGATTCAGTCCCTGCCAATCAGTAGACTGGCTGCCAAAATGATGCAATACGGAGGATTTAACAGACGTGAAGAAGGCAGTATTCTGGGTGGACTCGGAAACTTACTGGATGGTGACAGTTGATGATTTATTTCAAGGTAAACGGCATAATTAATTTTAATCTAATTTATAATCAATAAGCAAACAATGAAAAAAACTATTCTATTATTGGCATTTATTACTGTTACGCTAACAGCAAATGCTCAAAAAATCTATGCCTGGATGGACTGTGGCTTAAAAGCATCCTATGGCTTGACAGGATTGGTAAATACTAATCTGTTCGATGACCGCAATTATGAACATCACCTCAGCACAGGATATGGTCTTGGTGGGAAAGTTGGATTGTATTTCGGCTTATTTAATGGGATTACTGCCGACTTTATGTTCTCCACAAACAATCAAGAATTTGATTATTTTAGGGGGACACCGGCAACAAACTTTACTCACAATATCAAGTGGTCCAACTATGATCTGGCCTTACTTTACAGATTGCAAAAAGATGGCATTTATGTCGAACTCGGCCCACAATTATCCTTACTGAGATCAGTAAAAAATGCGGATGATAATGATACTCGCACGGATGTAAAGGCATTTTATCAAAACTATTATTCCGGTTTATTTGGTGTGGGTGGATATATTTTCAATTATGAAACTTTTACCACCATGCTGGGAATCAGATTGGGTTACAGTTTTACGGATTTTGTAAGTGCATCCGGAAAAGAAGCAGACTTCCCTACTCCGAATCAAGTAGCTCAATATGACTACAAATCCACGAATCCGGCATTTGTACAATTAGTATTGGAAGCTAACTTCGCATTAGGATATTATGGTCGAACTTCCTGCAGTAAAAGAGCAACTATTTTTAGCTTCGGCGGGTAAAAACATAGATTTAAAAATTACTTTAAAACCGTACAGTGTCCCTGTACGGTTTTTTATTTTGTTTAATTCCTGAAAAATACTTAATTCCCACCCAAGATTGTAGAAATATCAAGCACTCTGTCAATACTGCCCTGTCCTCAACATAACTAAAGTGCACGCCTCGATCGTCTCAATACCATGCTCATTGGCCAGCTGACTTAAGGTCACATTTTCTGTACCTGGATTAAAAATTATTCTCTGGGGATTTAAAGCAAGAATGTAAGAAAAATAAGCCTCCTGCCTGGATGGGTTCAAATACAAAGTAATAGTATGAATGTTCTTCTCAATGGGTGGAACAACCAGTATTTCTAAATCTCCAATTTTTCCACTTTTGTTGCCCACAGGTATAACCGTATGGTGATATTCTTGAAGCATTTTGCTAGCTATGTTGGAGTACCTGCTCTCATTACTACTGGCACCCAGAACGAGCGTACGTTTATTCATAAACTCTTTTCGTTAAAACAGTCTATTCTAATTTAAGTTGAGTATTGATCTTCAGTGGAACTTAATTAATGTACTCAATAAATAGACATTTCCGAATTCTAACCGCTTAGTTTTTGATATTCTCGGCAGTTGAAATTACCCGTTGAATCAAAAAATCAGTGTGGTGCGGAAAATCAATTTGTGTTCCTTTTTTATCTTCTAGCCAGCATCTGATTTTATCTTCCAATCTATCGTCAATTTTATACGCTACAACAGCTCCCAATTTTTCTGCTGCAGCTGCATTACAGGCTTGTTCATATTGATTCTTAATTGGAAAAAGAAACATTGGCTTTCCCAAATAAAATGCCTCAGCAGGAGTTTCAAATCCGGCATGCGCAATCAAACCGTTTGAATGGAGCAGACTCTGATTAAACATTTTAGAATTTGCTGGTTTGAATTCAATGTTTTGTTTATGCCATGCAACTTCTACATCGCAATGAAAGACTTCAAACTTGTACTGTGAAAATTTACTAAATAACTTAAACAAATTATCCAGACTAAAAGAAGAGAGATAAACTGTAATGTGACCCGCGTTTTGCGCTGTTACATTTCTCAATTCATCCTTTATTACTGGGGTAAATATAAATTCATCATATGGTTCGAAATGTAAACCAATATTGTGCTTTGTTCTGGCATAAGTTTGCATGATAGACCATGCCAGATAATCCTTTCTGCCAGGTGGCATGGGTACTTTTGAAGATAAAAAAGAAGCGTGATGGCTAAATGAAATACAGGGAACCTTCTTTTGCTTACAAGCCCGAACAGTTACGGGTTCGAAATCATTAATCACGAAATCATATTGATGAACCGGAATTTCATTCACCTCCTTAAAAAATTGTTTTACACTCAGGCTTTTAAAAGTCTTGAGATAATCAATCCCACCCTTATTGTCGTATTTGAAAGAAACGCCATGGCAATGGTATTTCATTTTAACCGGAAAATCCAAACAATAATTTCTACCGCTTATTAAATAGTCAACCTGTCCATATTTCGCCAGGTAAGGTAGAATACTTTTGGCTCTGCTTAAATGTCCATTACCGGTACCCTGAATTGAATATAATATCTTCATACAGTTCTTTCATTTTAGGGATTCGAATATTTTCTTTAAAATCATTTTCAAAGTTGAGGTCCTTTGGCTTCTTAGGACTTACTGCATATTCGTGTTTGTGCAAAGTCCATTTTCCCTGGTGATATTCCAAACTGGTCGTGTGCTCAATCCAATCCCCACTGTTCATATAAATGATGGATTTTTCATCCCTAACTATTTGACGAATTACCGGATTGTGAATGTGGCCACAAATGACCACATCATATTCTTTTGCCAGACCATGACTGATGGCAGTCTCTTCAAAATCGTCAATGAACTGTACCGCTTTCTTAATGCTGTTCTTAATCTTTTTGGATAAGCTGTATTTTTCTCTACCCATCAATTCCAGAAAATAATTTACAGCCTTATTCATCAAAATTAAAAGGTCATATGCTTTTCCGCCAAGCTTGGCCAACAATTTGGTATGCTTTATGGATAGATCAAACACATCCCCATGAAAAATCCAAACCTTTTGTTTGTTTATGGATAGTAAGAGTTTGTTTCGGATACAAAAAGGTCCCAGATCAAAACCAGCATATCTCCTGAGTGCTTCATCATGATTTCCAGGCAAATAATAGACCTTTGTTCCTTTGGTTGCCATTTTCAATAATTTATGGATAACCTTAAGATGATGCTCGGGAAAGTACCTCTTGTTGAAAGACCAGATGTCGATGATGTCCCCATTAAGAATCAGGGTATCCGGTTGTATTTCATCAAGATAATCACAGAGTTGTTTGGCCTGACATCCATAGGTCCCAAGATGAATATCTGAAATTACAACTGCTTCAAGATGTCTTTTAATTTTTTCGCTCATGCGAGATCATGCTGATCCATACACGAAATTAAAGGGCCCATGTAAATTGAATATTTTCTAAATATTGTCTTTGTGTTAAATCATGAAATCAAATATTATTAGACAATTCTAGTAATTTCAATTTTTTATATTTTAAATGCACCCCATAAGCAGAGCGCCAACAAATCCAAAATCCAATTCTACCATCCAGAAACCCTGCTTTTAGCAGATACATTTTTACAAATTTCCAAATCGGTGAAAAATACATTTTTACAAATGAACTTTTTATACCTTTTGCATCATACTCCGATGCGAAAAAATTTGCAAAATTTTCCAATTGCTTCAAATGATCTGCGACGGTTCTATAACTGTAATGATCCAAATGCCCATTTAATTTCAATACTGCCTGCGCGCTGTCCATTGGTTCTACTGTCTCATGTAATTTATTACTGTTCCAGCCAGCATGAACCTTGTGCCATAATCTTAATTTAAAATCAGGATACCATCCACAATGTTTGATCCATTGTCCGCAATAATAGGTTTTCCTGTTGAGCAAATACAAGTTTTCCAGTCCCTTTTTCTTTTCTGCAAGAATCGCTGAGACCAATTCATCATCCAGCACTTCATCTGCATCTACAGAAAGGATGTGGTCAAAACGACAAAGTTTCACCGCATCATTTTTTTGTGATCCGTAATCCACAAACTTTTGTTGATAAAACCTTACCCCTTTACTGGCACAAATCTCAGCAGTCCTGTCTGAACTGAAAGAATCGAGGACGACAATTTCATCGGCTACTTTTAATAATGCATTTAGACATGATTCTATGATTTCCTCTTCATTATAGCAAATGACTACGGCAGATAGTGGCTGAGAAGGAATCATAGGGTAAAAATATTTGTATCTGGTAAATTTTAAAAACTAATATAATAAATTTAACATGGGAACATAAATCAATTTCTCAAATGGCTATTATATTGATAACTACAAATACAAAAAATAAATAAATTATAAACAACATACATATCAAAAAAAAAAATCTAATAATTTAATGAATATTAGAAAGGTATATACTTGATTTTGTAATAGACAAAGCTATATCTTTACCCCGTATTGAACACCAAATCTCTGCTCTAAAATAGATTTACCCAATGTTTCCGTCTTGTTCTGTTTAGAAAAAGACAATCGTTTTGTTATGCAAAAATATTTCATACCTCCTTACCTATTCAGGCTGGGTTTCTTGTTGACATTGCTGTTCAACCAAAATCTGTATGCCCAACCTTTATCTGCAAAAATTTTATCCGCACCGGATATAACCACAAAATTACTGGATTGTACCTCTCCTCCTGTGATACAGTGTCCAGTAGACCTTACCCTCTGTCCCGGAGCCACTGAAGATCCGGTTGCAACAGGCTGTGCTAAAGCCTACCCACCAAGTACTCAGTGCAATCCGCCAATAGTAGCTTTTGTAGACAGGGTGATTTCTTCCGGACCTTGTCAGGGAGAGAAGACCATTCAAAGAATTTGGACTGCAACGGATGCGGAAAACCCTGCACTCCGCAGTTTTTGTATTCAATATTTAAGATTTGAAGATAAAACATCTCCTGTCTTTAGCCAATGTCCAAAAGATACGTCGGTAATCTCTAATGATAAATGCGTCGCTCTCTTCCAATGGCATCCACCGGCAGTTTCCGACCATTGCGGTTCCGTTTGCGTCACGAGTTCCCATGTCAATGGAAGTTTATTTAATGAAGGACCAACAGTCATTACCTATACAGCAAACGATGCCTGTGGTAATACAAGTTCATGTAGTTTTACGGTAACCGTAATTCCTCAATGTTGCCTGGCAAATCCAATATTAACCTGTCCGGCTTATTTTTCGGCTTGTCCTGATTCGGAAATTGATCCAGCGACTACAGGCAGGGCGACAGCTGAACCTGGAAGTCAATATTGTGCAAAGCCATTGATAAGTTTTAAAGACGATACCTTAATCAATGCTCTTTGTTCGTTGACCATAGCCAGAACCTGGACTGCTTGGGATCCTAACAAACCCGAACTCCGTTCAAGTTGCATTCAGACTATTGAGCTTAAGGATTTAACCCCACCCACCATTGTTTGTCCTCAGAATATTACCGTTAGTTCAGAACCAGACTGTTTAGCTACGGTAAATTGGAATGTTCCACAAACATCAGACAATTGTACATCAGTAACTTTAGTGAGTTCACACGGAAACCCTGCACGTTTCCCGGTAGGAACTACCACCGTGTTTTATACCGCAACCGATGGATGCGGGAATCATACCGATTGTCATTTTACAATAACTGTAGAGGCTAATTGTTGTAATAAACCACCGGTACTCTCATGCCCTGCAGATTTTAACAACTGCCCTCAGGGAATTGATCCCTCTGTCACAGGAACCGCTACAGCTACTCCGGGTCAAGTTGGATGTCCTCAACCAGTGGTCACTTATAAAGACGATACGATTTACAATCAAGCATGCTCATTGAGGGTAATCCGAACCTGGATAGCAACTGACCCAGTTCAATCCAATTTATCCGCATCTTGTGACCAGATTATTAATCTAAAAGACGAGCAGGCACCAAGTATAACCTGTCCGGCTAATATTACCGTACAATCAGGACCAGATTGTACCGGCACAGCTTCATGGAATGATCCCATTACTTCAGATAATTGCTCATCGGTAAGTTTATCCGGTTCACATGGAAATGGCACTTCTGGATTCCCAATTGGTACTACAAACATTTATTATACTGCATTTGATGCATGCGGCAATTCCAGTAATTGCAGTTTTACTGTTACGGTAGAACCTAACTGCTGCAATAAACCACCTGTACTCTCATGCCCTGCAGATTTTAACAACTGCCCTCAGGGAATTGATCCTTCTGTCACAGGAACCGCTACAGCTACTCCGGGTCAAGCTGGATGTCCTCAACCAGTGGTCACTTATAAAGACGATACGATTTACCATCAAGCATGCTCATTGAGGGTAATCCGAACCTGGATAGCAACTGACCCAGTTCAATCCAATTTATCCGCATCTTGCGACCAGATCATTAATCTAAAAGACGAGCAGGCACCAAGTATAACCTGTCCGGCTAATATTACCGTACAATCAGGACCAGATTGTACCGGCACAGCTTCATGGAATGATCCCATTACTTCAGATAATTGCTCATCGGTAAGTTTATCCGGTTCTCATGGAAATGGAAGCTCCGGATTCCCAATTGGAACTACAAATATTTATTATACTGCATTTGATGCATGCGGCAATTCCAGTAATTGCAGTTTTACTGTTACGGTAGAACCTAACTGCTGCAATAAACCACCTGTACTCTCATGCCCTGCAGATTTTAACAACTGCCCTCAGGGAATTGATCCTTCTGTCACAGGAACCGCTACAGCTACTCCGGGTCAAGTTGGATGTCCTCAACCTGTGGTTACTTATAAAGACGATACGATTTACCATCAAGCATGCTCATTGAGGGTAATCCGAACCTGGATAGCAACTGACCCAGTTCAATCCAATTTATCCGCATCTTGCGACCAGATCATTAATCTAAAAGACGAGCAGGCACCAAGTATAACCTGTCCGGCTAATATTACCGTACAATCAGGACCAGATTGTACCGGCACAGCTTCATGGAATGATCCTGTTACCTCAGACAATTGCTCATCGGTAAGTTTATCCGGTTCACATGGAAATGGCACTTCTGGATTCCCAATTGGAACTACAAACATTTATTATACTGCATTTGATGCATGCGGCAATTCCAGTAATTGCAGTTTTACTGTTACGGTAGAACCTAACTGCTGCAATAAACCACCTGTACTCTCATGCCCTGCAGATTTTAACAACTGCCCTCAGGGAATTGATCCTTCTGTCACAGGAACCGCTACAGCTACTCCGGGTCAAGTTGGATGTCCTCAACCAGTGGTCACTTATAAAGACGATACGATTTACCATCAAGCATGCTCATTGAGGGTAATCCGAACCTGGATAGCAACTGACCCAGTTCATCCTAATTTATCCGCATCTTGCGACCAGATTATTAATCTAAAAGACGAGCAGGCACCAAGTATAACCTGTCCGGCTAATATTACCGTACAATCAGGACCAGATTGTACCGGCACAGCTACATGGAATGATCCCGTTACTTCAGATAATTGCTCATCGGTAAGTTTATCCGGTTCTCATGGAAATGGAAGCTCCGGATTCCCAATTGGAACTACAAACATTTATTATACTGCATTTGATGCTTGTAACAATTCTAGCAATTGTAGTTTCACTGTTACAGTTGAACTTAACTGTTGTAATAAACCTCCAGTACTTAACTGCCCGGCCGACTTTGAAAGTTGTCCAGGAAGCATAGAACCTTCTCGCACTGGCCAGGCAAATGCTCAAAAAGCACATGCTACATGCGGAGATCCGATTATTAGCTATAATGATCAAATATTATTTCAGCAATCTTGCTCTCTAAAGTTAATCAGAACATGGTATGCAACAGATTCCAATAATTCAAATCTAAAAGACTCTTGTCAACAAAACATTGATTTAAAAGATGACCAGGCTCCAATAATTTCAGCTTGTCCTGCGGACATTACGATCGATCCAAACTACAATTGTGAAGCCTATCCAAGCTGGGTTATACCTACAGCAAGCGATAATTGTACTTTAACAAACTTTACAGGCTCTCACCTTCCAGGTGAACTAATGCCTTCCGGAAAAACTACAGTTATCTATACTGCTACCGATGCATGTGGACTTATTTCAAGTTGTTCGTTTGTTGTCACAGTCACAGAAAATTGTTGCAACAGACCTCCTGTCATGATCTGTCCTGATAATTATTCTGCTTGTCCTGGCACTTCATTGGATACAAACACTACTGGTGTACCAAAGGTTACAACTGGAAAATCAAGTTGTCTGGAACCGGTGGTTAGTTTTCATGACAATGTTATTTCTAGAGGACCATGCAGTGGTGCAATCACCATTGATCGCACATGGAGGGCTGTGGATCCCAACCTACCAAATTTGTTTGCAGAATGTATCCAACGTATAGAACTGAAAGACAATTTAGCACCTAGATTTACTTCCACTCCTACAAATATTACAATAGATGCTCAGGGAAAATGTGAGGTCCCTGTTCATTGGCTTGCTCCGGTAGCAACGGATAACTGTGGCCTTGCATCACTTACCAGTAATATAAATTCCGGCAGCAATTTTAATGAAGGAACAACTTCTGTAACCTACACTGCGACGGACCAATGCGGTAACACTGCTTCAACAACCTTTACAGTGACTGTGAATGGCACAGTGGTCGGAATTGAGTGTCCTCGTGACACATTGATTTACAGGACTAATCCATATCTTAATGGGTCATACTTAAATTGGCCACTTCCAAATGTCACTTATTGCACCCCATGTCAAAGCAGTATCCGAGGATTCGTATATATGGGTGAATACAATGGAAGCAGGTACTTCTGCTCCCTTGGCCCTGAAAACTGGGAGACTGCAAAAACAATCTGCGATATAAATGGTGGAAAACTTGCGGTCATAAACGATCGGGATGAAAACCAATTTATAGCCAGTAAATTAGCCGGTCAAACAGCATGGATCGGAGGAACAGATGCACAGGTTGAAGGTAGGTTCGATTGGGTGGATAAAAGCCCATTTCTCTATTCCAACTGGTTGCCTGGTCAACCAAATAATTTTGGACCAAATGAGGATTACATTGAACTCGCTCCAGATGGCACCTGGAATGATCAAAATGGAGATGAATCAAGAGAATTTGTACTTGAGATGCCATGTTATGATCTCAAACAAATAAAAGGACCTAAAAGAGGAAGCCTGGTTAACTGTGGAACAAATACAATCACTTATGTGGCAACAAAAGATGGTCAATCTGATACCTGCAGTTTTGTGGTTCGGGTGAATTGTGATTCGCTCACGACTTACTGCAACAACAGGGCGCAATTCAGTAATCTAATGTGGATTAAACAAGTTAAAATTGCAGACATAGACAATCCTTCGGGTAATGATAATGGTTACAGATTCTTCAATAACATATGTGGAAATCTAAAGGCCGGAGAAACCTATTCTCTTTGTGTTACTCCGGGATACCTGAACAGCAGCTATAATGTTTATTGGAAAATTTGGATTGATTACAATGCTGATGGTGTATTCCATAATGTCTCAGAACTGGTGACTTATGGTTATGGAAACACTACCATGTGCGCAAACTTAAAAATGCCGGGAGGATTTGTTCGCGCCAATGTGCGCATGCGTGTAGCCATGTCCTATGGTGCTTATCCTGCCGATCCTTGTGCTCCGATATTGTATGGTGAGATTGAGGATTATTGTTTCAATTTACTCCCTCATACCAATTTTGGTAGTGGCACCACAGAATCTCATGAGATCAAAGCGCCAGAGCTTAAATGTGCTCAGGATTGTGACAGACAAAGTCCCGTTGAATTAGATTTAAGATCCGTGGAGCAAGAGCTGTTTGGTAAGCATGGTGACTTTTTCATCATCCCCAATCCAGCAAACAGTGAAGTGATCTTAAAAACCATTTCCGACAAGGCTAAATCCATGGCCATTTTCGATGCACAAGGTAAAAATGTGTGGAAAAAAATGCAACCCGGCACAGAAGCCGAGACCATAAATACCACCACATGGGCGGAAGGCTTGTATCACATTACAGTAGAGTTTACAAATGGAAATAAAATCAGCAAAAGATTTATCATCCAGCACTAAAATATAAAATTAGGTATGAAAAGGAATTAGCCTCCCATCAATTGACCAGGGGGGCTTTTTCTTTTTAGTCAAAATCCTTAAATTTAAAATGCGGTATGTAACTTTAAGCCGTCGATTGCAGCCATAGCGGCAATGTAAACCATGTCCTTAATTCTGAATGCATCTTATGAAGTTTGTTTCCTTAGTTATCTTGATACCATTTCTTTGGTTTGGGTTTAATAAATCATTTTCCCAGAACACTTCTGTTTTACAAAAGCAAATTGAAGAGGTTGTTTCCCATGGAAACCCAATCACAAAAATCGATTTGATTAAAAAACACTCTTTAAGAAATTCTGCGTGGTTTGCCGGTTTGAAAAATTCGTCGAAAGCAAATGTTTTCACCCCGGATGACTCCAGGTTGGCCATTTGTCTGCGTACAAAACCTGCATTACTTAATATAAGTATGCAACTTCCTAATGGAACTTTATCCAACTTGATTTTACAATCACAAAAATTATACTCAGAGGATTCAAAGCTCTTAAGTTCCGATGACCTCATTGGCATCCCATTGAATAGCGGTGTGCACTACAGTGGCTTTATTTCCGGAGTTCCTGGTTCAATGGTTGCATTGAGTATTTATGAACACGAAATTGCCGGAGTTATTTCAACTCCGGAGGATGGTAATATCATTATTGGAAAAATGGCTTCAAAGGAGATGATTGAAAACAACACCAATGAACATGTAATTTATTTTGAAAATGATTTGGCGAAAAATTCTGGATTTGAATGTGGCGTAACCGAAAGTCATGAGTTATTTCAAAGTCTTCGAGAGCAGGCAAATGCACCTCAGGATATTTTTGAAAATAGATGCAGGACAGTAAAAATATTTTTGGAGTGTGATTACAGAATGTACCAGGATAGAAATTTGCAAAAAAATCAAGTGGTTAGTTATGTTACCAGTGTTTTTAATGTTGTAAAAACTTTATATGCTAATGAATCTGTAAAATTAGAAATTTCAGATATCATGGTATGGACTACCCAAGACCCATTCCCAAAAACAACGCTTCAAAATATAATTTATGGTTATGCAGAATATCGTAAGAATAATTTTAAAGGAGATCTCGCACAACTGGTCAGCACTTATCCATCTCAGGGTGGAATCGCATTTGTGAATGGCATGTGTACAACCTACAATGGTCAAATTGGACCTCATTCCTATGCGTATATTTATAATACCTTCAATACGCTCCCGACTTATTCCTGGAGTGTGGAGGTTATGGCGCATGAACTCGGGCATAACTTTGGGAGTTGGCATACACACTCGTGTGTTTGGGGCCCACAGAAAAATGCCCAAATTGATAATTGTCAAACACCGGATGTAGGTAGTTGCAATCCCGGCCCCACCCCGAATGGTGGTGGCACGATCATGAGCTATTGTCATTTGACCGGCGTGGGGATTAATTTTTCAAAAGGATTTGGACAAGAGCCCGGAGACATACTCAGAAACGCTGTCAACAACAAACCTTGCCTTACTGCCATATTTACGCCAAGTCAGAAATTAAATCTGCAAGGACCATATTTTGATGGAGACAATTTAAAAATTCAGGCTAAGCCTGTTAACGCTAATTATACTTATGATTGGTTTCATTATGATTATAAGTTGCCCGGAAAGAATGATACATTTCTCGATGTGAAATATTCCGGAATTTACAAAGCAGCTGTTTCAGACAACTGCACAGAATATGCAGCACCCGACACCATTAAGATAAATGATTTTCAGGTTAACCTGGGATGTCCGGTGGTGAAAGGAAAAAAAGATTCCATCATGAGTCAGATCATTGTGGATGTGGACAATTTTGCAAAATCAGATACACTGATTTTTCCTTCAGGTTTATTTGCCACCATACCTACAAAAGCGTTGGACATATTGGTAGAACTTCAAACACGAATTGCACCTAAAAACCAATCCTGGGTGCGAAGTTTTCTGACTTCTTTTCAATCACCAGCATCCGTCGGCATAACTAAAAATGACTACAGACCGGGAGAAAACACCACAGCATTTCCAAATACCCCAAGATCATTTTCTAAAATTTTAGGACGATTTGATCCGGCAGGAAGCTGGATTTTTACGCACATGGATGATCGCAATGATAATGGTATTGATGCACAAGTGACCATCAGTCTGGTTGTAAAATGGCGGATGCCAGATACAGTATTGAATTGCTCCCTGCCAATATGTGATGGCAGTTTAAAATCATTGGACCCATTAATTCCCGGTGCATCTTATAAATGGTCCACCGGAGAAACTTCAAAAACAATTCAAGTCAATACTCCGGGAAGCTATGCCGTAACGGTGACCAAAGGAAATAAATCATCCAGTCACCAGGTAACGCTGTTTAGTAAAAATACTCAATTTACACAGTCATTCAATATTTGTGAAGGAGAAAATCTTAGGGTAGGATCTTCGAATTATAGTGTGAACGGAATTTACCTAGATTCACTTCTTGCATGGGATGGGTGTGACAGCGTTGTAACTACTGAATTAAACGTATGGCCAAAAAAAATCACCAGGGACAGCATCCAACTTTGTTACGGTGGAGAATTTGCAGGAAAAAAGTTATTCCGCGATACTCTATTCAATAATATCCTGAGCGATGTCAATGGTTGCGACAGTATTCATCTCATCCAAATAAAAATTAGTCCTGAAATAAAAATTGACTTTACAGTAAATCCTTTATGTGAAAACCAGGGTGGCAGTATCGAAGCTGTCTCCAGTGGTGGAAACGGAAATTTTAATTACCTGTGGTCTAATCAGAGTTCTACTTCGAAAATTGAAAATCTAAAATCGGGAATTTATGAATGTGTCGTAACAGATGGCCAGGGATGCATTCATAAAGATTCTGTAGAATTAAAAAATTATGATTCAGTTTCTGTAGCGATAATGGTGAAGGATGTAAATTGTTTTGGTGAAAAAAATGGAAACATTGAATTGCAATTGTTGTCCGGAACTGAACCTGTAAACTATCTTTGGAGCAACAGTCAGACTACAAGAGATATTGATAATCTTGCTGCCGGAGTTTATACTTTATACATCCTGGATCAGAACGGTTGCAGATTAGAACAAACTGTAAAAGTAGGAAGTCCTGATCTCTTGTTGGCGGAATTAGTTCTTAAGCCTAGCTCCGGGTCTAACGGAAGTGCAAAATTAAATGTAACTGGAGGAAAGGCTCCTTATGTTATACTTTGGAGTACCGGAGAAACGTCAGAGGAAATTTCCATGCTTGCTCCGGGATCTTATTCAGTATCCGTTACAGATGCAAATGGATGCAATAGAATAGACAGTTTTGTAATCGAAAGATCAGTAGGTACTTTTAATCCACTCAAGGAAGATATATTTGTGGGGTTTAATGCTGGACAGAATTTCCTCATGGTGACTTCGAAGGAAGCCAACTTAAGTCAAATTGAATTATTCGATCTCAGTGGAAAATCAATCATCCAATATAACCTCTCCACTGCAAAACAAGGTTTGTTGCCAGTTGGAAAAATACCTCCCGGAATTTACCTGGTCAAAGTTTATTTGGATTCAAAACAAATGATATACTTTAGAAAAATAAAATCAAAGTAATTATACCTCTTAATTGTTTCCATTTTTTAAATAAAAACAGCAGTTGTTATCTGCGAAACAAGATTTAATAAGGTATTTAACCCTTTTTATGCATTAGAATTTCTATTCCTAATCAAAGAATTTCAGCTTTCGCTCCTGTCTGCTTGACGCATACAGGAAGGGTTACGCCGGTAGTCGTCCAAGTCATTCACTTAATGAAATGCATTTCATTACTTTGATGGTAATCAAAAATCGTTCATTCATGAGAGCGCTTGTCTTTATTGGTCTTTAGCCTTTCAATACGAAACCCTATTGCATAATATGGGTTAAAGAACTATCCCTTCGTTCTTCCACCTTTACAAGACAACAACTGATTGTTTCCAAATTAGAGAGCAAAGTGTTGGTTTGCGGTAAAATAGAAGAAACCATCAGCCAAAGTTTGATACAGACAGAGACGTTGAAGCAGAGTATTTTGCTGCAGTCGTTTGATGGGAAGTTGGCCAAATTAGTAATAAAATTAAATAAGAAATTCCTTATTTAATCCTAAAGGCCTTTTAGTTAAATAAGAAGATTTATATTTAACTTTACAGCATGATCAAGATAGATGGCTTTAAGTCGGGTCATTTTTCCAAAAATATTGATTTCAGCATTTTACACCTGTATCGATCAATGACAACTGGTCGTGAGAGGATAGGGAACTTACCCGGATGATCGAAAAATCAGCAATTGCCATTGGGCAATTGGATGCCTATTCCCACCTAATACCCAATATTGACCATTTTATCCGGATGTATGTCGTCAAAGAATCAACCGTTTCATGCCGCATTGAAGGCACGCAAACCAATATGGAAGAAGCCATCTTAAGTGAATAAGATATAAATCCAGAGAGAAGAAACGATTGGCAAGAAGTAAATAAATACATCAGAGCACTTAATACCTCCATTGAGCAATTGCCTATCCTGCCGCTTTCGTCACGGTTATTGAAACAAGCCCACAACATTTTGTTGAGTGGAGTCAGGGGTGAACACAAGGTTCCTGGAGAGTTTCGAAGAAGTCAAAACTGGATTGGTGGCTCCTCTCTTAAAAGTGCCATTAATATTCCACCTATCCATAAAAAGGTGAACTCATTGATGGGGGATTTAGAAAATTTTATCCATAACGAAGATACAGGACTGACCGACCTTTTGAAAATTGCTATAGCGCATTATCAATTTGAAACCATACATCCATTCCTTGATGGAAACGGCAGAATTGGCAGAATAATGATTACCTTATATTTGGTTGAAAAAAAAATCATTCGCAACCGGTTTTATATCTATCTGATTTCTTCGAAAAAAATAAATCATACTATTATGACAATCTCACTCGTGTAAGAACACATAGCGATTTGATACGGTGGGTTAAATTTTTCTTGTCAGGCGTTATTGATACCTGTGAAAAATCCAGTCAAACGTTAAAAGATATTATTGAGTTAAAAAAGGAATGTGAAGAGAAAAGGATTTATCAATTGGGTAAGAAAGTAAAAACAGCCAAAGTATTACTTGATTATTTGTATCAGCAACCTATTGTTGATGCAGAAGAGGTAGCAAAAGTTACCGGACTGTCATTGGTTTCATCCTACAAATTAATTAACGACTTTATATCCCTAAGTCTATTAAAGGAACTTACTGGAGCTAAAAGAAATAGGCTATTTGTATTCGAAGAATATTTTTCAATTTTCAAACGATAACCAATAAGTTACAATACCTCTTTAATAATAATCAAATTTTGGCGTTTCTCTAATCCCTTGCGATAAGTAGGGGGTAGGATATGGATATTATTTAGAGCAACTCACCTATTTGCTTTACTAAAAATGGGGGATGAATACAACACACCACCACACTACAGAAAATTGCCTATTTCCAAAGAAAGTTATTGGGAAAGTTTGACCAACATTCGGCTTACAACTTGTGGCAACCCGCAACAATCAAAAATGAAAGCCAGTTTGTGTTTTTTTATAGCAAAGGTCAAATTCTTCAGATGACAGTTTTCCATAAGCTATTAATAAAAAAAAAATCCCCGGACTGCGAACAATCCGGGGAAACTCTTAATCAAAACCTATTTATTATCTGATAGCGTTTACACCTTTTCCGATTTCTACGCCTTGTTTCTCTCCGGCTTCCAGACTAAATCTGTAATGGATACCACCATAAAGATTTGAGGTAGAAATTTCTTCTTCCATGTGTTCAAAAGATTTGAAGGATCTTGGGGAACCATCAATATCTTTTCTAAATTCATAAGTTCTATCTGTGAATGCATAATTGTAACCAAACAATCCACCCAAAACCTCTGCACTTGCAGCAGCCAAAGCGGCAGGGCTGGAAGAGTACTCCGGTGTAGCGGTAGGATTTATCAGCGATAAAAATTCATTGTCGATATATTCACGAATGTAAGTTTCAGGTCTTACTGTATTGTATGTGTATTTAGTCTTCCAGGCCATAACTGTTGCATCGTGCAAAGTGATACCCAACTTCATAAATGCGAAAGCACAAAAACCAAGATCTTTCTTTTCAGTGTCCAAAATCTGAGCAAGGATTGACATTAGATGTCCGGCAGGAGTTATGCTATTGTCTTGCTCATCATTCCAATATTTTACCATAATTTCTTCCTGACGGCTTAGGTTTTCAACCCTATTGCGTACTTCCAAAGCATATGCGTAAAAGGAAGAGGTTTTATCTTCACTAAAGCTTGGTGGTGCAATCATTTCGGCTTTAATGGTGTGGTAAGCCAAGAAAGTTCTTACTTGTCCCCAATAAGGTTGAAGTGGTTTGCGAATTTTATTGGAAGTAGGAGACCAAAATCCCTGACCATTAGGCCCACTGTAATTACTTGGGTAATTATTAAGAAAAGCGTCTTCCTGATTGTCAGTTTTAGAATAACTGTAAATCGCAGATGCTTGTGCTGCACCATAAGAAATAGAAGACTCTGCAACTGTTTTGGAGACATAAGGCAAGATTGCATTTAGATGCTTGTTGTATAACTTCTCAATAGCTTCAAGACCGGCAGGGCTTGAATTTCTGTACAGCATCTTGTACAGGCGATACATGCACTCATTAAAAGATAGTGCCCAATCCAGGTTACCAGTAGTAACTTCATGCATGGTGCCTGGAGTGAAGCCGGCAAGTTTTCCTTGCATGGATTTGTAATCTTTCATTCCGGGAACCAGAACTTCATACATGCCAAGGCCGATGTATGCAAAAGTACGGGCAGCAACCGGAACAGTGAAACCAGGAGTCTCTTTGGTTAATTCAAGAGACAGGTTAATCCATTCTGTGGAAATCTGACCTTTTTCGTTGGAAAGTTTGTTAACGAGAGCTACATCAACAGTCGCATCATCTTTAACGCAGGAGGGTAAGAAAAACAAGCATGCGAGGGAGCACACCATTAGTTTTCTTGCAGTTGAAAGAAATTGCCTCATGTTTTTTAGATTTTATAGTTTTCAAATTCAATTAATCTAACGCTAAATCCAATAGTGGATCTTAGCAACATGATTGCGGCATCAGATCGTAACCGATCTAAAGAAACAAAGGGAAGAATACAGCACAAATATAGATTGCCCTTTTTAATTCTCCAAATAATGTGATGTATTTTTTTGAAAAATCAGGGTTTTCCCCTAATAAATAAGGCGATAATCATATAAACATTAATATAATGTTTTAATAGTTGATATTGTGCACTTTAAATAGTATATTTTCGTTTTATGAATGTTTTGGTACAAACGTCAAAATTTGTTTTATATATCTTTTTTTTGATTATAAAAACCTGTAATATAATTTTATACATATATCAATATACTTTAATGTATAAAATAACACAAAAGCATTTAAAATAAATTTAAATCGTTAGATAAAATCTGCCAAATAATTATGAATATGTCCTAAATCAAATATGAAATGGAACAAGTTGAGTTATTGGAAACCCAAATTGTGCTTTAATCGATCTAAAGAATCACGATCAATTTGAACTTGGTATAGCTAAAACCTGTGGCAGTATTTGCCATGATGTCTAAATCAACCGTTTGGGGTCCTACTTTATCCTTTGAATTATACCGAATCTTGATGTTGCTTCTCTGGCCTTCTTTTATTGGCAACCTAGACCAATCCAGTGTAGTGCACTCACAAGCCGTGATTAAGTCAATCTTTAAATCAGCCTTACCTGTATTTGTAAAATATATTGTCTTTTCAAGCACTTCCCCTTGACGAATAGTACCAAAATCATAAGCCATGGAATCAAATTCTATTTTGGCAAATGCAATAACCGTATCTACAGATGTTTTAGGGGTATCTGTTGTTATCAATGACTTTTCAGTACTCTGTCCTTTAGTACTGTAACAGGAACAAAGCAATAAGCCATATAAGCAAGAAATAAGGGGGAAATATTTTAGGAATGGTTTCATCATTTAAAAAAACACCCGGTTTAAAACGCTAAACCAGGTGCAGGATATTTTATATCAAAGGATATTTATCTTTTCGATGCTTTACCCTTTTTGTTTAAAACTTCTTTTCTTACTTCAATGGTTGTAGGTCCTTCAAGAATCTTAAATTCTGTCCTTCGGTTGAATCTGTGTTCGTCGTCACTGCAATCTTCCCCATTGGTACAATTGTTAAGGATAACTGTTTCTCCATAACCCTTTGCCTTGATTCTTTTCCCGTCTACGCCCTTATTCACCAACCACCTTCTGGCCGAATTGGCTCTTCTCTCAGACAATTTTAAGTTATAGGTGTCATCTCCTCTGGAATCTGTATGGGATCCGAGTTCGATCACCATGTTCGGATATTTGGTCATCAAGTCCAGGATGGCACTTAAATCCTTTTCTGCGTCTTTTAATATTTTATCGTCATCGAAATCGTAGTAAATATTGCTTAATCGAATTGGCTCATTGATGGTAATGATTTCGATATCGGACTCTGGTGGCATCATCTTAAAGAAAAATTCTTTGTTGATTACCTGGTCCTCTGTAATCCCAACGGTATTCAGTTGTATTTCCTGAGGAAAGTATCCATCTTTTGATATCACCAGTTTATAAGACCTGTCTTTATCGAGGAGATAGTTCACCTGGTTGCCTTCAGAATTTGACTTAGTCTGGATGTTTCCTTCTTTGCCCATACTCATTTCCACCAACTGGCAAGTAATGCCTTTTAGTGGTTTCTTTGCTTCTGTCTTTGCGATAGCATTTAATTCGATAACCAATTTCCGCTTGTTCACTAAATAAATATCGTCGCAACAAGTTTTGCCTTTTAAAGATTTAGATTCAGGATCTGGCCGATTGGATACCAGAAATCCTCTTTCTCCATCTGTGCTCACCCTATAGTAGAGATCATCTGTTGAAGTATTGACAGGGGTACCCATGTTCTTTGGCTCTGACCATTCTGATCCGTTCCAATTGGATACAAATACATCAAAACCCCCGATATTCGGCCATCCTTCTGAACTGAAGTAAAGTTTACCATCCATATAGAATGGGGTCAGATCATCAGATACCGTATTCAAACTACCGAGATTTACTGGTTCGCTGTATTGTCCTTCACCGGTCTTATTTGCATAGTATAAATCAAATCCACCTTTTCCCCCGGGGATGTTGGCGGAGAAAAAAAGTACTTTATTCCCAAACAATTCACCTTCATAAGGATGTCTTGCCATGTAATCTCCATTTACGCCAGTTACTTCAAGGGCAGGGCTCCAGCCGGATGCTGTTTTGGAAGATGCATAAATTTTGCTTTCATCCATATGTCCACCTTCTGAAAGCGTTCGAGTAAAAAACATGACGGTACCATCTTTGCTAAAACTCACATTCGAACAGTGGTACCCTTCCCTATTAATCAATTCTTCCAATTCGGTTCCTTTGGCATAGCCCTTTCCTTCTGAATATGCGGATTGAAAAAGTTTACTAAAATGAACTCCTCCTTCCTCTTTTGTTTCTTTGGAATTCAGCGATCCGTAATATAAATTGCCATCCGCATCTAACGCCGGACTGCTTTGGGATTCAGGATTATTTACCTGATTTCCTGCATTTTTAACAACCAGGCTTACATTTTCTTTCATATTCTCCAGCAATGCAATGCCTGCAAGTTCATTTTGCGCTATGGTAAGCAATGTGCTGTCTTGTCCGGTGGCTATGTAACTGCTGAATTCTGCAGCTGCCTCGGTGTATTGAGCATTCATTTTCAATGTTCTTCCATAGGCTACACGCTCTTCAAAATATTTATTGCTCTTGTCTCTACTAAGTACCCTGCCGAACCAGGTAGCTGATTTGTTGTAGTCCCGAAGTAAAAAATGAGTTTTTGCAATTTTTATGGCAAGGTCCTTTTCTTTAATTTCTTTATACGCTTTCTCGTATTGTTCGAGTGCATTATAGTATTGGCCTTTTTCGATTTGCTCATCACCTGATTTTATCAAGGCAGCAGGCGTATTACCACTTACCGGCTGACCTATTAATCCAAATGAAGAAACAGAAAACAATAAAAAGGAAATGAATATTTTATTCATAATCGGAAAAATTCAATAGATGATTTAAAATCTAGGACAAAATACTTTTGGTTTCGGATTTGGTTTTTTCGTCACTGTACCGATGTACATAAGGCCAAACTCTATCGCGCCAAAGCCACTTGGACTTTGAGAAGAACTCAACGACGAAAGCGTCTGATCATATCCTATCTGGAATCTTATTTTTTTAATATCCATACCAAGCATTACCTGTGCGGCATCGCCAATTCTATAGCCAAGTCCGCCATTTAATCTAATGCCCTTCTCGACATTAAATAAATAACTGACCATACATTGCGGGACCACTGTAGTAAAGGTTTTTAGGTTTCTGATCCACAACATGGGACGCACATCTACTTTTTCATTCAAATGGTAATCCATTCCTGCCTGTGCTGTAAACAAAGTACCTAATTTATTTCCGGTACCCCCTGAACTCAGACTTACTCTTGGATTGTTCACGCGACCTGCATTGAACCCAAACTTAAGACCGTGCTTTTTACTACTGAGGTAGGTATTGTAGGCCAAGCCAATAGAAATATCCGTGAAATTTGCTTTATCCTGCAATTTACCCAAATCAGCGCTCCCTCCACCAGGGTTGTTGATTCCGCTTTCAAAAACTGCTTTGTCTTTATTTTTAATGTTCATGTTTACCCCACCATATTGTGCACCAAGCGAAAGATCACTTCCTCGGCTTAATGCCAGGTGATAGGATGCCTGAGCAATGAATCCTCCGGTTCCCAAGCCAATTGCCCCGGATCTATCCTGGAGAAAATTCATCCCAAAACCCACCCAGTCTTTTTTTCTGAATCCCCATGGGAATGTGGCGTCAATATAGAAATTGAGTGTTCTGAATTCAGATCCAAGCCCGGTAATGGAAGCCGCCTGGTCTCTAAAAATGCCTCCAATTCGGTAAGATCCGTTAAAACCTCCCACATTAGCCGGATTGACATGAAGAGGGGAAAATTCAAACTGGGTAAAATGTATGTCCTGGGCAAAAATGTTGCCTGCTCCTGACCACAGCAGCAAACCAAATGCAAAGAGTAATTTTAACTTCATGCTGATATTTATAATAAAGCCGAAATATACAGATTATTCTCATCTGAATTCAAATCATAGGCCAAAATGAACGGTTTTTTAACACATTATTGGTTGGAGGAGTAAATATCAGATTGAATTCGGAAGCAATAATAATTTAATACATATGATCCTGAAAAATTGAATACATTTGAACACAAGTTTCAATTTATTAATTTAAATATTTTAATTATGAGTCAATTCGAAGAAAAAGTTTCAGAAATGTTGTCAGAAGCCACTAAGCTAGGCTGGACTGTCAATGAAGACTTACTTACAAAAATTGCCAAGGGTTTAGGCCCATCTATTTACAACACCGATTCCTCACTGGTTTCTTCCAGCGATCAGGCAGAACTGGATCGTGTAAAACAAAATTTCCTAATTGGCAAACTGGGCTGTGCTGAAGATGAATCTCTAGATCAGGCGATTGATGAGGTTGTTAACGCATTTGGTTCCAGCAACAGAAACAAACACCGCATTCTGTTTTATTACCAATTGGTGGTGAAACTGGGAAAAGAGTCCGTTTACAATTAAAAATCTCATTGTGCTAAATTTTAAAAAGCTTGTTCTACACACGTAGGACAAGCTTTTTTTTTACCAGCTGGCTTTGAAAATTAATTTCAGAAACTTTTGTCACAAACAAGAGAACTTGTTCATCCTGATAAAAGATATAGACATTCAGATTACAATGCAAAATTGGTTACGTTGTAATCGAGATTAAAATTTTTATCGTAACAGCAACCTTTCGAATAAATATTATCTCGCAAACGCCGTGGCCCGTTTTTCTCGAATTACGGTGACCTTCACCTGGCCGGGATATTGCATTTCGTCCTGAATTTTTTGTGAGATCATAAATGCCAAATCATCAGCATATTGGTCCGTTACTTTTTCACTCTCCACGATAACCCTCAATTCACGACCTGCTTGCAATGCGTAAGCCTTGGAAACACCTTCGTATGCCATAGCCAACTCTTCCAATTCGTTGATGCGCTTCAGATAACTTTCCAAAATCTCTCTCCGTGCTCCCGGTCTTGCACCGGAAATGGCATCACAAGCCTGTACAATCGGAGAAATAATGTTGTTCATTTCAATCTCATCATGATGGGCTCCGACTGCGTTGATGATCACTTCGTGTTCGTTGTATTTCTCACACAGTTTCATACCAAACAAAGCATGGGACAATTCTGATTCCTCTTCTGCTACTTTCCCGATATCGTGCAACAAACCAGCTCTTTTGGCCATTTTGATCTGCTTTGGATTTAAGCCCAATTCAGCAGCCATCACCGCACAGAGGTTAGCAGTTTCAGAAGAGTGTTCCAATAGATTTTGTCCATAAGAAGACCGGAATCTCATTCGACCAACCATTTTAACCAAATAAGGATCCAATCCATGGATGTCCAGGTCAATGATGGTACGTTCTCCGATTTCGACAATCTGTTCGTCCAATTGCTTTTTAACTTTTGCTACTACTTCTTCAATTCTTGCAGGGTGAATTCTTCCATCTGCCACCAATCGTTTTAACGACAAGCGTGCGATCTCCCTTCTGATTGGGTCAAAACTCGAAATGACGATTGCTTCCGGGGTATCATCCACCACAATTTCTGCACCGGTGGCCGCTTCCAGGGCTCTGATGTTACGTCCTTCCCTACCGATGATTTGCCCTTTAATGTCATCGCTGTCCAGATTGAATACAGAAACACTGTTTTCAATAGTGTATTCCGCACACATTCGTTGGATGGTCTGAATCACAATTTTCTTGGCTTCCTTATTGGCGTTTGCTTTTGCATTTTCGATTACTTCCCTTTCAATTACCAATGCATCGTTACTGGCTTTAGCCCGAACAGCTGTGAGGAGAATTTCTTTCGCTTCACTCTCTGATAATTTTGCAATTTGCTGCAGTTCGTGGATGCGTTTTTCATTGGCTTCTTCCAATTCTTCCTTTTTCTTGGCAACGATCTTCAACTGTTTATCTAAATTTTCGCGAACAGTTTTGATCTCTGCTTCTCTATTTTCAACATCCAATTTCAGCGTTTTAACTTCTTTTTCAATCACGCCCAATTTGAGTTCACGTTCTTTAAGTTCAATCATCTGACTGGACTTAAAGCTTTCAAATTCTGATTTTAGTCTGTTGAAATTGTCTTTGGTTTCACCAATTTTCTGTTGCTTGATGCTTTCGTTTTTGGCTTCCGCCTTGGAAATAATCTTCTCTGATCTGTTTTCTGCTTCGTCGAGAATTCGCTTAGCAGCTATTTTGGCTTTCTCTAGTTCAAGATCTGAAATCTGATTGATTTCATCTACTTTCTTTTGATTGGATCTGACAAGGAGGCTTCTGACAATAAAAAAACCAGCGCCGCCCCCGCCAGCGATACCTAACAATAATCCCAATATACTATCCATTTCCCTAAAAATTTAAGAAGCCTGAATATCAATTAGTTATGTTAGAACTGGAAGCTGGGGAGTATACTTTAAGCTCAAACCAGGGGATTATTCCCCTCAAGATGCGCTAATGAACTAAAGTATAAACTCATAAAATATAATGACAAAAACAAAAACGGATTAAATCATTTTACAACGCCCCAAATTCCTTCCAGGTTTTCTCACAATAACTTATGATACAGACCTATATATATTATAAAAAAAAAGCTTTACAAGCCCATTCCAGGCCATAAAACCCCTGATGCAAATTTAGGTAAAATTTCTGTTATTTAAAAATAAACTTTGTATTTAGCGACGGATGAGTGCGCCAAGCTCCTTTTCGTAAGCTTTTATGATTTTGTCCATTTGTAGGTCCAACTCCTGGCTGGAAAGGGATCTGTCTTGTGATTCAAACAAGAGACTTAGAGCATAAGACTTTTTACCCAAGCCCAATTGGTCTTCACTGCGATAAATATCAAATAAACTCAATTCTCTGAGATTTTTGCCGGCTTTGGAAAATGCGATTTCCTGAAGACTTGAAAATGGAACGGATTCCTCTAATACTACAGCTAAATCTCTTCGTGAAGAAGGAAATTTGCTGATCTCCTGATACCGTATTTTCTGACTGTGCATCGATTTTTGGAAGAACGCCAAGTCAATCTCCGCGTAGAATACCGGTTTTTTTATTTCATACAAAGAAGTCAAAGCCCGGGAAACGAGTCCCGCACTTGCCAATTGCTTTTTCTGCCTGCTCCACACATATTGGTATTCATAATAAAGCTCAGCGGGACATTCATTCTGTTCCAGATCAAGCATCCCATTGGAGACCAGAATACCATCTATCAATGATTTTACATTAAAAAAACCTACCTGATCAGGCTTAGGCTTTGACCAATGGGCTTCTGCCTCTGCCCCGGTCAGCCAAATGCCTAATTTCTGTACTTCCTTAAATTTTTCACCCTGTCTCAAATAATCTTTAGCAAATTCAAACAAGGCTAGATCGGACTGCTGTCTATTCTGATTAAACTGGATGCTTTCCAAACCATTCAGCACTGTGGCCGGCTTCATGATGTCGAGAGAAACATTGGAAGTGTTGTTTATATAAACCAATTCTTCTTCTTTCCACAAACCGGATTTGAGACAAATCTGTGAATTCCCCAAAGAAATATTCATAATTTCGGTAAGTCCACGCGCACTCAACCAATCCCCCAATTGTTTTTTAAGAGCAAACAGAGAAGATACCTGTTGCGGAAATGAAATCCTGATGTTTTCCGGAACAGGAATGTTATCAAAACCATAAACCCTTGTAATTTCTTCTATAACATCTGCTCTTCTTGTCACATCAGGTTTATTGGTCGGGACAGAAATCTGATAATTACCATCACGCAGATCCATCAGCTCCATGTCCAATGCAAAAAGAACTCTTTTTAAGTTATCGTCGTTTAAATCCAGCCCACTGAGAGACTTAACTTGTTCAAGACTTAAAGAAACTTGAACAGGAAGAACGGGTTCAGGATAATGGTCCAACCATTCTGAAGTCACTTCGGCCCCACAATATTCCTGCATCATGGTCACCGCCCGGTGAAGTGCCTGAAGGGTTATATTTGGATCGGATCCTTTTTCAAAGCAGCGTGCCGCCTGAGATCTGATCAAATGGGCTGTGCTTGTCTTTCTGATGGAAGATGCATTGAAATGTGCAGATTCCAGAAAGAGTGACGTGGTTGACTCACTGATGCCACTTTCTGCACCACCCAATACCCCGGCAATGCAAAGAGGTTTTGAATCAACATCACAAATCATAAGATCTTCAGACCTTAGCTTTCTGTCCACTCCATCCAAAGTTTGAAAAGGCGTACCTGACGGAAGAGTCTTAACTTTAATTCCTTTGCCAATTTTATGCAAATCAAATGCATGGAGCGGCTGTCCCATATCAAACATGACAAAATTAGTAATGTCCACTACATTGTTGATGGGCTTAAGATCCATGGCGAGAATCCGTTTCTGCAACCATTCCGGTGAAGGACCAATTTTTAGATTCTGCAAACATACCCCTGAATACCGGGGACACAAATCAGGTCTTTCAATTTGCACATCCAAATGAATAATATGAGTCTCGTGTAATTTGTTTGAATCTTTTGAATCCTCGACCGATTTCAGTTGTGCCGCAGGATTTTCATGTACTCTTATCCATGCCAGGAGATCTCTGGCCACGCCAAGGTGATTGGTCGCGTCTGCCCTGTTGGGTGTCAGGCCAATTTCAAAAATAGTATCGCTCTCCAGATTTAGATAATCAGCTGCCTGTGTACCAGGAACAGCAGTTGTATCCAGAATTAATATGCCATCATGACTTTGTCCAATGCCCAACTCATCTTCCGCGCATATCATTCCCATAGACTCTTCCCCTCTGATCTTTCCTTTTTTGATCTTGATTGGTTCGCCTGCCGTTGGATGAAGTTCAGCACCTTCCAAGGCAACCAATACTTTTTGGCCTGCCGCCACATTGGGCGCTCCGCAGACAATTTGCAATATCGTTTCATTTCCTACATGCACCCTGGTCAGTCGCAAACGATCCGCATTGGGATGTTGCCAAACCTCCAAAACTTCGCCCACCACCACAGATTTTAACCCGCCGGCAACTTGCTCTTGGGTCTCCATCCCTTCGACTTCCAGACCTAAAGAGGTAAGTATGTCCGCAATTTGTTCCGGAGATTTATCCAAATCCAGAAAATCCTTCAACCAATTCAACGAAATGCGCATAAGCTCAAATAATCTGCAAAGAGAAGGAATTTTTGGGGAAAACGGATAGGTATTGCCCAGAAAAGTAGGAAAACTTAAAGATGAATGACCATCAAGGAAAAAAACTCATGCTTTACGAATTTCAGATTGGCCTACAATCCAAGTAGAATATTCAAATTATGTACAATTTCAAAACCAGAAAATTCAATCCATGAAGGGATGAGCAAGTCGTTACCCTATGATGTCATTCTTCACCTATTAAATGAGAAATGACAAACTTCTAAGATCATAACTAGATATTTAAAAGAATTCAACTTGAAATAACAGCCATTAATCTTAGTTCGAACAAGATAGAGACGGCAATCCAATTCAGTAATTAAAATGCATACATCAGTTTATATGAACATTTCGTTCTTAGAATAAAACAAATGAAAAAAATACAAACTGTCCATAAAATAAATAATTTAACAATTCAATAAATGACTTCAAAGGACCATTAAATAATCGGATAACCAACCTATGGAAAAAAGAGAGTTAAAAGGCTAATATGTTGCCTCATTTCAATTGAGCTGCATAGAAAATAAATGCAACACAAATATATTTATAAAAAAAATGGGGGATGATATCATCCCCCATTTTAAAAAAAACTAAATATTAGTATTTCAGCACAATTTGCTTATGAATATGATCTTGATAATTCAAAACCAAAAGATACATTCCTGAATAATCAAAAACATCTTTAGAAATAATGATTCTATTGTCGTGGCCAGTTTTCATTATATCACCGTGGTAAACTATCTTACCTTCCATTGTAAAAACTTCAACTGTCTTAGGCACATCCTTTGAATTCACATTCTCTATTAACAAATCGCCATTAAATGGATTTGGATAAACACGTGGAATGGTGTGGTCAACATTTACATCCACTGCAGAAGTTATGTTGTTTTCCGCCAATTTTGGGACAGCCAATTCAATATCTGATCCAATTACAAAAAGGGGAACCGGATAATGTTTAGAAGACATGGCTTCATTGACCATTCCATCAAATTTAGCCTTGATTCTAATGCGTAAAAAATTTCCAGATATTTTAAACAAACTAACATCATGGCTAAGCAACAAACATCTCCAGTCTCCCCCTTTATTAATAATATAATCCACATCCTTATTTAAATTAATAACCGGGGAGGAAATATTAAGTACTTCAAGTTTATTCTCATCAAACAATTGACCCAATTGAATACCATATACATTGTACTCTTCGGCAGTACTTATCCAAACATCATATTCCACTCCTTGCCTGACTTTAAAATTGTCCACATAAAATTTAAAATCTTGAGCAGACCTGTACTCATCAACTTTATTATGAAAGAAAAATCCACTTCCATTAATGTCTCCTTTAATAACCGGAACCATATCAAAATCAAAGCGTGGAAGATTAAATATCTTTTCATCTGAAACTTTTTTGGGATTCAATTTATCCGCAGTGTATAGCTGAACGGACTCACATTTAAATTTAGATATAGAGCCTAAAACTAACCTCTTAATATCAAAAATATCAAAAATGGTAATCTGATCATCACAATCCACATCGGCGGCCAGAGCTTCGTATGCATTAAACTTTACCAGGCCAAATAATTTTCTTATGATTTGAACCAAATCATAAGTGGTTACACCAACAAGGGGTGTGTTTGAGATTAATTGAGGAATCAAATAACCTTCCATTGGATTTTGAGTAGAGTCCACACATAAACTATAATTTAAATCCGGAAAGTTAACCGGTTCCCCGCAAGGATATAAATTTAAATTCTTGGTGTCATTCTGTAATTTAAAATTGAAATTTAAACGATTGGTGGAAGCATTTGACTGTAACTGATAATTTAAAATCTTACCTCCTAAAATGTTTTTTGAGTTTGGTCCATTGGCTTTAGAAACAATTTCCAAAGTTGAGAAACAAGATGTCCTGTTTCCAGCTAAATCTCTAACAAATAAGAATCTGGTATATTTCTTACCACTGTCCAGAATATCAAATTTTTCTGATTTTACTAATCCCTCCGGATCAAAGGAAAAACTAATTTCACTACAATTATCATAACTACCCGCATTCAATAGATCAGGAAATACAATTATCTCACCTGTGGGTGGCACACTAAGAATCAGATTTGAATTACAAACCGCAACAGGCGGGATGGAGTCAGTCCCACAATAAACTTTAAAAATTTGATTATACATGAAATTTTCACCAGAGCACCAATTTAGAACAGTCCACTGTCGAATTATCTTATACTGAGTCCCACATTGGTCAGAAAAGCCAATAAGTACAGTATCAATATAAGACTGTCCAAATTGACTACACAGGTCTAATACCGGTCTTCCTGAAAAATCAGGGTCCGGGATATAACCATCCTTTCTTTTCCAATTATCCCTACAATTAAGTGTTGGCAATTCTAAGCCATCATAATTGTGCAAATTTGAAAAAAGATTTACGTTGGTTCTCTGAAATTGGATAATCTGGAGACAAACTTTATTTACCCCTCCAGGAATAGTAGCAATCCAAGATCGCTCTATTTCAGCGACATAAGCATCTGCACATTTTCGTTGGATAAGTTTATCTGTAAATAGAACACGTATTTTAGGGCAAAACTCACTGTATTGAACACTGAACTCTCTATCTGAAACTTTTTCTATTTTATAAACAGCTGGAAATGGGAATCCAATAGTCATGGGGTCAACATCTTTAAAACAATTGGTCTGAATCGAATTGCATGTAAATTCAAAATCGAGTGAAGGATCACAAGATCCTTGAATATTTATTACTACGTTTCCCCAGCAACTATTTCCGGAATTAGAATCCAAAACTGTATATCGAAATGAACGTGGTAAAGATTCATCAATCTGAGTGAAAGACCTTGAATTATTTCCATCCTTATAACTGATGTCGAAAATATGATCCAAACAATAGGACCCTTCCAAAAAATTATCAACATCAATAGTCAATGTTTCCCCAACCAAGATATCAAATTTAACTAAATCATTGCACACAAGTGATGGTGTACATTTAGCCACAGTAATATCTGTCGAAGCAGAGGATTGATTACCTGCCTGATCTGTAGCATAAACCTGAACAGATAACTTTAAACCCGGTGAATTTACAATTTTCATCATCTGGTCTTGGGCATCCTTTGAAAATGAAAATTTCATGTTTTCCAATAAGGTACAATTGTCGATACAAAGACTCACCAAATCCTTTGCATTTAGGGAGAAGTCAATAGATTTGTCGAGAGAAATTGTGTAATTGGATTTTAATGAAAAAAAGGAGACTGACTATCATTCGTGCAATCTTGTGCATAAACAGTCGTGAAAGTAATCTTGAAAATTAAGAAAATAAAAAACCATTTGGTGTTGATTGGAAAATAAAATTTCTTCATGGGATAAAATTATAAGTGATAAATTGATTTTTAAATTATTACGATCTTCAACGAATCCTATAGGATAAACCTGCCTGAAATCTAAGAGAATTATGTCTTTCACCGATACTGTTTTCCAGATCTCTCCAATACCTTAATTCAGAAGAACCAACAAGACCAAGCATCCATTTAATTCCGGGTCGTATACTATATACTACTTGCATTCCATATAAAACGCTGCATGGAAGTTTATTTCTTGAAATATTTTCACCATAATAATCCAAATCAAGGGACCTTAATGAATTATTCGAAATCCTACCACTAAATTCCTGGTAAACTGGAACAGAAATTCCTGCATGATAAGAAAGGCTCCATTTTCTGTTCAAAGGATATTGGTAAGATATAATTGCAGGAATAGAAAGCAGAGTTCTGCTGTGATAGAGTTTGCGTGAAACATTCCTGAAATTACGGACGTCTATAGAGCCCGTATCATAAGAAACAACATTTTGCGCATTTGTTTTTTCAGCAACAATTACTCCATAAAGAATCTGAGTGACCGTATCTAGAAAATGTTGGTTTAACTGCAATAAAGCATACTGGTAATCTAGGCCAATGCCAAATTTAAGTCTACTTTTTAGATCAGTTTGAAAAAGGATTGTGGCACTAAAAACATCCAAGGGTTGCTCTAAGGTTTTGCGGGTCAAATATCCGGTACCGGAACCATTCAGACTTTGAAACAATTTACCATATGAACCAAACAAGCACATATCTACTTTAAAAGACTTTTTATGTCTCAAATATTTGCTCGATTCTATGAGATACAAATTGGAAGAAAAGTTCTGTTCATTCAATAGTTGTCCATGAATTGAAACAGGTAATAAAGAGATGGACAGTGAATCAAAAGGAGTAGAATGTCTGGAAGAATTACTACTAAAAGGATCCTGAAAACTTTTAGAATTATTGGGAATATCCAGACTTATTTCAAAAAAACCGTTTCCATCAGCGGTATTACCCTGTTCAGCAAATAAACTGGGATTGTCCTTGGTCAAATCAAATTTAAACTGGGTGGATTTTGTAGATAATTCTTGCTTGCTAATTTTTTGAGAAAGAAGTTTTTGTGGATGGATTAGAATATTTGTTTGATTATTCTTATTATCGATTACTAAATTGGTCAAATCGTCCTTCCCTACATTAATAACTTCCATTGATTGGCTATCTGGAGTGGACGTAAATTTAAATATACTGGATGGTTGCATAGAAACAAAATACACTAATGATAGACAAGTCACTGTTACAGGCAATAATACCCAATAAACTATCCCTCTGCGTCTCTTCTTTTTCTCAAGTTTTGGCAAAAGCAAATCCCATTCCAGGTCATTATCAACCGGTATGGATTCTCTCCCAATGATAAGTTTTAACCAATGATCAAATGAAACTTTTTTCATATTTTGTATTGTAAAGTAATTCCAATTTCTTTTTTAACAAATTGCGTGCTCTGTTTAATTGAGATCTTGATGTACTCTCCGAGATTCCTAGTATGTCAGCAATTGCTGCATGGTCCATGCAATCAAAAACAAACATATTGAGAATTATGCGGTAACCTTCCGGTAAATTTTGAATTTCCCTTAAAACTTCTTCTTCCTGTAACAAATCATGATCTACTTGAATCAGAATATTGTCTTCTGAAGAGATTTCATCAATTGGAAATATCTCCAATTTCTTTTTACTAAATGAAGAAAAAATACAATTTTTTGTAATGCTATAAACCCAGCCCAACAAATCTCCCTGGGTATGATTATAACTTCCAAGACTCTTAAATATTTTAATATAAGATTCTTGAAATAAATCACGTGCATCTTCATGATTGGTACAATATCTTTTACATGTTGACATTACTTTCGCAGAAGTAAAATCGAACAGCTTTCGCTGGCAGATTCTGTCATGGTCCAGACAACCATGAATTATATATTGAATCTCTTTTACCGTCAACATCAAATAGTCCAGCTAAATGTTTTTTAAATGATAACCGCTCTAAAAAACACAATGTCTGAAAGGAACTTTTCTTTAGTGAAGTCATTCTCAATGATAACTTTTGGCAAACTGCATTCCATAAAGTCAATCCCATTTTCATTAAAAAGGTAAAAATCAGGTTCTTCAATAAGCTCCTTTAATTTAAAATTGTTCTGGATGAATGAAAAATGAGTCATTCTCCAATTAAACCCTCCAGAGGAATTAATTAGCTTTTCGAGTATTAATTTTTCAGTATACAATCCTTTGTTACCATATTCAAAAATGTAAATAATATTCTGAGCGCTTGAATTCGAAATTTTTCTTACCCTGCAATTGGAATACACCGTATCCGTCATATTAAAACTAAATCTGGCCAAACTTGTCATTTGCTCATCACAAAGTTTTAATATTAAATTTCCATTGGTATAAATGTTAACTCTCTTGGCAAGACTGTTGACATTTTTTTTGGTATCCACAGCTGTAAGGGTATTGTCCTCCTCATTACATCCAATCATTTTTATGGTATACTGACCAGATTCCCTAATGGGGAATACTAAGTAATTCTTCTCATTGTTGGACACAAGAATATAACCTTCAATGTTCGAACTCCCATCACATTGGAGCACTGCCCCTGAAATCTCGCTATAAAACGGAATTACAGTCGTCAAGGAAATGTTTTTTACCAAATTCTGATCACTGCCCAAGATATCTGTTGAATAAATAATCTGATTACATTCAGTTAAAACATTCAACTTTTGTGGTTCATTTTTTAAACAATATAATTTAAACTTCCCGGAAATAGTACTCCGACTGGTATATAATTGTTCATACATAAAGTCATTACCAATGTTCACAAAACTCAATGGATTCCCAAATTTACTTTCTAATACACCAGTCACAGAAACAAATTCATGGATTTCTCCAAGGCAGAGCTTTTCAGGATGTATTGTTTCAAATTGGTAACTGCCATTATTAAAAATAACCCTAGATTCAAATTTCCAAACACTTTTTCCTTTGTCATAATAATAGATTTCTTTCGAAGCATTAGGGTTCGGTGAATTTGGACTATATTTAAAACCAATTTTTTTTGAAAAATGCAGCAATTCTCCAGAATCAAAACTTCTGACTTCAATTCCCAGTAAATTGTCCGGACGCAACAATTTATTTTGCCCATTATCTGATAACGAAAAATAGCTTGTTTGGCGATGCTTTACAAGTTGTTCATTTCTAAATGCCGGGGCAATTCTATACTTTCCACTAAATGGAGAACCTGATTCAGTTAGGAGAGAATTTGCTGGAATGCTGACTTCATATAAATTTCCGAAATTGAACAGTGCATCAGACTCCGATGAAAATGAATTTGTAAAAACCTTCTCCTCTAAGGCAATCCTCCTGAAGGAAGTATCTCCAGCAAATCCATCTACTGGTTCAATACCATCAAAATAATTCTGTGCACTGACAAAGAGATAATCCTGCGGATCATTTATATAAACATCTTTAAACCTATAAAAGCCATTCAAATCTGTGAACTGTTTAATCCCGCCAAGGGAAACCTCCGCTCCGGCTATAGGGTTACCTCCAGGATCCAGGACAATCCCAATGATATTGGTTTGAATCAGTTTGGTAGGTGGTTTTGGGTCCTCTGTATCGATGATGATCTTTTCGTCGCTCTCCCTACAGGAAAAAAGCCAGCATAGGCACCATATCAAAACATAACATTTCTTCATACGCATATCAGATAACTATAACTACTTTAAGTCGATAGGTTTCGCTGCATGAAGGTCAAAAAAAAATCCCAAAATGAAGGATTTACTAAAAAATCGAGATTTGAGCAGTCAAGCATCACCTTTTGATTGCCTGAAGATTAAACAAATTTTAAATAAAACCATGGCAAAAATGTCAATTTGCAAAAAATAAAGAATCCATGGTCAATTTCCATCCACCTAACAACATTCTTCTTTGCTAACCCCAAAAAAATTCATTGGGATGTTGCCACAATTGCGTAGCATAAAAAACTAAACTAAGTTTTTAATCCCCAGACCAATAGTTTCTGAATCGCCAGCTTTTTGATCTTCCAAAGACGAAAGTGTGTTAGCATTTTGTTCCGGAATTTACTCCATTACCATAAAATCAATCAATTCAATGAAATTTGCAAGCGAGGATAATCTGCAAAGAGAAGGAATTTTTGGGAAAACATATAGATAATGCCCAGAAAAGCAGGAAAAGTTATCGATGGTTTGTTCCAACAGAAATAACTTTGGATTAATCCATTGCAAAATTGGCAAAGTTCAAAGTGAGATCACCAAATATTTCCAGCCATCATAATCGGAAATACCTGAGTTCGAATCAATGAACAAGTTACACTTCTAATTCGTCACTTTTCTCATGTTAAGTGCCGGATGACAAACATCAAAAATGATATCCTTGTAATCAAAAACTTTCAGCAACTTAAATTTAACACAATTTATTCGGGATATTATTGGATCCCGGGATCCAATAAATTCTGTATTTACAATTTGACCGTTGGTGTGTCTAAATGACCAACCATATATTAAATCTGAGCCTACCAAGGCATACAACTTTATATTTCGGTCCACATTGCATAAATAGTTTTCCCCATTGGAAAGTTTTGTGTTGTGCAACACTTCTGATAAATTAGGACCACATTTTAATGCAATGGTCTCCCGTTCCGGGTTACAATTCAATATAGAAAAAACAACTAAAATAGGTAGAATTAAAACATGTATCATTCAGTTAAAATATTAATCAATAAAAAATTAAATTAAAATGTATATCAAAATAAAAATCAAAAATGACCACTGAAAAATGGATTTCATTAAAAGAAAGAGTCCACTGGAAAATTCTAAAAGCCTCATAATATACTCTGATTTTAGTCTAACACTTTAAACAGGGCTGCATTTTGGAAAAATTACCGTAAGTTAAAATTTACGAAATAAATGCCATCTTTTTATAACCGAAATTACCTTATATAATTAGTACAAAATGCCAAATGCCCTGGATAAAATGTATCAAGAATATTTTTAAAACAAAATGAGAATCAATATTCCATTTAAATACGGTTTAAAACCACAAATAAAATTTATCCATAATAATAACCCAGTAAACGAAATTAAACTCTATGCCAACACTGAACAAGCACAAAATAGGAGCAACCTCTATTTTGGAACTTTGTAACAAACTTCAGTTTGGTATGTTTTTCCATCCTTCATTTTGTAAACCCAAATCTCACAAACTGACTTCATTGGAGTTTGTTTTGGTGAGGAGCTGGATTGAGATTTACCTTTGCTTTTTGCTTTGGCATTTGAATTTGAGGGTGATTTCCTGATTGGCTGAATTTCATTACCCGATTTATCAAATGATTTCCAGGAAACAATTTCTCCTTTAGTGACCTTGGCCATAAATCTGATGCTGCCATTTAAAGATGAGCATATCTCATGATCTCCATCGGGTAAATCTCTCAAGCTCTCCATGGCTTTTAACCCTAGATCGCAGGTAGCATCCTGCGCATATAGATTCTTTTCAATACTAAAAATAATAAGTATTATAAGTGCATAAATTAACTTTTTCATAATTAAATTATTTTATAAGTTTTACAATTAATAGGTCTTCCTTTTGAGTCTTTGTCGCAAATCTTTATTTCCACAGGAAAAACAGAATCAATAGTATCTTTTTTGCCTTTCTTCGCTTTTGCAAAAGTCTTACTACCCCTTGTAATCACATTATTACTCCGGTCTCTAAGCACAAGATCTAAAACTTTAGATTCTTTAACAATCGCCATAATCTTTTTACCATCTGGTGTGGTGCAAACCAAATGTTCACCATCACTAAGCTTAAGATTTTGTAGGATTGAGCTAAGATCATCTGGACACTGATCTACTTGTGAATAGCCCTCAAAATAATGGAATATACACAAAATAAATATAAACAATAATTTAATTTTCATAATACATATTTTTAATTATTAAATAACTATTTTGTCATAACTGATCTACAAATCCAAGTATCCGTCTGTGTAGGATGAGGCTTACAAACTGTTGGCCACTGATCGGATAATGGACCATTCTTTTTAGGTTTTGAGGAACCTGATTTTCCCTTTTTGGATTTATCACTGTTCGAGTTTGGTGATTGTGTCTTTAATTCCAATGGCTCCTCCCGACCTGAATTGTACACAATTTTTGCTTTGGTATAAGTATTGTTCTGGAAATAAAAATAAATTTTACTTCCATCCTCACCTGACTCCACAAGTTGCCATCCTTTTGAATTAAATTTGGATTTGTCTACATAGATAGGTTCAGCACTTTGAGCAATGAGCAAAACAGATGTGTAGAAGAATAAAAACACAGATGTAAATAATAATTTTTGCTTATTCATTGTATGATATTTAAATGATTAAATTAAATAATAAAATTTTAAGTAAGATCAATTTACTTTGCTACTCTTTCAATCTATAGTATTTACAGACTTCGACCTTATTGACTTCCAAGCAAAGTCTAAATATTTTATCCACCTTTTTGCCACCAGATTTAGTTTTGGCGGTTTTAGGGGTCCCTGATTTTCCTAACTCCTTTCCACTTAAATCCTGCGCCACCAGTCTGGAAAATTTTCCACTTTGATCGAGCACTGCATAAATCACATACTTACCGGATTCCGATCTACAGATTTCATTTTTACCAACTTTCAAGCTGGTAGATTCAATCACATCAGTTAGATCATCCGGGCATTCAGGGATGTGTTTTGTATTTGCAAAACCGGTAAAACTCAGCATTACAAATAAACCTAAGATTATCCTTTTCATATTCAATTAATTTGATTGGTTAAGAATTGGTTCGCAAAAACAATTAGAAGGAATACATCCGCAATTGGATTTCATTCCTGCAGGACATTTAATGCTTTTAGTCTTTCCTCCGGCTGCTGATTTTGCCAATGGAAGCACATTGCGATTAAGGTCTCTTGCCGAAAAGGATGCAACTTTTCCATTTACGACTTTTGCAATAATTACTGTCCCTTCTGCTGTTACGCAAAGTTCATGCTCGCCATTCGGCCATTTTTTAGAGCTGGCCATTCTGGAGACATTGTCTTTACATTCCGGAAGCTGTTGAGCTTGTGCATTCAAACCATGTAAGCCAACAAAAAGATAGCTTATAAGGGCAATTAATAAAAAAGAATTTTTTTTCATACAAAAATTTATTTATTGGTTAAAGATTCATTAAACATATAATGTTGGCCGCAGGATTCAGAGATGTGAATTTGAATTGCTGATCCATATTAAACCGCAAACCAAGATTGAGTTGGACAATAGAATTTATTTTAAAATCACCACCCATTCCTAATGTTGACTTCTCCAACGATCTTCCGGATGGAGCATACACATCATTGGACAAATCATAACTGAATTCCGTATACATGTTGTATTTGGGATTACCGTAGCGATAGGAAGCCCCAATTAAAAATTTAGTACTGACATTGTTGATGTTGACGAATTTCAACATGCCGCTTAACAGACCACGATATCCTACACCGCTTGACCCACAAATCCATACGCCCATACCTGATAAAATCTGTTTGCTGCTGTCAGGGATATTTTGGATATCGTAGATTCTTAATTTACCAAATCCAATATCTACTGTAGGTATATTCCAATTTTCTTTTAGATACTCTTCTTTATATATACGATTTGCATCCTTTTGATTTTGATCTGTAATAAAAAGACTATCCTTATAATCATTGATTCTACGCTTCAATTTTTTAATAGTTTCCAAATCATCCGTCTTCCTCAACTTGGCTCGTGCGTCATTTATATATGCTTTGTACAGAGCCTTCTCTTCTTCATATTCTTTGGTAGCATCGTCCAGATCATCATTCATCAATGGATCGTCACCCTGGTACAAATTGAGCTTTACAGCATAGGCAATTTGACGCCAAAAATCCTGATTGTAGGTACCAACAGATACACTCAATGTGCTCAATTTTCTTGCCAGAGGGGAAGCTTTTCTGTATCTGGACAAATCACTTTGATTATAATAAAGGAGCCATAATGGTTGCAATTCCAAACCCACATTGGGTGTGTTTTTGTAATTCTTCATCGTCCAATCTATTTTTACAGATCTTGTGTATCCTGCTTGCTGAACTTTTGCAGCAGTTACATCCAGAAGGATAAAAGCAGGAACAGAGGGAACATTTAAGTTTGTATATTTTGCCGAATGGGTTCCGGAAAACTCTTCTTCCACTTCAGCTTGTCCAGAAACTATCGAACATGATAAAATGTATAAAAATATTGCTTTACATAGAACAGCTACTATTTCTTTAAGCTGATTGCACACGGGTAATTTTCTGATCCTCATTTTTCCAATTGTATATTTTATTTTATTCATTTTGAAACTGAAGAATTTATGCTTTAAATTCATTCTATACTTTATAAATACAAGTGAGGAAAAATATCTTAGCATGAAATCAAACATTTTTTAAATTTTTTTTTGTTTGATTTCTGTGCTCAAAATTCTATATCACCAAAATAGAAGATCGTGCTGTAGTCATGATTACATTGAAGACATGGAGCCTAAAAATATAATTGCATACCAATGGATGGTGTTTGTTTGCTATAAGTTTGGGCGTGAATCAAATTTTTAGTTCTTGGCATGCGAATACGCAAGAACACCAGGTAAAATCTTCAAAATGTCTTTATAAAAACAAAAACTTTGCAATGGTTAATAGGCTATACAAATCTCCATCACACGCTTGTGATAAAGGGTGTGTTTATTCCAAAAGAATAAAACCTGCCCAATAATAAGGTTCCAATTTTTTATCTCTCAAAGTTTTCTGAGCAGCCTGAAGCGAATTGCGAATGCTCATGCCTTTAACCAACCAATTCTCATAGAATAACTCCATCAATTCAGCAGTTTGTTTATCCGGAACCTGCCATAGGGACATAATCATGGACTGTACGCCAGCAATTTTAAATGCTCTTTGCAGGCCATATACACCTTCGTTGCCGCGAATTTCTCCTAGGCCGGTTTCGCAAGCAGACAAAATCACCAACTTAGTAGAAGACAAATCCAACAGACTGATTTCATCTGCGGAGAGCACACCATCTTCACTTTGATTAAATACCCCACTCGAATCAAACCAACTCTTGTTTGCGCCAGCCAATAACAAGCCGCTTCGCAACATGGGATTAGTAGAGTGGTTCACCATGTTATAGTAATTTATTCGCGATGATTTGGAATCCAGATCGGAAAAAAAGAAACCATGTGTGGATAAATGAATCACTGAAGGAGATGTTATCGAGGAACTATAACTTCCTAAGGACTTAAACTTTTCTTCGCTAGCCTCTCTGCCGGTATAAACGGAACTCTTAACATTGGATTTCATACAAATGTCTCCTATTCTCTTTACTTCCTTGTTGCTGGAAGGTAAATAACTCCACTTTCTTATATGATTGCCAGTATCTGCCTTGCTCCATTGCATGGTTCGTCTCGCACTTAAAGGATCTCTCACTTCCCCCTTGCTAGCAATTGGTCCACCTTCCAGAGTGGCATCGGAGTCATAATCGATGCCACCGAATAAAACCACCTCATCCTGGAATTCCAAAGAATGTGATTTCTTTTCATTTTTTGAATAATTTGCAGAAGAATGCAAAACCAACTGATACAAATCCGAAAGATATTTTTTCTCTGGTGAAACCAAAAAATGAATATTTACATTATGCAAAATACCGGACAGGGAGTAATCAATCTGATGAATTCCTTTGAGATGGGATTCCATATTTTTCCAGATCAGGTCATACATGTTTTCGGAAATTCCATTGCCTGATTTCATACCAGAAAAATACAAATGGTTTACATATTCCAATCTACGTGTGCGGTGCTTTCCAAGTATTTTGTTCAATTTATCCTTATTGCATAAAGGAACAAATAAAGGAAAATTTGAATCCTTCTTGATGATGAAGGCAGCATACAGAACGGAATCTGCCCTGTTTTCTTTACAATAATTATAATGCACAAATTCAACCATGACAGAACTATCCTTTAACATTTTTTGATAATGCCTCCAATTCAACATCACAGTATCCTGTTTATGGTTTGCGTACAATAAAATGTTTTTTTCAATATTAAATTTCCTCTGCTCCAATTGAGCAATCAAATTTTTATCATCCTCATCCTGTACTTTTTTGTATAATTTCGAAAGCCTTTCTTCCGTAGACCTTAAAAAAACATATTCATTTCTGAGTTGTAAATTGGTTCTTAACTCCTTGTTGAAAGAAATGAGATTTTCCTTAATAAAACCTTTATAAAAAATGGCATTTTCAAAAGCAATTACATTGGTCTTTTCATCCTTGCTTAAGGAACATAAGGTTAAAATCTGATGATAAATAGATTCGAACTTGACAATATAACCGGTCAATTCCTCTTGCGTCAGGAAGCCTTTTGAAGTTTCGAGAATTCGTCTCACTATTTTACCTGCCTCTGATAAATGGTCAATTGCCTTTTGATATTCGCTCCTACGCATAAAATGAAAAGACAATTCTTGCAAACTGGATAGATAATCTTCATTTTCCTTCCCAATCTTAGTTGCTCTCCAGGCAAGCGCTTTTACAAGATAGTCTTCCGCTGTTTGTGGCTCATTCAAATTTGAATAAGCAATCCCCAATAAATGATAAATATTAGATAATGTTATGGTATCCTTAATATGATTGCCCACTTCAAATCTTGACTTTGCCTCACTTGCAAATTTTAACATTTGTTCAAACTGATTAGATTTCCAGACATTAGAACTAAGGGCAATCAGACAAATTACGGAGTTCAATGAATTCTTCCCCTGAATACTATCCAGGATGGACATTGCTTCCTTGTAGGCATTTTTAGAAGCTTCATACTCCTGGAAGGAATACAAATTCTTTCCCATGATCATCAAGGCCAATCCATTACGCAAATGATATTTCCCAAAATTCTTCTCCACAAAATTTAAAAGTTGTTTCTGAACTTCCTTTACCTTGCGATAGTCGCCGAGTGATTGATAAACTTGAATTTTTAAAGTGAGATAAGACTCATAACTATATGATTCTTTTAATGACGGATTCACTTTTAGAATTTCTTCAGAGGCCAACAAATAATGTTGCGCCATTTTATAATTATGGATTCGGTTGTAAAGTTCACCCGCTGCTGCCAGCAATACAAGATATTCCTGTTGATTGGATAATTCAGGGTGATACTTCATACAGCTTACTCCCCTCAAAATAAACTCTTCATCTTTCTCTATATTACCCATAGACCTGTATAAAACAGCAAGATTATTGTAGGTGTTGGATAAAGAAATTATATCTGTTGAATCATACTTAAGTTTCAATCGAAGCGCTTCCAGAAGATGACGCTCCGCAAGCTCAAAATATCCCAACTCTTTATATGCTATGGCTATATTGTTCAAATCTTTGGCCAGGTGAATTCCTTCCTTTGGATAGATTTCTTTGTTAAGCTCCAAACCTTTGGAATAAATTTTGAGTGCAGCTTTGAAGTCGCCCTGTACAAAATAAATGCTTCCTGAATTTCCTAAACTTTTATAGTAATACTCATCCTTTTCCCCAAAAAGCTGTTTGCGTAATTTCATGGTATTTTCAAACCCTTCCAGGGACTCCTTCATATTGCCTTTATAATAGGCATAGATTGCTTTGCTGTAGGTCAGAAGACTGTATTGGCTTGAATTTTTTGCCCAATGTGTGTCGGCAAGACTATCCATACTTTGAAGCGTCATTTTCGCAGCAGTCAAATCCCTTTTCTTAAAACAAATATTAACTTGTCTAAAAAGGGAATCAAAAGATCTCTCCGGAGTGAACTCTTCCGTTTGACCAACCAAGTTTGCCAAACAGGCTGTACTTAAAATGAGTATAGTTAGAATACCTAATTTAAACTTCATGGTAAAATAAATATTTGCCATTTGGCTTTATAGAATCCAAGCAAATTACAATTTGGAAAAGATAATCAAACAATCAATCTAGCGACAGTATCGTAAATACTTTTTCGCTTCTGCAGTATAACGGGACTGGTCATTTTTTATAATGCGTTTCAACAAAACTTTGGCTTCGCCCGATCTGTTCAATCCCAATAATACATTTGCCTTTAAGAAAAGTACATTATCAGAATCTCTGAGAGACTCATCCATTTCATCATAAACTTTAAGAGCCCTTGTATAATCCTTCTTAAGATAAAATGCCATAAACTTTTCGTAATTGGTCAACTCTCCTTCTCCCCTGACCATAGAGATTAAGTCCTCATCCATATAGGGCTCGAAGTGGGCGGCATAAGTTTCCTCTTCTATCTCTGTTCCGGCAATTGGATCTTTTGGACCTGCGGCATTTTTTGTACCTGGTTCCATCTTTAGGTTTTCTTGCTTTCGCATGGTATCTTCCAGGATTGAAGGCGCAGCATTTGGCGAATGATTTTCCTGGATGGTTGGAGTAGATTCCTGCTCCATGTTTTTAGGTGGTATGGAAGAATCTGAAAAATTAGAATTCCTTGACCATATGAACCACAGGCTTACTGCCAGGATAATTATAGAAAACAAAATATAATATCCTGGTTTGCCAAATTTAAATCCTTGTTTAGGAACGGATCCCTCCAACTTGATCAGTCTTGATTTCAACTCCTGATTGCGAACAGATTTTAAATTGTTAAGGATACTTTTGTATGCTTCGACCTCAGCCCTGAACTGGCCATCCTCTTGCATTCTTTTTTCAAAGGAAGCTTTTTCTTCCGGATTCAACTCACCGGCCAGAAAACGATCTATTAATTCATCGTGCATAGGTTTATCTTTTTACATCTTTTTCCAACAATTCCTTCAATTTCTTCAAAGTGCGGGACAAGGTGACGCTTACCGAATTGTCCGATTGGTAATTCATTTCCTGAGCAATCTCCGGTATGGACTTCCCATCAACATAGCGCAACAACAACATGCGTTTGCTTTGTTCCGGCAGCTCCTTGATTCTTGCATTCAACAGGATTTGCTCGTCGTTCAACTCCGGCATTAAATCCATCTCCTCTGCAAAATGAAGATTTTCAGCCTTGTCCGAAAAAGACTCCACATGGTCGGTTTTCAAATTCAAATGATGAGACTTCATGATGTAACGAAAACCTATCAGGTATAAAAAACTTTTGATGGAACAGCTGAGCGTATGCAGTCTGCCGGAGCTAATTTGTTCGAAGAAAGAAACCAGCGCATCCTGCCAGGCATCCACTATATCGGCCTCCGGCATCGAACTGAAGCGATGTCTGGCGGTCCGAACAAAATCATCCCGGTACAGCAGGTAGATTTGATCAAATGCCTGCATATTTCCTGATTTTAAGTCCTGGAACAGCCGTTGATCTTCGGAATGGATAATTGGTTTGATGTCCAATTAAGGGGATTTTGTTGTTACAAAGAAACAAATATTTCATAATTAATATGGCTATATAACTGGTGTAAAGTAAATGAGCCTAAATCCGCTCTTTCCCTGATATATACGGAAAACGTAAAGTTTCTTAGCAAGAAAAATCCAAAATTTTCTGTCAATGTATTCTAACAATAAAGTACAAAGTGAAATTATGCTGAATTGACTCAAAAATATGTAATCTATTATATAACTATTTATTATATATATCAATTATTCATATATTTTATTTCAGGATACAAAAATGTAATATATTGAATATATTCACCTGACGTTTTCATAGGATGATCCGGGGAACTATTGACCATAAGAAATCTATTCACAAAAAATGGATTAAACTTTGAGGGGCCTTACTTATAAAAGAATGAAAAGAAAAGGTGTGAGTTGGATTCTACCGATTAGAAAACGGGAGGCCGCTTTAATTAACCAAGAAAAAAAATGAAAAATAAACGAAAAAAAGTTTCCCAAGGCTTGTTAAAATTGGGTAGCCATGCGCAATGATGTCTTGTGTATATGCAATTTATCGGCAAGTCCAATGAACACTACCATATAAATGAATAAATCAATCTTAATATTCTCAATCAGCTTTTTCTTTTCCCTATACAGTCTTATGTGTCAAGATAAATTAGTTAAGGCTTGTAAAGAACTTAAGAAAGTATCATTTTTTGAAAACTATGATTATAAAAAAATACAAAAAACGACGAAAGAATTTTACTTAATTCTATTACAAAGCCCAAAAGAATCATATAATAAATGTAACTGTGCTGATACACTTTGGTTAGCATTGCTAAATGACCCTAGGCCACTAACAAGTTGTACTCATTGTGAATTAGGAGAAAACAGGGGCGATTATTTAAGATATCTTGTTTTGTTAATTGATGAATACAACCTAGAGGTTGAATTTTCCATACAATGTTTACCTACACTGTTAGATTCATTTAACTATGTGATCCAAAGGGTTGAAATTAAAAATATAAAAAGGGAAACCTCAAAAGATAGTTGGAGAACATTTTACCATTGTATTGAAGCTGAAACAAATTTTCTTAAAGAGAAAAGTCAATTTTTATTTAAAACCTATTTAAAATATTTTGATGACACAACCAATAATGAATACAATCGGGATCTAATGTTGTGCTCATTATTCGATTCAAAACAATTTATTGAAGAGGAGATAATCAAAAGGATGTCAAAAGAGGATAATTATAAATTTTTCTACAGGATGCTTGGGATTTTAACGACAAGTGGCTCTAACAAAAGCATAAAATATCTTTCCAATCATTTAAAAACACATAAACTTGAATTAAAAGAGACTGAATTGATTCTTCGTGCAATTTATGAAATTAAAAGCAACAAAAGAATTGATGAACCCATTTGGACATCTTTCAAAAATTTTCTTAAAGATTCAAAACTCGACAGTTTAGTAAAAGCAAACTATTTTGAAGAGTTATATTTGAATAACGATCGCAAATGACGTTCTTAAGATACATCTAAATAACCTGCCGATAACAATGTAGTTACGATCATACCGCCTAAAAACTTAGTTTTCACTTTAGGCCTCTAATGAAAAAACTATTTGCTACTTTTGGCATCCGGACTTGGGGCGGCACGTCGTAAGTACTTGAACGTTATAGGTCATCATATTAAATCAGATTAAAAGTGAGAATTGTAATTTTATTTATTCTACTTGTTTCGAATTGTACTATTCGGAAAGAAATTACATATGAAGAAGGACTACGAACTTGTCGAAGTAATTTTGATCGAGCAAAGAAACTTGGATCAAATACCTATATAGCGATCGGACCTGATTGTTTGATTGGGGCTAAAATACCTGATTTTAAAGCGAAACTTATTGATGGAAGCTCATATTCAAATGAAGACTTAAAAGGAAAAATTAGCGTTATAAATTTTTGGTTCATAGATTGTCCACCTTGTGTCGCTGAAATTTCTGGCCTAAATTATTTGGTCGAAAGATTTGGAATTCAATATGTAAATTACGTTGCTATTGGAAGGGATAAAAGAAGTGATATAAATGCGTTTTTAGAAAATCATGTTTGGAATTATAGCCATATTTCTGGTGAAACTAATATTATTGATAATATTTTTAAACTGTATTGGGGTTATCCAACAACTTTTATTTTGAATAAACAAACAGAAATAATTTATGCTACTTCTGGTGGCAAATCAGATTCAACAGCAAGCCAAGAATTACTGCATAAACTTATTCCAATAATAAAAATTGCAGTTGAAAATGACGACCACTAACATTGTACTTGCGATCAAGCCACCAAGAATATTATTGTGTTCCACTATCAGCAAACAATGAATCAAATTTCCTACTTTTGGCTTCCGGACAAGTGGCGGCAAGTCGCAAGTATTCGACCGTTACGTGATATTAAACATATGATTAGATTCAAATTATTATTCCTGCTTATAAGTTTACATTGTAGTTGTATTAAACATAAGAAATTCTATGATGAAATACACCTTTCAACTCACACTGATAGCTCCTATATTCAATTATTTGTTTTAAGAGATTCAATAATAATTTTGCAATTAGAACGTGGCGAATGCGATGGATATGGGGCGTGCAAGTATGGACCCAAATTTTATGCTCAGGCTTCAAAAATCAATAATACCTTTGATATTATTGATGAAGAAGTTCAAAGATTACTATCTGATACATTTCATCTGGAAGAAATACTGATAACACACTTTACAACATCCAGTATAAAATTTTTATTTCAAGATAGTCTAATTAAAAATTTCAGATTTTATGGCTCAGAAAAAAACTCTAGAGATATTGTAGAAGTTAAAAATAAATTACTCAATATAATAAGTCAAACAAATAGGAGCAATATTAATACTACAGAAAGACTTATCGATATTTCTGACTTAACGGATATTGATTCCATTCGCATAAACAAATTGAAACCTGTTGAAATTGATGGTTATAATGGCAAGTATATAAACTATATTAATGATTATGAATTAAAAATGATTTCACGAAAAGAGCAGATTGATTCGTTTATAAACACCATTCAAATGCAAAAAATAATAGATAGAACAACAAGAAAGGGGTTTGACAAGTTGATTCCTAAATATGAGATTAATTTCTATAGAAATAGACTTATTTGTTTTCAATTAGAAACTGATTTAGTAATAATGCCCTATTCATGGCTTCAAGTACTTAAAGTTGATAGCTTATTAAAAAGTCATTTCAATTAACATCATATAACAATTTACTTAAGAACATGTCGCTATTGTACAGATATTTTCACATTTGGCATTATCATGAAAAAACTATTCCTTACTTTTGGCTTAAGGACAAGCAGCGACAAGTCGTAAGTACTTGACCGTTATGCAAAACCCGAGAGTGACATTGGAACTTCAAATAGTGTAGCTTTGAACGAGCATTTAAAACAAAAATAAATTAAAGTCACACTTTAAATAATTAACAAAATGAAAAAACAACTACTAAAAAAGCTTTACGCTTTCATCGTTACAGCAATGATATTTTCAGCAAGTGCCCATGCACAGATCGTATATACGGATGTCATTCCGGATTCAACAATGAACTGTATAGTTAACCTCACTCCTTGCTCTGAAAACTATAATCTTGATTTGAATAATGACTCGAATACTGATTTCATTTTAACAGCCTTTTATCATTATTCTGCTAAAAAGGGTATTGAAACTTACAGCAATGTAACTGCCAGTCCATTAAATGGCAATACTGTAAAAGATACTTTGGTCAATTCCACTTATGTATCAATTCCTTTACAATTTAATACCGTAATTGACAGTAACCTGTTATTACAACAGTCCTGGCAAACAACGGGATCACAAAGTTTGAAAAATGTTGTGGATGGTAAAGGCGGTGGGGGTGATACAATTTGGGGGCTATGGGATAATTTATCAGATCATTATTTAGGATTACGATTATTACAATCAGGACAAACTTACTATGGTTGGGTGAGATTACGTATTGATGTAACACAGTCATATGCCTCTGTTATTATAAGGGATTATGCATACAACTCCATTCCTGACCAACCCATCCTTGCCGGACAAACAATTACCACAAGAATAACGAAAAATTCGTTTGCATCCTCCATAAATCTTTTTCCTAATCCTGCCACCAACCATCTCACCATCGATTTAGGTAGCAACCACAAAAGGGTACAAGTAACAATCGCTGATCTTACTGGAAAAGTCATGTACACTACCATGGCAAAAAATACACAAAAGGTAGAAATGAACACAAACGATTTTGCAGAGGGAAATTATATTGTGCAAATTCAAGCAGCAGAATTTATTGGAATGAAAAAACTTATCATTAATAAATAGATTCCGTGTGATGGAACGTCACATTATCTTTCTAACCATCGGGTATTTGCATAATACGCGTTTGGCAAAATTGGCGGTTCATTGGTTCGTATTCAGCTATGTGGTTGGTCAAACATTCGTTCTGCGTATGACCATTTCTTGTAAAAATCGTCAACTTCTTGTAGCTGCAAAAAGACGTAAGCGCCTTCCCAATAACAACACACTACACAATATGAAGAAGTTAATAATATTTGACATGGACGGAGTTCTGTTGGACAGCGAAAAACTCTATATGGAAATGAATCAGGTTTTCTTTAAGAAATTGGGGGCAGACATTAGCATTGCTGAGCATCAAACATTTGTTGGAATTTCTGCAACTAAAATGTGGACATACATAAAAGACAAATTCAATTTATCCTATAGTGTTTACGAATTAAAAGAACTTGAAAAAGAGTTAAAGCATACAACACTTAAAGAGACAAATCTTGTCCCGACATTTGGCGTAATTGATTTTCTTGAATTTTTAAAACAGAAAGGTTACATATTAACAATCGCATCTTCGGGACTCAAAAAAAACATTGACCTTATTTTGCAAAAGCTTGACATTGAAAAATATTTTGACTTTGTTGTGAGTGGAGAACAAGTTGTAAAAGGGAAACCCGAGCCTGACATTTTTTTAAAAGTTGCAGACCATTACGACAGACTACCTAACGACTGCATTGTTATTGAAGACAGCACTAACGGGGTGTTAGCAGCTAAGGCAGCAAATATGTTTTGTATTGGCTATTACAATCCAAATTCGGGTAACCAAGACCTTACAAAAGCTGACATTGTTATTGACAGCTTTAAAGACCAAAAACTATTTGACATCATTGAAAACTAAACAATCTCATAAACAAGGCCAGCCCTTTACATAAGTTTTGTGTATTGTTGGGTTGACGAACAATTACTTATCATTAGTTTTTCAAATGGGTTTTTGGTTATAGGCTTGGCTGAGGCTCCCTGATTCCCACCACAACATAAAGCCATAAAACGATAGGTACAACCCTACTACAAAACCATCTGACAAAACAAGAACAGAATTGTTTCTGTTTGACCTTCGACTTGAAAAATTTAAGACAAATTAGGCTTGGCTCAATATGTCTGTCATTTGTCTCAATTATTTGATTTCAACATCATAAATTTGCACCATAATAATTTGATATTAATGGCTATAAAATTCCTATTCTTGATACTTCCCGAAATTCAGTTGCTTGACTTAACAGGAGCCGAACAAGTAATTTACGAAGCAATTGGCGATGGAGCAGATTTTGAAATTAAATACTGTTCTATTCATAACTCAATAAAAACGAGTACAGGACTAACTATTGACAAACTGCCCTACTTTGAAACAATCAATCTGAATGAAGGTGATTATATTTTCATTCCTGGACCTGAAACCAAATACTTATTATCCAATGAGTTCAAGAAGCAGAAAAACCTTTTTAAATGGCTACACAATGCATCTATTAATAAAATTAACATTTGTAGCATTTGTACAGGGGCTTATGTATTGGCTTATTCTGGCATTCTAGACAACAAAACATGCACCACTCATTGGCAAAAGACGAATGAAATGCAAAAAATATTTCCTTACATCAAAGTTCAGGAAAATGTCTTGTTCACAAACCAAGACAATATATACACAAGTGCTGGAATCCTTGCAGGCATTGACATGACACTTTTCATTTTGGAAGAACTAAAAGGAAACTACTTCGCTCATAAAATCGCAAGAGAATTAGTAATGTATAACAGACGAAGCGGTAGCCAACCACAACAAAGCGATTATTTGAATTACCGAAATCACATTCATTCAGGCATACATAAAGTGCAGGATTGGCTTCACGAAAATTTACAAAGGCGGATTACGTTAATTGAACTTGCTGAAATCGCAGGAATGAGCAACAGGAATTTCACAAGAATTTTCAAAAAAGAAACAGGTATCACAGTTAACAATTACATTACAGTATTACGCAAAGAAAGAATAAAAGAATTGCTCAAAAACCCCGACATCTCGAGAATTGAGATTGCGAAACAATGCGGACTAAAAAGCGACCGTCAGGTAAACCGAATTCTATACAATAACTAAAATCATAAATATAATGAACAACCAAATCAATCACTACAAACAAAAATTAGAATATGAAATGGATAGCTCTGATTTATTTGATGCAATCAATGCTGGTGAATTTCTAATCGTTATTGATGCCCGAAAACCATTTGCATTTAATGAAGAACATATTCCGCTTGCAACTAATTTTCCTCACCGTGAAATGACGGAAGAATTTACAAAGAACCTTGACCGAAATATTCTTTATGTTACTTATTGCGATGGCATCGGTTGCAACGCTTCAACCAAAGGAGCACTGAAGATGGCTGAGCTTGGCTTCAAAGTAAAAGAACTTATAGGAGGCCTTGACTGGTGGAAACGAGATGGCTATGCTACCCAGGGAACTAAAGCAAAAGAAGGTTTAAAATTAAACTGTGCCTGCTAAAAATATGAATATAACCGTAAGAAAAGCCACTCAAGAAGATGCAGCAATTGTTGCATTGATAGCGAGAATTACATTCCGTGAAGCATTCAGACACATCTGGACTAACGATACCGTTCTGAAAAATTATTTATCTTCTACCTTCTCAGTTTCCAAAATTCAAAACAGTATTCAAAAAGAGAACAATGTATTTTGGGTTGCATTTGCAGACGATTTACCTGTTGCCTATGCAAAACTGAAAAAATATTGTCCCTATGAAAACCTTTCAGACTCAAAGCCAGCCCAATTGCAAAAAATTTATGTCCTGAATGACTTCATTGGTAACACCATTGGTGAGAAACTTCAAAAAGAATTATTTGCAGAAGTAGAAAAGCATAAAATAAAAACTTTATGGTTAGCTGTTTGGGTCGGAAACGATAAAGCAATTCGTTTTTATGAAAAGCATGGCTTTCATAAAGAAACCAAATATCACTATGACTTTGAATCTATGAGTTTTGATTACGAAGTAATGGTAAAGAAATTTTGACAATGAAAATAACTGGGCTGTTAGCACCTTTTCTAATAGCACTCATCGCTGCCATTGGTAATGCTCTGGTAACTCTTGGACAAAAGAAAGCAGGTGCATTTCAGAATCCGATTGCATTCGGTTCGTTCTCACTACTAATTGCGGCAATCATACTTTTTAGCATTTCATTTCTCTACCCCACTAAAGGATTACTACATTATTTTACAATAAATTTCAAATGGCTTATCATTTCTGGAATTGGATTAGTAATGCTAAATATCTTTTTATATTTACTTTATCGTAATCACGGAGCATCATATTATACACTCTATGCCATCCTTGCAATTATTACAACATCAATTTTATTAAGTGTTTTTGTATTTGGTGAAAAAATGAACGTGTACTACTATATCTCTTTTGTCTTTGCAACCTTAACCATCCTAATGTTTATGAAAGGCAAAATGATTAATCTTTAAACCATAAGCACCTAATAGGAAGAGACATATATTTAGTTGATACTTACACTTTAAATCAAAAAGAAGACAAGTTGAACGATGAGAGGAGGCACCTAAAATATAGCCGTATTGACTAAAGAGCAGTTTAATAGGCTTATACTGATCAAGATCAATTGGAGGTGAACTTATTCAACATAGTAGACAGAAGGTATAGATTATGCCGATAAAATATAAACTTTTTCATAAAATGCTTCCAATGGTGACTTCCCATTCAATGCGCTATGGGTTCTGATGGTGTTATACCACCCTTCAATATATCTAAATATTATTGATAATGCAGATTCTTGGTCTCTAAATTTATAGTTGTCTATGCATTCGCATTTGATTGTTTTAAAAAATGATTCTGCAACTGCATTATCCCAGCAATTTCCTTTCCTGTACATACTCTGTGTGCAGTTATATTCCTTTAGCAACTTAGAAAATTCTGCGCTGGCATATTGTACTCCACTATCTGAATGAAACATAATTTGATTTTGCAATTGTAAGCCACGTTTTCTGGCAGCTTTGCTAAAAGCAGCAATAGTTGTATCATGGGCTGTCATGTTGTCGCTCAGATTCCATCCTACCATCATCCGGTCTGCTAAATTCATTACAATCCTTAAAATACATCCAAATCTGGCTTACCCGTATGTATGTTATATCACTAACCCAAACCTTATTTATTTGATCCACTTCAAAGTTTCTATCTAGTAGATTTTCTGGCACAGGATATTTATGTTTAGAATCTGTAGTAATAACATGTTTTTTCTTCCTTCTGGCTTGAATTTTAATAGTTTTCAAAATTCTAACTATTGAACTTTTAGATATTTGGAATTCTTTCTTATTTAAGCTTTTGAGTAAATCTAGGGCTCCAATATGTCCCTCGACTTTTCTTAAATTCAGCATGAATTATTTCTTTTAGTTTATATTTAATTTCCTCTTTTTCAGGAATATAAGAGAGCTATTTATAATATCCACTTTTACTTACACCAAGAATCTAGGACATCATCTCAACAGAATAAATATTTGAGAACTTTTCTATGAAAGTAAATTTATCTTGTTTGGTGACGAGAAGATGCCTATGGATTATTTTAAGATTTCATTCTCTATTTCAAGCTTACTCACTTTATTCCTTAAGGCAGTCAGTTCTTTTTCCTGGTCAGTACCTAAATACTTCCCATGACCAGGGAAGGCATTTTCTGAGTATTGACCATACTGCCTACGCCAATTGTATAAAACATTCCGTGACAATGCGAAACGTTCAGCTACTTCAATAACAGATTGATTGTCTTCTAATGACATTATGACAATCTCGAGCTTTTGCTCCTTGGTGAATTTTCTTCTCAATTTTGACATCTAGTAAGATTTAATAGGTGAAATTATTAATTTTCTATCTTATCTTTCTGTCCACTTTTATGAGCAAGTTTAAATTTTTATCATGAATAAAATGAAATTTTATATTGTTGGAGTATTGACATTTTGGACATCATTACTATCTGGACAAGAAAATGTTTCAGCGGTGCTTGAAAAATATACTAAGGAAATTGGTGGACAAAGTAATATTTTAGGAGTACAAAACATTTATTCTCTTGCTAATTGCACAGGTCCAAACGGAGAATATCAGACTGAGATACATTCTGCTTCTGAATCAAAGACAATTTTTAGACAAATAAGGAAAAATAAACCTGATTATGTTGGTATAGTAAACGTCGATACTTATTGGACAATTGGTAAAGAGGTAGAAATTTCTAACAAATCTTTGGCTTTTGCCTGGAGGTCGCACGAACTTCCATGGATTGCAACTCATCTTACTGAAAGATTCAAGGATTTGAAATTCAATGGTTATGAATACTTCGCAGGTAAACAAGCTGTAAAATTATCCGGTATAGATGAATTGAACAAAACCGCTCAATTATATTTTGATAAAAACACAAATCTTTTGCTTGGCATAATAATTTTCAGTCCTATTAGTGAAAAACCTGAAACCATTAGAATGGAAATTAAAGAATGGAAAAAAGTAGGAAACTTACAACTTCCATCCAGTGTCTCATTCCTTGACCAACAGGGTATTTTTGAATTAAATTTTCATACCTTAAAGATTAATCAAATTAACCTTGCCGCATTTGATATTCCAATGAAAATCACTGCCATAAAAAAAATCATGGAATTGCACGAATTGCAAAGAAAAGCACATTTCAGTCATGATGCTAAGCTATTGGTATCCATGATGTCAGATGAATTTATGGAAATTAGCAATGGCAAAATCAGTTCACCCAAAAAAGATGAGCTCATTAAAAGGTTTCAAGGATATTTTGACACAGTAAGATTTATAGAATGGGATGATTTGCAACAACCAATTATTAAGGTTTCAATGGACGGAACCATGGCATATATGCATGTAAATAAAAGAGTAAGAATAAAAACTATTGAGGAAAACGATGAATTAACCACATTTGCCTGGACATCAACTTTTCAGAATATTAATGGTAACTGGAAAATGACAAGTATTTCTTCAACAGTTGTCAGATAATTTCTTAAAATTATTGCAAGAAGCCTGCATTAGAAAATTTAATAAAGCCAAAATCATTAAAATCATGTTAAAATGACTATAGTTAAAGCTTAATACCAAAGGGCATTTCAATCCTATTTCCTACCTAAGTTATAAAAATTCCTCATAAACTTAACATGGAAATTAGAACAAATTATTAACTTTGAATTCAAAAATATGTCAACCTCCAAAGTAACATCTTCTTCAACTTTCAGAATGGAAATTTCTGAGTTATTGAACATCAAAGCACCGGCTGTTAGAAAAATTGGCATAATGACTCATGCTTCAAGATTCTTACTATGGCGCACAATTGTTAATTCATTGGAGGCATATATAAAAAAGTACAAAAAATTAAAACATGATCGAAAACCATCCCTCATAGTAACGATAATTCACTTTGCCTCACAGATTATTCTTATGTTATTGCTCTGGGGAAAGGTAGATTTAGACCAGACTTCTCACGTATATGGATATTATCCATAATTATTAAATTATATAGAAAAACCTACTCTTCTTTAACAAATGAATTTAAAAAATTACTTCTAATCATACTTTGGTTCAATACCAGCCTTCAAATCTAATTTAAAGGATTTTATAATTATCCTTTAGCCTAAACAAATTAAAGATAAAATTTAAAACAAATAAATATGTCAAAGGAAGGAACAAAAGAAAATCCGTGGAAATTACAAACTCCACCACTGACTTCAGACTACGAAATGTATCGAGATGTAAAAGACGGAAAAGATGTTATTATGTGTATCGTTGGCAAGACAACGCTAATGTATGATGCAAAATGCTTGTCAGAATTGCATACCATGCTTAAACACCATGGAGATTGGATGGAATTAGGTAGTGCAGACGAACAAAAACCTGCAAAGGAAGGAACTGTTGAAGCCTGGGGTAGATCAGAAAATAATCCAAATGGTGGTTGGTATGGACTAAAAAAAGGACTCCGTGGAAGATTTGGCATGTACATCCCACCATTAATGGAAAAACTTGGGCTTGCAGAAGTTACACACGATCCTAAAGGGAATAAGATGAGAGCAAAATGACAATATAATATTTATCCCTAAATTAGAAATAGACAAATTGATCTTCATCATATCTTAGCTATGTTGAAGTGCTTTTCCAATTTTCAGACTACTCAAGCTGTTCAACTTGGCAGTTGGTAAAAACGCCAGGTCAAATTCTCAGCGTTATTCGCAAATGTTAAAATCTATTGTATGAAATTGAAACTATCGATTTTACTACTTATCACCATCCCATCCACAGTCTTCTGCCAAGTAAAAATTGGCGACAAAATAGACTTAAGATCAATTAACCTCAATGCACTAAATAATGCTCAGCTAGACAATAACAAAATTATTATTTTGGACTTTTGGGCAACTTGGTGTGCACCTTGTATTGCTTCATTTCCACATTTAGACAGTATTCAAACTGCTCTTCGGAATAAAATACAAATTGTGGCAGTTAGTGACGAATCCAAAACAAGGGTTTCCAATTTTTTATCAAAAAGAAACCATCTTATTTCATTTTTCACTGATGAAAACAAAACACTTTTTAAACTATTTGCAGTTGAAGCAAGACCCTTAACTGCTGTGATTAATCCAGAAGACACTCTTGTATGGGTAGGAAATTCCATCCATTTAGAGGAAGTATTACATCGTATAAATTCAAATGAACAGGTCCTTACCCCAACCCAATCATCATTAAGAAAATATTATTTGGACATACCTAAAAATGAAGACGCAATCTATACTTATCAAATTTCTATTAGTGACAAAAACGAAGAATTTGAAGCTAAAACTCAAAAGGGAGTTTACCTGGATAGTGCAATCAATATTTACTATAGAGGGGCAACCGTTGTAGATATTATTCAAGATTTAATTAACGTATCTGACCTACAGATGGTAAATAATAAATTTGAATTAGATACCATTTTCATAAATTTAATATCAAAGAGTTCTTCAAATAAAATTAATTACAAATTCGAAAAAGAAAGAATAATAGATGACTTACAAAGAGTATTCAATTTTAAAATAAAAAAAGAAAATAAAGATGTAGAAACGTATTCGATAGTAATAGTGGATGACAAAAAATTAAAATTAAATACAGAAGAAATTGAAGGTGGCGGAATGGCAGAATCTAAAGAAAATAAGTTTATAATAACCAGGTTGTCTTTAGCTGAGTTAGCTTCCTTTTTTGAAAGGAAGTTGCGGACATTTGTTCAATACAAAGGGAGTGATGTTTTTAAATACAATTTAGAACTGGAGAAGTTTACGAATATTGAAGAATTAAACAAACAATTAGAGTCTAAGTTTGGACTACGATTAGAACCTTACTTTTCTTCGGTTCTCTTTATTGAAATTAACTAAAGACGAAACAAATTTTGCAGAAACCACATAGATCTGCTCAAATGCAGTACTATTTTGATATAGAGATCCGTTCAAACCATGATCAAATATAGAAATGCGTTTTGGCTCATAAGTTTTGAACCTGGTCTTATTCTTTTCATATTACCCTTCATCCAGGGAAGGTAAATAAAATTCACGTTTTGAAAATCTTGGTTATTCTGGCTTTAGAACCAGCCGTGGAAGCTTACTCAAGAGCTTAAAATGAAATAAACCACATCCATCAGTTACACTCTGATAATTAATTATGAAAAATGGAATCACTCCAAAGTCAAACCATTCCAATTTTTTATTATCTTTACCTCTGTACCCGGATCAATAACCTTTAAAATAATTATAAAATATAATTCTAAAACCATATTGTTAATTTCAAATAATAAAACCTATGTCCGAAAAAATTTACATAGAAGAAAATGGCGAATACTTGAAAAATAATCCAACTTGGCATGTTGAGGATTCGCCCTGGAAAGCAAAACAAATTATTAAAATGCTAAACCGAAACCCTATAAATCCCAAAACAATTGCAGAAATAGGTTGCGGCGCTGGTGAAATACTAAATCAGTTACATTTATCAATGCCAAATTATGTAAGTTATACAGGATATGATATTTCGAGTGATGCAATAAGTCTTGCCAAAACAAGAGAAAAGGAAAGATTAGAATTTAAGAATGAAAATTTATTAGAGATAAATGCATGCTTCGATTTATTATTGATGATTGATGTATTTGAACATGTTGATGATTATTTAGGGTTTCTGAAATTGTCCAAAAACAAAGCAAAAAATACAATATTTCATATTCCCTTAGATATTTCTGCTCAAGGGATCTTGAGAAATAATCTAATGTCTGCAAGATATTCGGTAGGTCATTTGCATTACTTTATGAAAGAAACAGCTATTGCAACATTAGTTGATTCAGGTTATGACATTGTAGATTACTTTTATACTGCAGGTTCTTTGGAATTACCAAGAAAGACACTAAAATCAAAAATTGCAACTTTACCAAGAAAATTACTTTTTAAATCAAATGAAGATCTTGCCGTGAAATTATTAGGAGGATTTTCACTATTAGTTCTGACAAATAATTTAAACTCATAAACGATTAAGCGAAAGAATCAAATTATTCTAACTGAGTGCATCTCTCACATTATTCTGCTTCACCAAATCGAAGGCAAAATACTTTAAGCACCTGCCAAGTATACTCCCTTCCCAGTTTAGTCATGCAGAGTTTCATTAAGTTATGGTGATTCACTCAAACGGAATTCGAGCACTGAAAAATACCCTAATTATTTCTGGCACTTTCATGTGATTCTGGTGATTAAGCCTATAAATATAATCCTAAATAAAAGCAGACTTACATATCTTGTCAAACTTACTAGGGACATGTTATTCAATTAAGGAAATGTCAAGCTGAATTTGCAATTAATTGAACAATATAAACTGTCTTTAAGCAAATTTTTATAACCTTCTATTTTATATAAAACCAACCCATAACAGCATCTGTATCTTGATCAAAGACTTTTCTCTTTTCTGTAATTGTCTGCTCTATTTACGGTAATGATTTGCTTTCCATAAAATTTGGTTGCAGAACAATTCAATTATTTACTGAAGGTGAATGGTGACGTAGGCATTTTTATGAGTTAGATTTTAGGTATATAATCTTAAAAATCGATTAATAAATTCGGATGAAACATAATTATTAATCTTTGATAGTATCAACTGATACTATCAGTGCTTCAAAAAATGAAATCATCTTATAAAATAACTGGACAGATATTAAAGATTGTTGCCTTAATTTCAGAGAAAATTGGCTAGCTGAACAATGCAGTTACCGCTTATCATTATATTGATCATTTAATTCCTTATGATTTAATACATTCTGTGAAGCACAAGGAATTCTAATGAATGGACTCATTGATTCTACTGGCAGACTTAGAAATAAATCAATAAGGATAGTTAAAGGCTCTGAAGTTGCGCAAGTTGCCCTACCAAGAGCAATGCTGAAGTTGTTAATGAATGATTGGTTTGATTATTTGAAAAATGATGATGATTTGGTTTTAATCAAGAGTTGTGTGTTTCTCTATGAAATGGAGTACATTCACCCATTTATGGATGGAAACAGTAGAATGGGGAGATTATGGCTAACACTAATTTTAAAAGAAACTTATCCAGTTTTTGAATATTTACCAATTGAAATACTAATAAAAGAACGACAACAACAATATTATGATTCATTGGGAAATTCAGATAGTTCGGGAGAATCCACTGTCTTCATTGAATTTATGCTTGAGATTATTATTGAATCGCTGCCAGACCTATTAAGCAATCAAAACCTTAAGCATTCAAATATAGAACGGATGAAGTTATTAAAATCAATTGTCAAAATCAGCAATTTTTCCCGGAAAGAATACTTGAACCATATATTGCATTAGAATTTCTGCTCCAAGTCAAAGAATTTCAGCTTTCGCTCCTGCCTGCTTGACGCAGTCAGACATGGTTACACCGGTGGTCGGAAAAGTCATTCACTTAATGAACTGTCGTTCATTACTTTGATGGTAATTAAAGATCGTTCAGTCATGGGAGTGCTTGTCTTTATTGGTCTTTTGCCTTTCATTTCGAAACCCTAATGCAATATATGGGTTGAAGAATTTTAGGGAAATTTCCCCAGCAACAGCCAGTCGAGATTTATAATTTGCCATGGGAAATGGATTAAGTAAAAAAAGGGAGAAAAATTCAACCATATGTCAATTAAAATAAAAACAATCTCACATTCGTTTTATAGCCAATGTCTGTGGACGTGAAAATTTCTAAAGTTCATTCTTGCATAAATCCATATTATGAAAATTAAATTTTACCTACTCACATTTCTTCTTCTCTTTGCCAGAGGTTGCGACTTTTATTCGACAAGTCTTTGGTTTTTTGACAACCCGTCAGGTGAACAAAATCCCTTATATAAGTTTTTTGGCGTTGGCTGGACTGGTTTAATTATTGCCAATTTGATTATTGTTGGACTGATTATTTATGCATTTTACTACTATTCATTTAAGTATAATGCGACAAAAATTAGATCCACTTCGAATAATCTGATTGACTATGTTTCGGAGATATATTTTAATGAAAAAGGACGATTTCTTGAAATCTTCTACAAAACCCCAAAAAACAAAAAAACGCTTCTTGCTCATTCAGGGTATGTGTTAGTAAGAGTATTAATTTTCGTGAGTTTTTTAGCGACAATTCATAATTTAGGTCAGTTCTATAATATCTCTTTATATAATTCATTTAGAGAATTAGTGGGCAGACCATTGTATGTAATTTATGGACTTATGTTCATTTCAATTTTTTACTTTTCGTTTAGGCTTTGGCACAAAGAGTATAAGATGGTAAATATTATTTATGAAACGGACCAGTGATAAATGCTGTATAATTTCATATTAGCTTGTCTTGAAATAGCTGGTCATTATTTTAATTTCTGGATATAAGTTTGTGGGTTTAACCCATATTATGCATTAGAAATTCTATTTCAAGTCAAAATACCTTCTAGTATCTTTTATTTAGTTTCCATGCCCGCCTACAAGCTGGATGCTGTTAGGTAGACCTACCAGCTAAATGCAGTCAAGTTGACCTGCTGTTAATCGTGTCACTAAAACCTGCTTGTTTGATGCTGCTGGTAGAATTTATTCGCTTAATGAAGTGCAGTTCATTACCTATATGGTAATCAAAGGTCGTATCTGAATGGGAGCTCTCTTCTCTATTTGTATTGAATCTTTCATCACGAACCATAATACTTAAAATGAGATTGTTGCATGCTTACTTACTCTCTACTAATTTAAAATTAATCAGCGCAATTTAGAATACATCAAAAAGTGACCAGCAAATAAGTTTGAGTTTAATTCTTTAAAAAGGGAACTAAATTTAAAAAGGTGTGTAAAATTATCATTCTTCCTTCAGCTTTGGAATTTTGAAACGAAAACCAAAATAAAATTCCCTGCCACGTGTAGGTCCCCAAGCAAAGGAGGTATCAAAATATTTTCCAAAGGGATTCTGATATCCTACAATTGGCCGCAATTGCCTAAAATCTAAAATATTTTCACATCCACCAAAAATTTCCAAATTTTTAAATGTATGGGTGTACTGAAGGCTAACTATGGTAAATGGTTTTGAGGTTAAAGCCTGCCTATATTCTAACGGTGAGGATAAAGTACTTGGTAACCTTTGCGTACCGTACCAATGTAGATTCATATCCACCTGCCATAAAGGTCTTCTGGAATGAAAACCTGCTACTGCAAGTATTCTGTTTCTGGCATTGAATGGCAGAAGCTGTTTCTCATCTGCTATCTTTCGATAAACATCTAAAAAATTATAGGAAAGTTTAAAACTTGCCTTGTTCAGTACCTCAGCAGAAATTTCTGCCTGGAGTCCATTGGATAGGGATGGTTGTGTAAAATTCTGAATGATCGCTAATGAAAAATCTGAATCATAGTCCGGAAAAAATTGATTCTTAAACTGTGTATGGTAATAATCCAAACTGCCGGAAAAATCCAAAATTCCTAGACTGTAATTCTGTGTAAGACTTAGTCCAAAATTTAGTGATTCCTCCGGCTTTAAAGATTCTTTAAAAAGTATGTCCCGATTTCCGGTAAGTAAATTAATATTTTCTGAAAATAAATTAACAGTACGCCATCCTGTTCCAAAGGATACTCGTAAATCAGTTTCTTCCTTTATTTTATATTTTACCAAAACCCGGGGTGTCAAGTACCAACCAAAGTCATTGTGATGATCTGCACGAATACCGGTTATTGCAGTTAATTTTTCATCAACTGATTTGAAAATATTTTCCATAAAAAATCCCGGAATTTTTTCCAATTTAGAATATTTACCGGCATAGCTTCTTTGCACCGTATCGGAATAAAACGAAATATCTTCCTTTGCTTGCAAGTGTCGAAAAGAAAAACCTGTTTTGAAATCGTGTTGTTTTTTTGTACCGTAAAATAATTCGTATTGCAGATTAGCATATTGGTGGATTTGTTGACCTTGATATCGCACCACCCCAAACCAGGATTGCTGGTCATGCCCCACCTTACTTGCGAGCAAGGAAATCTTCTGATTGTCATTCAAGCGATAACCAGATTTTGTATAAATTTCTGTTTGCTTGAATTGAATCAGCTGCCCATAGGCTTGTGTGCTGCCACGATCAGTTTCCGAATCAAAGGAAGATTGTCCGCCAATGCGTTTTTCGTCAACTAACCTGATTCCCAAAAAAGAACTAAAACCATTTTGATTTTCCTTTCTGTAACGCAACTTATTGTATGCCGAATAACGGGTAAGCAAAGGCAAATCTAAAAATCTATCCTTATCCCTATCCCATTTATTTCCCGGTTGAGAGGTATGCATGGTGAGATAATTGGACCAATCATTCTTCACCATTGCTGTGCTTGCATTCAGGTGTTTCTCGTTAAAACTATTGACCAAAAGATCCGCAGTAAATGGTTCAGCTGTACCACCTTCACGGGGAAATACTGTAATTTGTCCGACCATGTTTTCATACCCTTGCAAGACACTGTTGGATCCCTTGACCACCCAAATATTTTCTACCATACTTCCGGGAAGCGTACTGATTCCATAGGTATAAGTCAATCCCTGAATAGTTGGCAGACCATCCACCAAAACCTGATTATAAACACCACTCAATCCAAGAATACGTAGTTCTTTGGCATTGGTAAGAATGTTGGTGGTCTGAGGTTGAACAGAACTCTGGGTTTCAAAACAGCCGGCCAGATCACAACACGCAGCCTTTCTCATCTCAGTCCTGTTGATCACTTCAATCTTGACAGGTTGCAAAGACAAAACATAGGCGCCTTTTCGCTGATCGTAAACTTTAACTTCTTCTAAGGTTACGGTCGCGTCCATTTTGAATGTCCAGTAAGAATATAAATCATCGAACTCAAAAGTATCCCGGATGCTTGCATATTCTGCAATCAATCTAAATGGCTGATGAACGGTGTCCGGAGGAAAGGGTAATGAAAAGCAACCTTTCTCATCCGATTGTGTCAATATCTTCGTTCCATACCAAGAGACCATAGCATATGGGAGATACTGCTCATTAATATCGGTGATCTCTCCCTTGAAGATTGCCTGAGCTTTTCCTCTTGTTACCCAAATCGCGATTTGCATAATGGATAACAAAATCAAAAAATATTTTTTTTTCATACTCAACTGGTTGCCGATTTATGAAGCTATTGGATTTTCGAAATGATAATATTTCCTTTTAAGATAAAGGCTGGCCTTCACCAATAAAATCAGCACCGGAACTTCCACTAACGGTCCTATTACTCCCGCAAAAGCTTGTCCCGAATGAATCCCAAATACTGCAATGGCAACAGCGATGGCCAATTCAAAATTATTGCCCGTGGCGGTAAATGCCACAGAAGCATTTTTGCTGTATTCCACATTCATGTATTTGTTGATGAAGAAACTGATAAAAAACATAAGTACAAAATATACCACCAGTGGAATGGCAATTTGGATAACATCAAATGGGAGCTCCATAATTTTATCCCCCTTCAAACTAAACATCAGCACTATGGTAAAAAGTAATGCATATAAAGTCATGGGAGAAATTTTCGGGATAAAAATTCTGTTGAACCATTCCAGGCCCCTCAATTTAATCAACAGGTAACGACTGACAAATCCTGCTATAAAAGGAATACCCAAATATATCATTACGCTTTGAGCCACTTCACCCATTGGTACATGAATATTAAAATTACCTAAACCAAATTTTTGTGGTAATACGTTAATAAAAAACCAAGCGTACAAACTATAGGTTAACAATTGAAATATACTGTTTAGTGCAACCAATAAAGCGGCATACTCCCGATTTCCGCCTGCCAAATCATTCCATGCAATCACCATGGCAATGCATCTCGCCAATCCTATCAGAATCAATCCAACCATGTAATCAGGTTCATTCCTAAGAAAAATAACTGCAAGTAAAAACATGAGAATCGGACCAATAAACCAGTTTAGAATCAGTGAAAGACTGATGACTTTTTTATCCAGAAATACTTTTGGCAGCAAAGAGTAATCCACTTTTGCCAAAGGGGGATACATCATCAATATCAAACCAATGGCTAATGGAATATTCGTTGTCCCAACAGAAAATGATTCAGTCCATTGTGAGATCCCGGGAAAAAAATAGCCCAGTGCTACACCAATAAGCATCGCCAAAAAAATCCATAGTGTTAGGAATCTATCTAAAAATTTTAACTTTGTCTTCATCCTTATTTAATTTTAAAATAACTGCTGAATTCAATTCACCCGTTCAAAGTGATTTTATGAATCCCGATTCTGCTGACATGAGGTAAAAATGGGTTGCAAAAAACCATCAACTTCTCCTCCAAAATAAAAGACATTTAAATTTTATTATATTCGTACTTTAACGAACATAAATTATAATTTTCCAAATTTAACAATCCAATTGGTGTATGGATTGATCAAAAAATCCCATGAGCAAGCCTTTAGCGAGTCCCCAATTCTCCGGATTAATACAATACTTTGTTTTTGGTGGGGTGATCTCGCCCCGGATCAGCCCTGCCTTTTTTAAAACTTTCAAATGTTGAGATAATGTGCTGTTTGCAATAGGAAACTCTTCTGAAAGATCTCCGTGGTAACAACAGGACTTATTTGCTAAAAGCTCCAGAATCGAAACCCGAATGGGGTTAGACAGGGAATGTGCAAATCTGGCTATCAACTCTTGCCGCTTGGTAAACTTATGCGTTTTAGTAACCATGAATCTTCATATTTAATTCGCAAATATACGAATAATATGGCTCCGGACCCCATGAATAAATTCTAAATATCCCAGGGGATGTTACTTCTAAAGAGTCCACTCTTGGGCAGATTAGCACATGAAACGGGGATGCTTTTGAATAGTGTGTTGATGATCCTCCTGTAATGGTAAAATATGAATAAAATACCAAATCGTTTACCATGACCATGCACCACTTGAAAACACCTCAATGCTTTAAAGGTCTTTTCTTTATCATACCTCCTTTAGTATCCTTGATACTACTCATGATGACAAATGCATCCGGATCAATTTTTTCTAATTCAGTATTTAATTTGTTTATTTCGAGTCGGGTCAAAACAGTATATACAATATCCATTTCGTTGGATTCACCCCGCTTACCAAATCCACGTTTCCCACTATAAATTGTAACTCCCCTACCCATCGTTTCCACAATCATTTGTTGGATGGCTTCACAGTAAGGAGATACTATGGTAACCCCAATGTATTCTTCTATTCCCTCTATAATAAAGTCAAGGGTCTTGGATGCGGAAATGTAGGTGATCATGGAATACAATGCAATTTCTACGGAAAGCAAGTAAGCAGCTGCAGAAAAAATAAGTACATTGATCAGGATAATGATGTCCCCTATTGTGGTTCCCAATTTTCTACTCAAGTAAATGGCCAACACCTCTGTTCCATCAATGACAGCCCCACCCCTTACAGAAAGTCCAATTCCAGCTCCAAGAAAAAATCCTCCAAAAACCGCAACCAGCAAATTATCATCTGTCACATTGGGAAAACTAACTGTAGCCAAACAAAGAGCCAATCCTGAAATAGCTGCTGATGTTTTGATGGCGAATGATTTCCCAAGGATGGATTTGGCAAGAAGGATAAATGGAATATTGACAACAATAATAAATACATAGAGTGGCACGGAAGTCAAAGCAGACAACAACAACGAAATTCCAGTCGCTCCTCCATCGATAAATTGATTCGTCAAAAGAAATCCCTTAAATCCAAATGCTGCTGAAAATATACCTGCAGTAATTAAAATAAAATCTTTTATTTGTCTCCACATAAATATACATTCGTGATTAAATAAAATGAAACTGCGATCAATCGATTTGTAAAACAAGAAATATTTTCAAAGAAAGAGTCTAACAAAATTAATCATAAATGATTCATATCCAAGTCATACGTTTTTTTTAACATTTATTATTTTTTTTTACAAGGCACCATTAAAGTTAGAGTTATTTACCAGATCTAACAGCTCATTAATGGATATCCCTCAGGCCATAACCGAAACCATCTTTAGAGCATATTTTGCCAGTGCAATATCTCCGGATATTTTAACCTTGGGCAAGGCTTCCGCTGGCGAAATACCTTTAGAAAATAATTTCCAGGCAAGATCAGGTTCTATTTCCAATATTGCATCCGGTTGTTTATCCGGGTCTTTTTTAAAGCACCAGCTGTCGTTCTTTCTGTAAAGATTCCAGCAGCTTCCAATCTCAGAACTAATTACAATGCTTATGGATGTTCCATTCTCCGCTGCAACATCTTTGAAGGCCGGTAACATGCCAAACATCATGATATCCATAAAAGGTAAAAACAACTGTTTCGTCATCAGCCCAGGAAGACCTACAGCATCGCGTATTTGTTGCTGATGCAGAAATTTTTCGGTATATTCTCTGGCTATGTGAAACCAATTTTCAGAAACATCCTGTCCTGCCCAGGCTACAGAATAAATAGCCTTGCTAAAAGGGTCCAGTGAATTCAAATGTTCTACATATTGCTTTCCGGATAATTCCAACAAGTAAATGATTATTTGCGGACTCAGTCTTTTGGCGGCATGGGTCCATTCATGGTTCAATTGATTTAGATACATTACCAAATCACCATAAGATGCAAAATTTACATCCCGCTGAACAAAATAATTATCTCTGGATGCGGAAAGGCTTCTTAAATTACCGTCCAGCAGGTGGGCTGAAATGTCCTTTACCGTCCATTGTCTTGCTATGGTTGGCAAATTCCATTCGTCCGGAGTAAGGGACTTTAATAATTCGATCAACAACTTGTCCAAAACCGGAAACAAGTGTAAAGTTGGAATAGGAACCGGCGGTGAATTTTTTATGGTCAAAATAAAGTCAATTATAAATATTTTATAAAACTACCATGAAGTAAAAATGTAAAAAGTTCTTAATCCAAATATAAAGTAAAAATTCAAGATATTAAACAATGAAAATTAAAATCAAATTATAACACTGGTGTTAAAGTTGATTTTTTTTTACTTTATATCCATGTCCTCAGAAATGGATATGGGTTTTGGAATCCAAATGAAGTATAAGATCACCCCAAGCGTTACAGATCCGGTGGTAAAAAAGGCTGCGGATGGGCCCCAATTATACCAGATGATACCTGCAATTGAACTGGCAAGCATGGTACACAAACTTTGCAATCCGGAAAATGTTCCGATCGCAGTTGCCGTATCTTTTTTATTGGTAATATTTGAAATCCAGGCTTTTGAAATTCCTTCCGTGGAGGAAGCATAAATACCATACATTAAAAAGAGGATGCAGAAGTAAACCAAATCTGCACTTTGTGTCATTCCAAAATATACTATCGCGAACAAAGTAAGGCCAAAAATAAAAATGGATTTCAAGCCAAACTTGTCGCCAAGTATACCCATTGGAAAAGAAAATAAAGCATAAACCAGATTGTAAAATATGTAAATGCCGATCACCAAACTATCCCCAAATCCAGCATCCTTCAACTTTAATAAGAGAAAAACATCTGAACTATTGAATAAAGTAAAAATAAGTAATCCCATCACCAGCCTCTTGTATGCTATCGGACTTTCTTTCCAGTATTGCAAAAAGGAAAAAAAAGAAAACGCAACTTTCTGCTCTGATTTTTCATGTTCTTTATCTTTTAAGAAGAAAGAAGCCAGTACTGCAAAAATACCGGGAACAAATGCAATGAAAAATAATGTTTTGTAATTATCAGGGTAGTAACTAAGATAAATTAAGGCAAGTACAGGACCCAACACAGCGCCAAAAGTATCCATTGAGCGGTGAAATCCAAAAACCTTTCCCTTGGTTTCGATAGTTGCTTCATCTGAAAGCATGGCATCTCGTGCACCAGTACGGATACCTTTTCCCAATCGATCAATGCATCTTGCAAAAAAGATCCACAATGGAAATACAAATATGGCCATCATGGGTTTTGAAATGCTGCTTAGTGCATAACCCATTTGTACAAAAGGTACACGTCTTTGCGACACGTCAGACCACTTGCCAAAATATGCTTTACTCAGACCGGCAGATGCTTCCGCAAATCCTTCCAGAATGCCTATAAACAAAATGGAAAAGCCAATGGTTTTTAAATAAATTGGCATTACCGGATAGAGCATTTCACTTGCGGTATCCGTGAGCAAACTCACCACCGACAAAATCCAAACCGTGCGTGTGATGTATTTCAAAATTATAATTTAAATAGATTATAACTATTACTCATTCAATGAAAAATTAAGGCGTATTTAATCATTTTTATATTCAAAATTCAACAGTTTATGCTTTATCCATTAATGGTCTAAAATCTTTATTAGCAAATTCAGTTTCCAGATCATCCAAATGTTTTAAGTGATTTTTCATGTGCAAAAACTGAATGATCACAAAGCCTAAAAGCATCATGATGGAAAACGCCAACACCGTATATTCCCATGAGAATTGAAACTTGATTGGACCGATCAATTTGGCACCCACAATTCTACCCATGTTTGAAATGGTCATGTAAATGGTAAACTGACTGGCTGAAACTTTTTTCCAACAGCACTGCATGGCAATGGCAAATACACCGATGCAGGTAAACACATACAGCAGTTGATAAACAATCATAAAGCTTACAATAAACCAGGTACTTGCCCATTGAAGCTTTAACAATACGAAACCAATGGTCATGCAGATAAGAATTACGAGATAAATATTCATCATCCTTATTTTCCCAAATCGATCAATCAAAATACCCCCTATCAACATTCCTCCAATGCCACCAACTAAACTTGCCGTCGCAAAATAATTCGAATATGCCTGATCGGACCAACCCAGCGCCTGGACGGTAAATATGGGGAGCAGGGTCGCGATGTAATTAAAAGACCCTTGCGTGATAAATACAAGTACTGCCAACACCAAACTATTGCGCAAACTAAATACCCGGTACAAAGAATTAAAAATATCAAACCAACTGCTTAACTGCATTTTTTTAGTTTCAGCGGATGCAACGCCTTTGCTCCATGGCAGGATTTTTTCACCTGGACGTTCTCTTAAGCATAGGGGTACAAACATGATTAAACCAACCATTACCGAAAGCATAAGAATGGCATAAGTAAAACCATAATGGTTGAGCAGCCAACTTCCCACTGCGAGGGATGTGGATGTCCCGATTATCTTTGCACCCCACATCAGTCCATTTGCTCTTGCCTGCTGATCAACCGGCACCACATCAATCGCCATTCCATCTGTAGCCACATCCTGAAAAGCTCCAAAAAATCCAACGGCCATACCTGCAAGTGCCAGCATGTTGAGATGATTCAATGGATCCGGCACAAAAGCCATAACAATAAAACTTAAGATCAATCCCAATTGTCCAATGATTACCCATGGTCTTCTACGGCCCATAGGCAAATAAGTAAACCTATCCATCAAAGGAGCGACTAAAATTTTTAAACTCCAGGGCAATCCGAATGCTGCCACAAAGGTCCCAATTTCTCCAGGGGTTTTTCCGTTCATCGCCATCCAGGCAGGAATACCAAACAATGCCATTCCCTCAGGAATACCCTGTGCAACGTACAATGCGATAAAATTAAAATACCTTAAAAACGAATTCTCTGAAAGTGCAGGAAGGACTTTGGCCATGTATCTTGGATTTTTTTCAATTCAATAAATGCAGATTCATTACAATTTTCACAATAGTAATGAAATATTGTCTCATTGATGGAAGAGAATATTCCGTATGCTAACTTATTGTGTCAGCAAGGCCGCAAAAAATACAAAAGCAACTTTCGCTAAAGCAATTTATATTCTTAGATGCTAAATTTTTCCTTTCAGTTGAATAAATTTAAAATAACCGAAAAATACTTTCTTAACAATAAATGAATCTTGCAATTTCATCCAATTGAAGATAAGTCATTTTCAAAATTTTGTTTAAAGGCTCTGTTGAGTTAGTCAACACAATTAATGCCATGCGCAATAAAAAACTTTTGCTTTATTTTGAAGTGATGTGATTGACCATCCAGTTTATTCCATACCTGTCAGTAAATGAACCAAAATAAGCGCCCCAAAACATATCCTGCAAAGGCATACTCACATTTCCTCCTACAGATAATTCATCAAAAATTCTTTTGGCTTCCTCTCTTGTTTCCGGCTCGATGCTGATGTGCATATTGTTTCCCTGGACAACCGTAAACCCCATTTCTTTTGGAGCATCCGTTCCCATCAGAACATGGTTGCCAGTTATTGGCAATTCTACATGCAGGACCATTTTCTTTACTTCTTCAGCAAGAGGTGGCTGGCTATCATCAACAGGTAAGTCACTGAATCGTTGGATGCCACCTCCATTGAATTCAGTTCTGAAAACTGATTTGTAAAAAACAAATGCCTCTTCTGTGTTCCCTGGAAAATTAAGATAAGTACATACTCTTGCATGGTTGCTTGTTCTGAGTTCTTTTCTAATTTTAAATTGTGCTTCAATGTATTGATCAAGATTGCCCAATGCCATGGTGAATCCTTCCTTGAATCCCAATTGAATTATTTTTTCCAGATCTGCTAATTCATCATAGGCTATTAAAATATTCACAGTAGTAACTTCATCTTTTTCACTGAATGTATTGGTCCAAAAAGAGCGGGGAAAGTCCTGATTGACTTTTCCCTCTTCATCACAGAAAGCATCCAGTCCCGAGTAACTCTGCAGTTTGGCTATTTTATTATAATCGGCCCTGCACCAATGTGTCTCTCCTTCCGGTGAAATCATCGCATACAACCAATGTCCTCCTTCTCTGAAGTCCATGGATTTTGTCTTTGTTTGATAAGGCTTTGGTGCCCACCAAAGATCCAGTATTTCCGGATTGGTCCAGGCATCCCATACCAAATCAAGGCCCGCTGCAAATTCCCTTTTTACGGCAATTGTTTTGTTCTGCCGGTCTATTGAAAAATCGAATAAAAGATTACTGTTCATTTTTTATTTTTTTTAAATTTGATAACACTCTGTCTAATTCATTGAATCGGCTCTCCCAGATTTTTCTGAATTGTGCCAGCCACTTGTCAATTTCCTTCATCTTATCCGCGTTCAGTTGATAAAAAATTTCTCGTCCTGACTGCTCTTGTTTTACCAGCTTGCATTCAGTTAATATTTTTAAGTGCTTGGAGACTGCCTGCCTTGTAGTACTGAAGTGCTCTGCTATTGCATTGGGCGTCATTGATTGGGATGCAATCAACAAAATGATGGCCCTCCTTGTTGGGTCGGCAATTGCCTGGAATACATCTCTTCTCATTTTTTTGATTGATAGCACATTACTACAATTCCGCATTCAAACCTTTTGACATCCACCAACTCATAATTTTGTTTGGATGTTACGCTTTGGAAAATAGGGAGTCCTTTCCCCAGCACCACCGGATTGATAAACAAATGGAGTTCGTCAATTAAATGCTCCTTGAATAATGATGATACAAACTTTCCGCCACCATAGACAATCATGTCTTTCCCTTCACGTTCTTTTAATGCAAAAATTTCATCCACGAGTTCGCCTCTTGCTAAAACTGTATTGTTCCATTCTGAAGTGAGCAGGGATTTGGTAAACACAACCTTTGGCGTATGCACAAAAACTTCTGCCCCCTCTTCCGGTTCGGGACTTTGCAAAGAGGCCGTCCAGTGCGGAATAAAACCCTCTGCCAGTTTTCTTCCCAACAAAATTGTATCCACCTCTTCTGTTAGCTGCCGGACATACCCTTTCAGGTCCTCAGACCAATCAAAGGTCAACCAATCCATTTCCCCATTTATCCCGGAAATGAATCCATCCATGGACATTTGGACTTGCAGTTTTAATTTTCGCATATTTAAAATATTTTATTTATGAAACTAATCAGTTGCAAATATATATGCAACTATTTGGTTTCGCAAATAAAAAACATTAAAAAAATAAAAAACTAGCAAAGTTGTCCCATGTTGAAGCGGCACAAAGGCCACCATTCCAATTTTGAATAATGCAAAAAATGATGCATACTGGCAATTTTTGCTTAAATCCTACCGGATATATTCCAAAAGTGGACGGTAACCCAATGACCAGCAGAGTTGGTTTAGGCTAACTATCTTTCTCCGTAAAAGGAAATTATTGGAATGCGGCTGTCGCAGAACCATACTCTCAAAAACGATTAAATGTGATTTCTTAAATAGATTAAATGTAGAGACGAGCTATTTGCTCATTCCCAGATTTTAGAATCACAACAGCTTGTCAGACTACCAAGAGCCGCAAAAGACAAAAAATAGATTTGCCTCATTAATAGGTGTTTTGAAAATTCTTAATCATACAAGTTAAATTAATTACCTGAAGTCCAAAAATACGATAAACCCCTGTCGATGGGCCGTTTTGATAAATTAAAAAAAAATATTAACTATTGTCCAAGCTAATAAATAAAAGTTTACCTTTGAATTTAATGCAAAAAGTAAGTTGGTCCAGTTTCTTCAATTTTGTTCCTTAATAATTTCTCATCAGGGCCATCGGACAAATTCTTGAGTGTTTCTTCTTATTCTGTTTATTAACTTTTCTTACCTATTAATTTGAATTATTATGAAAAAGGTACTTTGCTTATTGATTTTAATGAATTCAATACACCTGAATGGTTTTTCCACTACGGTGAACCTTGAAGTTGCAAAACAAGTGGCCTTATTTTTTGCGAACCACATTTCGGTGGTTAAAATTGAAAAAGTTGAGCTTGCACATAAGGTAGAATCCACAAATCACGTTCCTGTTTTTTTTATCTTTAACTTAAATGCCAACGATGGATTTATAATCATCTCCGCAGAAGATGTAGCTACTCCAGTGATGGGATACTCAATAAAGGGTAGATTTACCAACATAGACATGCCGATAAATCTTCAAAAGTGGTTGACTGAATACAAGGAGCAGATTTTTTATATCAGAGAAAATAAGCTGCAAGCAACTCCTGAAATCAAACAACTTTGGCAGGACTATTACCAAGGTATATTTTCTGTCAAGGATCAAATTTCAAGTGTTTTACCGCTGATGAATACCATTTGGAATCAACGCCCTTATTACAATGACCTTTGTCCGGGAGGCTCTGTGACAGGTTGCGGAGCTACTGCCATGGCACAAATTATGAAGTATTGGAATTATCCAAAACAGGGCACCGGATTTCACTCTTATAATCACCCAAGCTATGGTACACTTTCAGTTAATTTTGGGAATGCAACATACGATTGGTCCAAAATGCCAAATGACGTCAGAGGCTACAACTTTGATGTTGCAAATTTGATGTACCATTGTGGTGTAGCACAAAACATGGACTACAGTCCACAAACAAGTTCTTCAGGATTATACAACATTGATGAAGCATTCAAAACATACTTTGGCTATAAACAGTCAACTCAGGTTTACAACCGCCAGAATTATGGAACTGCAGAATGGGTCAATTTATTAAAAAACGAACTTGACAATTCAAGGCCCTTGCTTTACAGAGGTGCCGGCACAGGAGGTGGTCATTTTTTTGACATCGATGGATACGACAACAATTATTTCTTTCATATCAATTGGGGATGGGGTGGCGCTTATGATGGTTATTTTACCATTGATGCCCTTAATCCGGGTGGAGTCGGAACCGGTGGAGGGACCGGAGGATACAATTCAGGACATTATGCCATTTTGGGTATTCAGCCAGAGCAAATCATTACAGGCAGTTTTGATCTCAGTCTTTATTCAACCATGGAAGTTAATCCTACTTCATTGGGTTCAAATCAAGCATTCAAAGTCTCAGTGAAAATTGCTAATTTAGGAATGTCGGCATTTAGTGGGGACTTTTGTGCAGCTGTTTTCACCAATGAAGGTGTCTTTGTAGATTTTGTTCAAATCTTAAACAACCAAAATCTTCAAAATGGATTTTACAATACCTACGAATTTAACTCTGCCGGGATGACGCTTATTCCTGGAAAGCATACCATTGGCCTTTATTACCGCAATACAGACAAGGAATGGACTTTAATCAATCAATCCACCTACAATAACCCAATAAGTCTGACGGTGGCCAGCAATGCAAATGTAATTGCCATGTATTCAAAAATGAATTTCAGCTCCAACCCGATCGTACAGGATCAGGCGTTTACGATAACTACCGATATTGCTAATTATGGAGCTACCGATTTTAAGGGATGGTTGTCGGCAGATATTTTTGACCAAGAAGGTAAATGGGTTGAAACTATAGCTGAAATCGAAAATACAGAAATCAAGGCGGGGTTTTTTAATTCAGGATTTCAATTTACAAATGATGGATTATCCCTTGATCCCGGCAGTTATTATATTGCACTGTTTAATTCAACTGATTACACTGATTGGTACATCCTATCCAACACTTTACACGACAACCCAGTATTGATCAATGTTGTTTCCCCGGGAATTATTGCCGATAAATATGAAGACAATAACTCAAGAGAAACTGCCTATAATTTGCCATATACTTTTAATGGAAGTCAGGCTCATGTCAGCACCATAGGTTCAAATTTTCATAACAGGACAGAGTATGATTTTTATAAAGTAATATTGCCTGCAGGATCAGATTATAAAATTGAAACTAAAATAGGTGATCGATTCAGTAGCCTGGATGGTAAGGATTACTCTGCTGATATCTTAATTTCCTATGATCTTGGCAATGGATATTCTGAAGCCTTTGACTACTCAATACCCAATAGTCTGATATTGAAAAACGGAGGTGAGGCCTTGTTCTATATTGCCCCCTATTCTGCAGGCGAAACAGGAACTTATATCTTGGATTTAAATATCACTAAAACTCAGCCTTCAGCAAGTAAGGATTTCATAAATGAAAATATGCTGAATTGCTTTCCAAATCCAGTACAAAAGCTCCTTTATTTAGAAACTAATAAAACTCTTAACGGACCAAGTGATATTAAAATTTTTAATACCACAGGACAACTTATAAAAGTAATAAATAACATTTCCATTGGTACTGAAAAAATACCGATAGATGTAAGCAAGCTCCAAAATGGTTTCTATTATCTTAAAATTCAGAACCAATTAATGGAATCAAATTCAGTAAAAATAAACATTTTGCATTAGATGAACTTGGATAGAATTTCAAGTATACTTATTACTTTAATGTTTTGCCTGAGTTGCACACGGAAGGGGGTCGTAAATGATTTTGACAGTTCAGGGCCACCAACGATGATTTATAAAATGAGAGAGGAGTCTTATAAATTCCTTGTGCCCGTGATGCTTTCTGCAGACAGATCCAAAATTATTGCATACCCTTCAAAACAAGATCTGTACAAAAATAATGCATACACTTATCCTACAGAATTGATCCGGGAATATTTTTTGGATAACCGAGGCATCAATGCACAAACTGCATTACTGAAACTAAATTATGAAATGTATTTAAAATTGGAAGATGGTTTCTCGGCAAATGATTTATTTGTTCAAATAAAAGACAAAAATCCATTTATTGAACTCTATGATTGTGGCAACAGATTCAAGTTTAAAGACGAAGTTAAAGAGATCAATCAAATGATTTTGAAAAACAAATTAAAGAACTGCAAATGTCTTATAAAGTGATAAAGAATCTAAAAATATTAGAAATGCAATAGGTTTAATAATACAATTACACTTTCTTAAAACTTAATTATACCAGCGCGTATATATTTTTTAACATTTAAATGACAGACCAGTTTATCTGAAATTATTTCCAACTAATTTGTTGGGAGCCTGCGGCTCTGCTGTCTTCAAGACGCGTTATGGTTGAATTTCTTACATCTACCATATAAATTCTTAATCCGCTGACTACTGCAATGTATCTACTGTCGGGAGACCAGGTTGGAGCAGAAGGCACAGTTAAATCTGTTTTTATTTGCCTGGGATTTGAACCATCAAATGCCATCGTCCACAATTCGTAATTACTTATAAATGCTATGGTATTACCATCCGGACTTACACTGGGACTGTTTACATCTGTTAGATTAGGATCTATTCGGGTGATGGAATTAAAATCCTTATCAATTAAATAAAGTCCATTGTTTCTAGATGGGGCTCCCTGAACAATCAATGAACCATCAGGTGCCCAACTTGGTGAGTAATAACTTTGATCAAGCTTGTCTGGATTACCAACGCTTAATAACAATTGTCCGGATTGAGCATCGACCACATAAGTCACTTGATTATAAGGATACCCATCGTATGCCACATATTTCTGATCAAATGAAATACGAGGTGAGTTTAAATAATTTCTGTCTTTATTGTTTGGATCCACACTCCAGGAAACAAGCGTTCTTCGATTTGCACCGTATAGGTCCGTAATCATGATTCTGCCTTGGTGATTTTCGATGGCCAGGATATCCCCATTGGCCATGATGTCCGGCTGTATTGCATTATTCATCAGCTGTTCAACATTTCCATCTTTTGCTGATATCCTAAACAATGTTCCGCCGGCCTGAGAGCCATCATTATAATAGATGGATCCTGAGAAATCACTGTCAGACGAATCATTTGAAGGGCAGCCTGTGAGTAAAAAGAACAATAGAAAAACGGAACAATATAGAAGTAGCCTGTTCATAATATAAATTTTAACTAATTAGAAAGGATAATATTTATAAAAATATTTGATCTCCGATTTTGTAATTTTAAAAATCTGATCAAACCGCAAAGAAAAAAATCAAGACCAGTAGAATAACAACACCTCTGTTCAAAATGAAATTGAACTTATGATTCAAATCGTAAAATAAGGGCTAGAAAAAAAGCAAAGCCCTTGGTAAATGTAAGTCAGTTTTATCAATTTTGGTAAATTGTCTTTATATTTATTTTAACATAGGGTTGTACACTGTGTTTCGAGCACACCAATCAATGAAATCGAAAGTTAGATTCTAAAGTTCTCGACTTTGTTTTGCCAGTGAAGCAAATTAATTCAAAGAGTCTTTTGACAATGTTAGGAGAATCATTACAATTGACAATAATCACACAGTATTTATGGGCACTTCCAATGGCCTCATTTAAAATACCTAAATTAGGAACGATCGTTTAAATAACTCCGGAATTAATATGTTGAATTTTAATTTTATTTTGAATCAAAGTTTTAGCCATCAAGACCGCAGCTTTTAATCCTATTTCTATCTGGGTGGTCCTGACATAAGCATGAGGGACAGCTTGATGATCACCAAAATGACTATCCAGGAAATAAAGATAAATTTACAACCATACCCATACATCTCATTTCCTTTGGCAGTGTTGTAGGAAAGGTAAGAACTCAAGCCCAAAAGCAATGCCGCAATCAAATACATAATGGCTTCCGATTTTGGATGATACGAATCTATAAGTGTTACCCAAAATCCTTTGAGCAGAAAAAGCATGGCCAGCGCATTGATACCTGCCATAAGTATATAAATCATTTTTAACAATGCCAACTTTATTTAAGATGAATGAAAACAACAATGTGAAAACCTATCATTCAGTATATGTCATTAAATATTTTATTATCCACCATACCAATAGCGCGTTTTAAAAAAAAGGAATCTTGTTTTGTAATAGGTGTCAAAAAAACATTTACTAAATCTTCTCTTTCATGTATTCTCTAATAATTTCAAGATATAAATCTATTTCCCGCAAATGTGTACGGAAAGAAAGTATTGCGATGCGTATCCAGTATTGCTGATGAATGGTAGTGGAAGATACAAACATCCGGCCATCTTGCACTACGTGTTCCACAAGCGCGGCATTAAAGGCATCTGCATCGCCCTGAAGTGGAACATAACGGTAAATGCACACGGACAAATCCGGATAGGAACCTACTTCAAAACCCATCTTACGAATCTCCTCATAAAAATATCTGCACAAAAGTATTTTTTCCTCCAGTGCTGCCTTGAAAGGTTCTATTCCATACAATCGCAATGGAATCCACAATCTCAGTCCCCTAAAGTGTTTGGTGAGTTCAGGAGACAAGTCGGAGGCACTGAGCTCTTCCATGGCCTGAACGGTATCCTGCATGTACGCAGCACGGTAATAATGGGCTTTGTATTGAGAGGTAGTATCTTTGATTAGGACCGCTCCCAGACCATATGATAAAAATAAGCCCTTGTGTGGGTCAATGGCAAGCGAGTCAGCTCGCTCAATTCCTAAAAATTTATTTTTAAGTGGATGTCCAAGTTCATCCTCAAGTTCTGCTAAAATAAAAAATCCCCCATAAGCTGCATCGACATGAAACCACAAATGATATTCCTCCGCCACGGTTGCCAATTCGTTAAGGGGATCTACTGCCCCGGTATCTGTAGTGCCGGCAGATCCAATGATGATAAAAGGCTCAAAACCCAATGCCAGATCTTCCTCTATCTTTTTCCTCAAATCCACCGGATCCATTCTGAAACGATCATCCATGGCCACAAATCTGGTTCTGGCCTCCCGCATCCCGCAGATCCGGATAGCCTTGTGCACACAATGGTGAACCTGGGAGGTCAGGTAGATACATTGTTTGTGGAATTCAGATGCCTTGAGTTCTCTAGCTTCGCGGGCCGTGGTGAAAGCAATGAGGTTGGCAATACTGCCACCACTGGTGAGATTACCATGTGCGGTAGCCGGAAACCCCATCAAACGACAGAGCCAACGGATAAGTTCGTTTTCAAGTTTAACGGCTCCGGGACCGCTGTAATATATTCCGGCGTATTGATTACACACCGCAGCTAAATAATCACCCAGGGCACCGGCATACAAGCCACCTCCCGGAATATAACCCAAATGCCCTCCGGACGCTGGATTGAGGCCCTGGTTCAGCATTTCCTGATCAAGTTGTCTGAGTATTCCGGGCAGGTCAAGGGTTTCTTTTTCAGGGTGCTCCAGTTTACCATGCATGCTATCAAAAGAAAAGTAAGCCTTTCGGTTCGTCAGACCATCCAAAAAGTCCTGTGCGAAATCCTGCATCACATGATCCATGGCTTCGCGGACGTTTCGGTCAGGAGACAAAGGTGCAGCCGCACTTTCGAGTTCTTTAATGTGTAATTTCAGTTGATTTTCCATAAAGTCTGCAAATTATTGAATGAACGCGCAGGAGGTTTTAATATTTGTTTAATGATTTGTAAATATCCGCCTTCTAGTAGTTTGAATTAATTAAAAATGCTTATTTTTAGACTTCGCTGCATGACAGCATAAAACCGATCTAATTTTTCCAATTTCAAATGTTGACAAAAGACCGTATAAACGAGGCATTAAAATTTCATTTTGGTTTCGAATCCTTTAAAGGCAATCAAGAGAAGATCATAGAATCTGTCCTCAATCAAAAAGATACTTTCGTTATCATGCCGACTGGTGGAGGCAAGTCCCTCTGCTATCAGCTACCTGCGCTCATGTTACCCGGCACAGCCATAATCATCTCACCCCTCATCGCGTTGATGAAAAATCAGGTGGACGCCATTCGTGGCTACGGGCAGACGGATGAGATTGCGCATTTTATGAATTCTTCCCTGAACCGATCAGAGATCAAACAGGTAAAAGAAGACATCACCAGGGCAAAAACCAAATTGCTTTATGTGGCCCCGGAGACGCTGCAAAAAGAGGAAACCATAGAATTCCTTAATTCTGTGGACCTTTCCTTTATGGCGGTTGATGAGGCCCATTGCATCTCTGAGTGGGGGCATGATTTCCGTCCGGATTACCGACGCATCAGGGACATGATCAATTCTATTGATCGCCACATTCCCATAATAGCACTGACCGCAACCGCAACGCCAAAAGTTCAGATTGATATCGTAAAGAGTCTGGAAATGAATGATCCGGACATTTATATGGAATCCTTCAACAGACCAAATCTGTATTATGAAGTAAGGCCGAAAATAAATAAGGACCAAACGATGAAACAAATCGTTCAGATCCTTAAAGCTCAGCCGGGTGAATCTGCCATCATTTATGTGCAAGCCAGAAAAACTACAGAAGAGTTGGCTCAAGTACTCCAGGTCAATGGGATTAAGGCTTCCCCATATCATGCAGGAATGGACCCAAAAGCAAGATCTCAGGTGCAAGATGACTTCCTGATGGAAGAAATCGATGTAATCTGCGCAACCATTGCCTTTGGAATGGGCATCGACAAACCGGATGTGCGGGTAGTTATTCATTATGATATTCCAAAATCTCTAGAAAATTATTATCAGGAGACCGGTCGTGCCGGCCGTGATGGTATGGTAGGCAATTGTTTTGCATTCTTCGCCAACGCAGACCTCACCAGACTGGAAAAATTCCTCAGGGACAAACCGGCTTCTGAACGGGATATGGGCGCTCAGCTCCTTGATGAAGTGGAAGCATATGTAGAAAGTTCTGTATGCAGACGAAAATTTGTACTTCACTATTTTGGGGAAGAATTTGAAGAATCCCGTTGTAAAGGAATGTGCGACAATTGTAGGCATCCTAAGCCAAAACTGGAGGTCAAAAAAGAAATGCTTCTGGCTTTAAAAACTATTCTTGCACTCAACCAGAATTTTACCATAAAACCATTGGTTGAATTTTTATGTGGTATCAATACAAAAGATATTCTTGACTACGAATTAGACCAACATGAATTGTTTGGCCAGGGAAAGGAAAGGGATAATTTGTTTTGGTTCTCATTATTCAGACAAGGTATTCTAAAAGGTTTTATCATCAAAGATGTAGAAACCTACGGGATCCTAAAGCTCAGCGAGGAAGGAAAGGAATTCATTAAAAAACCGGTAGAGGTTGAAATTTCCATCAACCATGATTACGGCAACACCACCACCTCCAGTGAAGAAGATACTGCCCCGGCACAAGGCGTGGCACTGGATCCCCAGTTATTTAATACCTTAAAGGAAATCAGACTGGATGTAGCCAAAAAACATAAAGTAAAACCATGGGTGGTATTCTTTGATCCGTCCCTGGAAGAAATGGCTACTCAATATCCTATTAGTATGGAAGACCTTTGTAAAATCTCAGGGGTGAGCAGGGGTAAAGCAGAGCGTTACGGTCAACCATTTATTGACTACATTGCCAAATATGTAGAAGAAAATGAAATTGAACGCCCGGATGATTTCCAAATTAAACAAGTAGCTGACAAGTCTAAAGCAAAAGTGGAAATTATAAAATGCATTGATAAAAAAATGCCTCTTGGAGACATTGCAAGAAATGTACAAATGAATATGGAGGAACTGATGGATGAGTTAAACATCATCGTGAGTTCCGGGACTAAGATTAACATTAATTATTACATCAAAGAGGAAGTGGACGAATCCATCTGCGAAGACATATACGACTATTTCAATACCGCAGACAGTGATTCTGCTGAAGAAGCATATAAGAGTCTGAAGGAAGATGACATTACCTTTGAAGAAATTCGACTGGTCCGTCTTAAGTTCCTTTCTGAAATGGTCAATTGATGCAAAAGCCGGGCATACTCATTATACATGGCCCTAATCTGAATATGCTAGGTGTCCGTCAACCTGAAATTTATGGAAAAGTATCTTTTGAAACATATTTGGAGGAATTGCATGCTTCATTTGATGAGGTGAGCTTGGGATATTATCAAAGCAACCATGAAGGTGATCTCATTGATTGCATCCAGGAATCTCCATCATCATACAGAGGCATCATCATAAATCCAGGTGCATACACACATACTTCCGTGGCCATAAGAGATGCTTTAACCTGCATCCAGATTCCGGTCATTGAAGTTCATTTAAGTAATATTTATGCGCGTGAAGAGTTTCGCCGCGTTTCACTGATCAAGGATGTTTGTGTGAGTTCTTTTGTTGGATTTGGTATGCAAGGGTACAAGATGGCCATAGAAAGAATGATGGAATTTATCAAAGCAGGTTTTTAAAGCTTGGGTATCGATTGGAATTCTATTCAAAAGAAAGATTTGGCTTAATTTTATGGAGATTAAGTAGAATTTGGACATCTTAAATAGCTTGATTGAAAGCTTCCGATACTTCAATTAGTTATCGATTGAGAAATACAAATCGGCCTTTGTCATTTTAGCTTAAATGGATCTAATAAGCGTTAAAAACAAAATACTGTTTGAGCTCGCTTGCAGATAAGCTAATGAATTGATTACATTAAGACCTAGAACAATTAAGGCTGCTTATGGCGAGTTTATTATGCTTAGCTTTTTACATTCGATTTAGCGTTAAGAAATGAAAACAGCCTTGATTTTTTTTTGGTTCTTTATTGATCAAGACAAAAAAGAGCAATAACAATGGAATGGAATTTAGTATAACTCTAGTGAATTACTAGTTAAATAAAACCAGTTTCTCTCCAAATTTTTAACTTGACTCATAACATATCCTATTTTACCCCAAAAAAAACAGGAGGCTTCTTTTGGAAGCCCCCCGTTACATTTTGAATGTTCCAAAAAATTACTTCGCAGGATTAGTTCCTTTAACCGGTGCAGCTCCTTGTGTAGTTGGTCTTCTTTTAGTATCTACACTTGTTGGTTTAGTTGCAGGGGTAGGACGCTTTGGCGTTGAAGATGAAGCATTTGGTTTTGCACCGGCAGATTTTCTGGTACCATCGGCAGATTTTGTATCAGTTCCCTGAGTGGTAGCATCTGTACTGCTGGATGTTTTGGTAGTTGTAGTAGTTGCAGCAGGTTTAGCATCCGTAGATTTTCCGGAAACGTCTGTAGATTTTGTCTCTGTACCTTGAGGTGCAGCGGCTGGTCCACCAGATCTGTCTGGTCTTGGAGTTTGTGCGTTGATCATTGCATTGAAGGCCATAAAAGCGCCGAACAGTAAAAAGAAGTTTTTCATTTTATAAAAAATTTAATGGTTTAAAAATTATCGTTTACCTATCATAGTGTTTCCTTTTGATAAAAGGTTATCAGAATAATAGTGGAAAAACAAAAAATTTTTTCTCTTAACTTTACTTATGACAGCAAATCAAATTAGTCACCCAGATTAGTTAGCTTTTTCAATTTTAAATTACGATTATTATTAAGCGAATTCCAGTTGAACCTTAATCGCTTTCTTAAAAAAAATTATTTGGGTTGTCTGGAAAAAATGAACCTGGAACTCTTGCGGAAATCTTTTTGAATCAGTATCTACTTTGTACAGTTATTGCATAATATCCTTGTAAAAAGCCAAAAAAAATAGGGGGCCTACAATTGTAAGCCCCCTATTGAATCTTAAGATATTCCGAAAATTACTTCGTTGGGTTAGGCCCTTTAACAGGCGCTCCTCTTTGAGTAGTTGGTTTTCTTTTACAAGCAGCAGTACATACGTGGCCTTTTTCTCCATGAGCTAAAACGTGATTTCCGCCTTTGCAAGCAGCAGTACACTTATGGTCTCTGATGTTTCCATCCGTAGCAGCAGTTCCATCACCTCCAGCAGCAGGCTTTGTAGCAGAAGAAGTTGCACCAGGCTTAGTTGATGTAGTTGTAGCAGCTGGTTTTGTGCTCGTAGATTTTCCAGAAGCATCTGTTGGCTTAGCTTCAGTTGCTGTAGGAGCAGCCGCAGGTCCACCGGATCTGTCTGGTCTTGGAGTTTGAGCATTAACCATGGCATTAAAAGCCAAACAAGCTCCGAACATTAAAAGGAATTTTTTCATTTAAATAAATTTAATGGTTTAAAAAAGATGTGCATTACCTATCAAAGTTACAGTATTCTGTAAAAGGTTATCTATATTTTTCGTTAAAATAAGCTTTCTTTAATTTTTTTCGTTTCCCCCCTTCAGCTTCCATGGCAGAACCCACTACCACAGGGTTGTTTTACGGATTTCCTCAAGGTAGTCATATATGCACTGAAGTCCGAGCGTTCCGGCACGATTGTAATCCATTACCTTCACTACCCTGCCATCATCGAAACTGATCATCAATGTGTTTACATGATCTTCCGTAGGTTCGCCAAATTTCATTTCATTTTTTGGGATGTGAAGATATTTTAACCTCAGCAACAAATTACGAAATAGATCCGGGTCACATTGTGCTTTGAAAATCCCTTCTTCAAGTTCCGTATTCTTGATGTTCTGCAGAATCATTCCCCCAACACTGTCAATTTTAAGCTTAAAGTCCGCACAACCCCCAAACTGACAATAGGAATGCATCTGTATAAACCTTAATCCCGATAGATTGGGTGCGGAAGTATATTCTACCAAGCGGTCAAATTTATAAATCAAAGTATCTTTTCGGAGAAAGCCCAAAGAGTAGTAAGTATTAAAATTCTTCGGAAACCTAACTTCATTGCCATTTTTCATAGTAACAGTTTGTTCCGAGGCATATTGTTTATATACAATAAGCGGCCCATCCTTGGTCTCTTCAATAAATGGAATATTCAGATCTCCACTGACTTTAGTGGGACTCACGGATACCAATTCATAAACGCCTGCGTCTTCCTTGGCTATGATCAAATAACTCTCATTTGTCTTTCTCTTGTAACCCTGCACGAATAAGTCCAGCAATCCGTCGTCATTAAAATCTGCTACAAACCAGGGTGAATATTCAATGGAATCCAGATACAATTGCTGATCCTCGTTTTTCACTTTGACGCCAAGATTAAAACTTTTTAAATCAGAAAAGTTTTTTTCCAAAAAAATCTTGACTTCCTTTTCTAAGGTAAAATCTTCAAACTCCTGGGCACCCATACACCCAAAGCACAAAGCAAACAATAAAGTCCAAAAGAACTTAATCATATTCAACCTGACTATCGGATCAGCGAAAAGACACCTTTTTGTGTACGTACCTGATTGTTTAAATAAAAGATCGTCAAAGTGTATAGGTAGGATTCCATCGGAGCAGGATTGCCGTCTATATTTCCGTCCCAGGTTGCAGCGGGATTGGTGGTGGAAAACACTTTCTTACCCCACCGGTTATAAATATCAAATTCTACACTTCTGATCTTGTTGAGATTGTTGTCTTTGTAAACCGGATTAAAATCTTTATTGATTAATGTTTCACTGCCGGGAGCAAAGACATTTGGAAAATCTACACATGGTAATTCCTCAATATTATATGTAAGGCTCGCTGCCTCATCACAATAAGAAGAGGTAATGGTTAAGGCAATATTTGGGATCGTGATTAATGTATCGTATGTAGTGTTGGGAATTTTAGTATCGGGATCAGGTGACCATAGATATTTCACAAACGGGTTCTGAAAATCGAGATTTGCATACTTTACGGGGATGGCAAGAATTGTATTGGAATCTCCCACACAACCCATAACTTTTGTAGCACCCTGCTTAAAGTCATAGTAAGTGCAACTTCTTTTTAATTCAAGGTCAAACATTTTTGGAAAAATGGATGAATTGTTATTCACCATAGGTAAGCTGATGAATTTTAGACCGGTGAAGGTGTCTTGTTCAAATTTTTCTACAATGGTTCTGGCAATAATTTCCATGTCCTCCGAGGTACATTTCGCATCATTTATTTTTAGATCGGTCGCCAACTTTGCATTGAAAAATCGCAGTGTGTCTGTAAAGTTGCCGGTCATGATTACATTTTCTTCAATCTCTGAATAGTCAATTGCGAGGTTTGACACCTTATCGGCGGTGATGCTTTTTAACAATGAATTATTGGCAGTATTTGCCAATCTGGAATCATACTTTGCCCCTGCCGGAGAAGAAAGATTTCCATTTACCTGATGTGCAAATGAAGTTAAAAATTGTCGCTGATTTCCTCCTCTTGGCCTGTAACTTACCACGCGCGGTTCAAGACTTGGATCATAGGGATAAGCCAGGGTAGTCTGCTCCTCAATGACCCCTTCCTGATCCAATTCCACCAAGCAAAGATTGTTGGCTGAGGATAATGTAAAATAGTTTCCTGCTAAAACAACACTTGAATTTCCGGTCACAATTCCTCGGTCAATATGTACAAACTGGCTATCCAGATGATAGGTGAACAGCACATTGAAACCTGGATCTATGCCCGCCACCACATTACTGTCCAGAGCAAGAAAAATCTGATTGTTGTTGAACACGTGTACATCGCGAATTAAATGTGCAGAATCCAGTTTGCTGAGCAATTGTTGGGAAAAGTTTTGATCGGTTCGGATCAAGTATCCGCTGAGATCAGAAGAATCTGGTCCAGCATTAAAACTTATATATCGTGCTTGCAAATCATTTGTGGCATGTACCACCGGATTAAGATAGACTTTCTGATTCGGAATCGAAATCGTTGTGGACAATAAAACACTTCCTGTGAATGGATGGATTTCAAGCAAGTGAATACCTGACTCTGCGCCTTTGGTAAATACTTCTGCCAACAAAATAGTGTCTGACTGGCTTCCGCCCGGAAATCGTGTGGTATTCATGGCAAACAAATCAAAAGTATCTATTTTGAATTTTTTGGTATATACCTTTTTGCCGCAATAGTTGTATTTGATCAATTGTATGGTTGAGTCAGGGGCATTGGCTAAAGTAATCCAGCCTGCATCGGAGGTGGAGTGTACGTTCAAAGCTTTTAGAGGCAAACTGTCTTTCACATCAAAAAACTGCAAAGGCTGGGCAGCCAGATCCAAAGAAAAAATAATAGCCATGAAGGGAATCCAAAGTAAAAGCCTGAAATTTGCCATGTCTTGTAAGAATGATTTATTTAACTTGACGCAAAGTTAAGCAGAATGGACTTCCTAATCTGTTAAAAATGCGTCAAAAATTAAGTCCGAAAATAATATACGATAAATTTAATATACATAATTAAAACAAAATGAATAGTATTATATATTATTTAAATAATATATTTATATTAATATGTTTTTCAACGTCGCTCTCCGCCCAGACCGGATGGAATATGCAAGTCCGCGCGCTGATCAAACCGCCTGAAAATTGCAGCAGTATTTGGGGGCATACGACAGGGAATGGAAAGGAATTGGCATTGCTTGGAACAGCAGAAGGGGTCAGAATATATGACCTATCTCAACCGGATCAACCCATCGAAATTGTGTTTATCCAAGGCAACCCTTGCCTGTGGCGTGAGTTGAAGACTTCCGGGGACTTCGCTTACGTGTCCAGTGAATGTGACGATGGTTTGCTGATCATTGATTTGCGTAATCCTGATTCTATTCAGCATAAATTCGTTTTTGACTTTCTAAACGCAGAAGGAGACAGTTTTCGGATAACCAATGCACATACTTTGTATGTGGATGAAAAGGGTTATATTTATTTGAGCGGGACAAGGGAGACCGGTTCTAGTTTTGCCATACTTGATCCTTCCATGAATCCCTGGCAGCCCCTCATGGTTTTTAGTCAAAATGGAGATTATATGCATGAAGTCCATGTTTGGGAAGATGTGCTATATGGCGCTGAATTATTTAATGGGGTATTTAGCATCTGGGATATTAAAGACCGAAAAGCACCCAAAAGATTAGCAGACCAAAGAACGGCCTTCACCTTTGCGCATTCTGTCTGGCTGGATCAGAAACAAAAGATTTTGTACACCGCGGATGAAACAAATGGCGCATTGGTAGAAGCATGGGATGTTTCGGATCCATACTTTATTCGTAAAATGGACCAATTCAGAGTGGGATTTGGTGCAGACCCTTATCACATTCCTCACAATGTGTTCCACCATCAGGATCACTTGTACATCAGTTGGTATACGGAAGGTGTTCGGGTGCTCGACACCAGAAAACCCGATAATCTTGTGGAAGTAGGTTTTTTTGATACTTACCCTGGAAAGTTGAGTGGGTTTCATGGATGCTGGAGTGTATATCCGTTTTTCAAATCAGGTCTGATCATCGCATCTGACATCGAAACCGGAATGTTTGTAATGGAATTCAATGGAAGCAGGGCAGCTTACCTGGCTGGTAAGATTACTGACTCCGCAAATAAGCTTCCCATATACGATGCAAACATCACCCTTAAATCCATCAATGGCCCAAATGACATCCGATCTAATTCTGATCTGAAGGGAAATTATAAAATGGGATCCGGAAACAATGGAACGCATGAAATAACTGTCCGCAAATCGGGATATCGTGTTTTTAAGAAAAATATAAATCTCTTTACGGACAGTTTGCTTACTTATGATATTTCATTGGAAGAATTGCCAAAAGCTAATTTAAAAATAGTTTTAAAAGATGCTCAATCCGGACTTGCTGTTTCAGATGCAGAAGTTCAAATTTGGAATGAAGGTTTGAGCTATTCTGCAAAAACAAATAACGATGGCGTCTGCGAGCTGGACCAGATCTACCATGGAAATTATGTGATGCTCTGCGGAAAATGGTCCTATCTACATAAAGGGGACAGCAACTTGGTTATTTCCGGTGATCTGGAATTGAATTTTGTATTAACCAGGGGATTTGAAGACCAGTTTGTATTGCATCACGACTGGAAAATAATTTCTGAGGACAGCATAGTGAGTTGGCAATATGGAAATCTGACTGAATTATTTCCACCTCCTTCCAACTACCCTTCCAAAGACATCAGCGGAGATTTTGGAGATCAATGCATTTATACCAATAATTTTGGTGACACCGATTCAAAATACAGACTCAATGGTCATCTGTACCTGATGTCTCCTCCAATGAATCTGAATAACTATGATGAAATTCAATTGTCTTATTTTCCCTGGGCTTATGGTGGATGGGACGATGCCATCATGGAATGTTATCTTCAGATGGATGACGAAAAAATATTCCTGGAAAATATTCCACTCAATTTGAAAGGAAATTTCAATCCGAAAACAGATCGAAAAATTAATGTGAAAGGAATTCAAAGAGACTCCGTTCGATTTGTATTTCATCTATGGAATAATCCGGATTCATCGATTTATGCCATCTCCCTAAAAGCTGCTCTGGATGGATTGAAACTAACAGGCACCATTCCAAACAAAACCAAATTCACCACAGAAGGATCCCTGAAAGTTTTTCCAAATCCATTCTACCAAACTCTTTCCTTACAAAATAATTTTGATCAAAAGATTACCATAAAATTATATTCTGCTTCAGGAAAACCTCTGGACCAGCTAAGTCTAATTCCGGGTGAAACTAAAATTCATACTTCCGAAAAATTTTCTTCTGCTTTAATTTTTTATCAGGTCGGTAGCGAGGATGGAAAAATTATTTCAAGTGGAAAAATATTTCAAATAAATTAATGGGTGCCTTTTATCATGTATATCCTCACAGCACATGAGTAATTTTGACTTTGTGGTCATCGGTGGCGGTGCAGCCGGATTTTTTGCAGCCATCCAATTTGCAGAAATGAGACCGTCATCTAGCATTGCGATTCTGGAAGCGGGTGTGGAATCTTTGTCCAAAGTGCGCATATCCGGTGGCGGCAGATGCAATGTAACCCATGCATGTTACGATCCGAAAGAATTGGTCAAATTTTATCCTCGCGGCAACAAAGAACTTCTTGGCCCATTTTACCATTTTGGTCCTCAGAACATCGTGGATTGGTTTGACGCACACGGAGTGTCTTTGAAGACAGAAAGTGATGGCAGAATGTTTCCGGCAAGCAACAAATCACAAAGCATTACAGATTGTTTTGAACATTGCATCAAAAAGTATGGGATTAAACTTTTCTTAAAAACACGTGCGCAAGATATTAAATGGGTGGAAGAGGATGAATGTTGGCAGATCATTACAGATCCGGAAATATTTCAAACAAGATTCTTGCTGATATCCAGCGGCAGCGACCAACGTACTTGGGAAATTCTGAAAAGGATAGGACATACGCTGATCCAACCTGTTCCTTCCCTCTTCACTTTTAAAATTAAAGACGAAGTTCTTCACGCGCTGGCCGGCCTCAGTGTCCCTAAGGCAAGCGTTAAAATATTGCATACCAAATTCTCTGAAGAAGGCCCTGTGCTGATCACCCATTGGGGACTGAGTGGTCCAGGAATTTTAAAACTTTCTGCCTGGGCAGCCAGAGAATTATTTGAACGCAATTACGAATTCTCCATTTCGGTAAATTGGATTCATTCGGTGGAAAACATCGCTCAGGAATCTCTCCTGAATTTCAAAAACAATCATCCAAAAAAAATAGTCTGCGCCCATGGCTTATTCGATATTCCAATGCGCTTATGGAAATATTTTTGCACAAAAGCGGGAATTTCAGAAACCAGAATTTGGGCCGACATGCACCTCAAAGAAATTACTTCACTGAGCAAAATACTTTGCCATCAGATTTTTGAAATCAAAGGAAAAACCACCTTTAAAGAAGAATTTGTTACCGCCGGTGGTGTAGCCTTACAGGAAATAAATTTCAAAACTTTTGAAAGCAAGAAATGTAATAATCTGTTTCTCGCCGGAGAAGTGTTGAACATCGATGCACTCACTGGCGGATTTAATTTTCAGGCAGCATGGACGGGTGCCGCAATCGCTGCGGAGGAAATGGGGAAGAGAATGAGAAAATTTGAAAATGAGTTAATGAGTTAATTTGCAAATTGCTAATTGGTTGTTTGATGCTTACCAGCATCAAACTTATGTGAAGCAAAAATAGCACTCGCAAAAAACCATGGTTGTTTGACACTTCCCAGCGTCAAACTTATGTGAAGCAAAAATAGTACTCACAAAACACCAGGTAGTTAATTTGAAAATGAGCTAATGAGTTAATGTACTAACGGGTTAAAAGGGATTCTCTATTAACTGTTGGTCAAATAAAGATAATTCGCTTGATCGGCATTAAAATATTTATGCAAAGCTGCTTGTAAATCTTCTTTGGTTAGGGATCGGTAATGCTCCAATTCATTGAGGACAAGGTTAATGTCTCCGAGCCATTCCGCATAAGAATAATTCAGTGCCTGATTCACCACGCCCACCTGTGAGAAAAGATAGGCACTTTCGTTTTTATTCATGTATTTCTGCCAATCGTGTTCACTGACTGAATGTGCTTTCAATTGTTCTATGATTTCCCAGAATGCAGTCTCTCCATCACTGACTTTAACACCGGGGCGAAGTTTTCCCTCCAGAAGAACTATTCCTGGATCCGTGGTAGAGCTTAGGTAGCAATCAATATTGGAGAATAGCATTTTTTCTTTTCGGAGTTTGCTGTACAGCAAGGAAGATCTTCCTTCAGAAAGAATATCTGTCAAAAAATCAAGCGCATAAAATTCCTTCGTATTCCTTCCACTTGCATGCATGGCAATGTATAGGGCTTCTTCCGGATACTCTCCGGGAACGGTCCGCATTCTTTTTTGAATTTGTGGTGGTTCCTGAGGATATATATTTTGATTTTTAATTCCGGCAGCAATGCCACCAAAATGTCTGTTCACCAACATTTCCACTTCGTCTGGCCGAACGTTGCCACTTACTACCAATATGGCATTGGATGGATGATAATATTTGTGATAAAATTCCTCTGCATCCTTAAATTCCAATCCGGCGATCTCCTCCTGATTTCTTCCGATCACCGGCCATCTGTAAGGATGAACCTCGTAGGACATCGCCATCAGGTAATGAGAAAATAAACCATAAGGATTGTTAAGGTAATGCTCTGAAAATTCCTCAATCACCACTCGCTGCTGTATCCCAAATTCCTTTCTTTTAATTTTGAATCCATTCATGCGGTGTGCTTCCAACTGCAGCATCAACTCCAGTTGTGAGGTAGGGGCAATATTGTAATATTGCGTGGTGTCTGGTGTGGTAAATGCATTACTTTCTCCACCTGCATTTTGCATGATTTCATCAAAATCCACCTCTTTACCACAATTGGAAAACATCAAGTGTTCAAACAAATGTGCCAGGCCAGTTTTATCCTCTTTTTCATCTCTGGAACCAACACGATACAAAATGCAAACACAAGCCATCATGGTGGTACTGTCCGGCACTACAACGAGTGTTAACCCATTGGCCAAGAGTGTGCGGTGATATGGTAGTGTCTGTCCGATAATGTGTTGGATCAAAGATTTCCTACCATTTCTTCCGGTTTAACCCAGTTGTCAAAATCTTCTGCACTCAGATATCCAAGGTCGAGTGCGGTTTGTTTCAAAGTCTTTCCGGACTTGTGTGCGGTCTGTGCAATCTCTGCTGCTTTATAATAACCAATCTTGGTATTCAGCGCCGTCACCAACATAAGTGAATTATCGAGATTGGATTTTATATTATCGTACAACGGCTCGATGCCAATGGCACATTTATCATTAAAGGATACACACACTTCTCCGATCAATCGTGCACTATGCAGAAAATTATAAATCATCATCGGTTTGAACACATTTAGTTCAAAATGACCGGTTGCGCCACCTATGTTGATCGCAACGTCATTTCCCAATACTTGCGCAGCGACCATGGTCATGGCTTCGCACTGCGTTGGATTTACTTTCCCGGGCATGATGGAAGATCCAGGCTCATTGTCCGGAATGTAAATTTCACCAATGCCGCATCTTGGTCCGGATGCTAGAAGTCTGATGTCATTGGCAATTTTCATCATGCTGCAAGCGACGGTTTTTAAAGCCCCGTGCGTTTCGACAATGGCATCGTGTGCTGCAAGAGCTTCAAATTTATTTGGGGCGGTTACAAATGGCAATCCTGTAAGTGCAGCGATGTGTTTGGCCACGTTTTCGGAGTATGCAGGAGGGGTATTGATTCCGGTTCCGACAGCAGTTCCGCCCAATGCCAACTCTGCCAGATGAGGCATGGTATTTTCAATGGCACGAATGCCGTGTGTCAATTGTGCAACATACCCGGATAATTCCTGACCCAGGGTTAATGGCGTAGCATCCATGAGATGCGTTCGGCCAATTTTCACAACCGTCCAAAATGCTTTGGATTTTTCCTGCAGGGTATCGCGCAATTTTTTAATCCCCGGCAGTGTGCAATCTACCAGCATTTTGTAGGCGGCAATGTGCATTGCTGTCGGAAAAGTATCATTGGAAGACTGTGACTTGTTTACATCGTCATTTGGATGGACAGATTTTTTTTCATCTATCAGTGCTCCACCATTTATCACATGCGCCCTGTAGGCGATCACCTCATTTACATTCATATTGGATTGCGTTCCTGAACCGGTTTGCCAGACTACCAATGGAAACTGATCGTCCAACCTTCCCTCCAATATTTCATCGCAAACTGCGGAAATGAGATTTAAAGTAGATTGAGGTAGAACCCCTGCTTCAAAATTCGTAATGGCTGCGGCTTTTTTAAGATAGGCAAAGGCCCGGATGATTTCGATCGGCATTTTATTCGTTTCCCTGGCAATCTTAAAATTGTCAATGGAGCGTTGAGTCTGTGCGCCCCAATAAACGTGGGAAGGCACTTGTACCAAACCCATCGTATCTTTTTCTGTTCTGAAAGACATGGTATTCAAATTTGCTGCAAATGTAATAAAAGCCCGATAGGATCAAGCCCTTATATAATCAACGGCTTCGCCGGAAGAAGGTTTAAGTCAATTTTCTTTTGGTTGAGCCCTTTTGGCCATGATTTATAGAAAGGACTTTCCTATCTCTGGATGACAAATTTGGTACTCCTCGCAATCCCATTTTTAGTTAGCTGAAGAAAATACACCCCCTCAGCAAGATGCCTGACATCTAGTTTGGGTTCTTTGTTCATCGGATTCAAAACTTTTTGTCCATAGACATTCAGAATTTGTACTTCAGCAAATCCAAAGTCTTCAGTTGCTATATTGATAAATTCACTTGCCGGATTCGGATATACTTCGAAAGATGGTAAATCTATAGGTTTAATTCCAGCCAATAAGTCTAAGTCAAACGACCATAAATCTTTTACATCCCCCCCATCAGGGGTACCGCTGGTCAAGTAAATACTGCTCCCAATTAAAAAAGAACCCGGTGCCCACCTTCCACTACCGGGATGAGGAGGTAATTGACTCCAACTATCATTTTCAGGCGTATAAGCCCAAAACTCGCCGGTCTTAAGGTTTTGATGGTCTTCTCCCTGCCCACTGAGCAAGTATCCTTTTCCCTTGTAGGTGAATTGTGTCCCCGCTACCCTACCCTGAGAAGGTAAAGAAGCCACTTCTTGCCATTTATCCAGCTTAGGGTCATAACGAAACATGTCCTTGAAAATAAATGGTCCGCTGTGCCCAAAACCTACATAGATATATTCACCAACTTCAAAGAAAAACGGATGATGGCGCTTAAATCCCGGGAAACTGTCCTTCTGGCTCCAGGTCTGGGATTTGAGATCATAAGCCCACCAATCTTTGAGATCCCCCATTTGTCCACCTCCTGCGCCTACATATATTTTACCCTGATGAGCTACTAATGCAGGATGGGTCCTGCCAACACAAGGACATGAGGGTAATTGTTTCCATTTTTCTGTCGAAGGGTCGAATTCCCATAAATCCTTGAGATGACCTGATCTGGCCAAACCAAAACCAAGGTAGCCCTTGCCTTCATAGGCAACTCCGTAGGAATAGCCACGAGCTTCCCCAGGAAAGACAGCCAGCTCCTCCCAATCATTGGTCCCCGGATCATATCTCCAGACATCTTTAAAAACATCTGAGTTGTTCACGGTATTTCCTGTGGCAACATAACCTTTCCCGTCAAGGGTAAAAGTCACGGGATGGTTTCTTGCAAGAGCTCCGGCAGGCAAGGATTTTCGCTCTGTCCAGGATTGAGAATTTGTATTGTCGAGGATCAAAAGACCCAGGAAAATAATTGTGGCCAATTTATTCACTGTAAAATGGTACATGGTCAATTTTGCTTTTAATTTGAGTTTGAATCAGACAAAGAAACACGAATTGGAGAACCTTGTTTGGGATCAGAAGAACTTTAACAATTGGCAAGTATGCAATGAATTTAAAAATAAAATATATTTAATTGATTATAAATAAATTATATAGTAATAATAATTAATATATTAGATATTTCAACTTCATATCCACAAGTTATTCTGCAATTCTTTGGTGAGGGCTTACAAAATCAACAGGTCAATTGGGTGTACACATACCTTACAACGCTAAAACTTTCATCAATTAATTGATGCATTTCATCAACTATTTCATCCATTTCAAACTCATATTAAAAATTATTGTAATGTATAGATTATTAAGTTGCTAAATTTAATAATTAGTTTATAATTTTGTGGTCTAAACAAATTCAACAAAATGAAAAAGCTGACCATTTTCACCTTGTTGGGAATTTTGACTATAGCAATGGCATGCCAGCACGAAGGCATGGATTCCACAGATCAGGAGCTCGTCAAAGTTATCGGCAATCTTGAAGCCTATAAACTCCCTGCAAGTCACGAGTATGACAAAATACCACAATCACCCTCAAATCCCTTAACCAAGGAAAAAATTGAACTTGGCAACCTCCTTTACTTTGAGCCTGCCTTTGCAAACGAATCAAAGAACCATGCCAACAGATTCACTTTTACATGCAGCAGCTGCCACGTTGTAGAAGCAGGTTTCAGACCTGCTAGGATGCAGGGGATAGCAGATGGAGGTCTTGGATTTGGATTCCATGGTGAAAATCGTTTTAAATCTCCGATATATCCTGCTGATAGCATAGATGCCCAGGGTGCCAGGCCGCTCGCGACCATCAATACAGCTTTTGTAGAAAATTCCATGTGGAATGGATCCTTCGGTTCAGAAGGTGTAAATATAGGTACTGAAAATATGTGGGGTGTATTTGACCCGGGAACTGCCAGAAATAAAGAAAGATTAGGTACACTGGAAGGCCAGAACATTGAAGGTCTTATTGTGCATCGAATGCAATACACTCCTGAAATTGTAGCCGCAAATGGGTACAAGGATATGTTTGACAAGGCATTTCCGGACATCCCTGAGGCAGATCGGTATAATAGAAAAACTGCCAGTTTCGCAATATCTGCTTATTTGAGATCCATTACAACCGACCAGGCTCCATTCCAGAACTGGCTTAAAGGAGATTTTCATGCGATGAATGAGGAGGAAAAGAAAGGAGCCATTTTGTTTTTCGGAAAAGCCAATTGTGTTTCCTGTCACCATGAAAAGAATTTGGGTTCAATGAATTTTGCCGCGTTGGGCTTAAAGGATTTATATGAAAACGGTGGACTCAAAACAGGTCCTTCCGATAGAAGAAATCTAGGACGTGGCGGATTCACCGGAAGACCGGAAGACATGTTTAAATTCCGAACCCCTCAGTTGTACAACCTTGGTGACTCCGGACCTTATTTCCACGGTGGTACCAAGAAAACATTGAGAGAGGTTGTAGAGTATTTCAATAATGGAATTCCTGAAAATCCGCGCGTTCCAAAAGAACAACTCCACCCTTTCTTGCAACCACTTGGGCTTACTCCGGATGAAGTAACCCAATTAACCGCATTTCTAACAAATGGACTCAGGGATCCGAATCTGCTGCGATACAAACCAAAGCGAGTATTGTCGGGGTTGTGTTTTCCAAACAATGACCCATTGTCTAAAGAAGATATGGGTTGCAACTAAGCAACAAATACATTAAAAAGAATTTTTGAAACGGGCAATTTTAGCCCGTTTCTTCTTCCAAAAACATACGTACCCATCTGCTCATCCTTAATTCAATTATAAAGCAGATGGATTTTTTTACAAGTTCAATTTTATGAAATCAAATTTTAACTTCCCCTTATTATTGGTTTTATTGCTACTCAACTTTTCATTGTCTTCCTGTTTTTATGACAATGAAGAAAATTTGTATCCATCCGGTTCCGGCCCTTTGACAAATATTTCTTACTCAGAAGATATTGTTCCGCTCATTGACAACAGCTGCAATAAAAGTTGTCACGCAAGTGGTATTAGACAAGGAAATATTAATCTGGAGGGATATGACCAAATCAGACCTTATGCTTCAGGTGGATCATTGTTGGGGGCCATTAAGCAGTTGAATGGATTCAGTCCAATGCCCAAGGCAGGATCCAAACTGGCCGGTACTCAGATCCAATTGATAGAAACCTGGATCAAGGAAGGGATTAAAAATAATTAATGCTGCATTCAGCGTAAAGTGAGTTCCAATAAAAATAATTAGGCATGTATTTTATCGCATTCACGATCTGTTTACACATCTTCTGTTGATGAATGCCTACAACATAAATATCCGCTAACCTTTTCATCCATCAATCCCGGATTATGAAGTCTACATTTCAATCTAAATTCTTTCTGACGCCTTACCTCATTATTTTCTTCTCATTACAATTAAGTGCGCAAGAGGAATTACTTCAAATGCTTGGCGAGGAAGAGACCACTTCGTACACCATAGCCAGTTTTAAAACCAACCGAATCATTAATCTACACTCGATTGAAAATACTGCCAGCGGCGTGTTGGATTTTAAAATTCAGCATCGTTTTGGCTACCTGAACGGGGGAATTGAAGAATTTTTTGGAATAGACCAGGCTACTATGCGATTCGGATTTGACTATGGGGTGACCAATCGTTTACAAATCGGAGTAGGCAGAAGTAATTATGAAAAAACAATTGACGGATATCTTAAATTTAAATTACTCAGACAGTCATCGGGTCAAAAAAAGATGCCTCTCTCAGCAAGTATTGTGGCAGGATCCGCCATTAAAACAAACCGATGGCCGGAGCCGGATCGAAACAATTTATTTTCTTCCAGATTGAGTTATCATTTTCAGGTTCTGCTGGCCAGAAAATTTTCAGAAGGATTCTCCTTTCAATTAACCCCAACCGTAGTGCACAGGAATCTGGTGGCAACGAGTGCAGAAAAAAATGATGTGTATGCACTTGGCGCAGGTTTCCGCCAAAAGATCACCAAGCGAATATCCATCAACGCCGAATATATTTATGTACTTCCTGATCAATTGGCTCCGGATTTTAAAAACTCAATTTCTTTGGGTTTTGATATTGAGACAGGTGGACATGTATTCCAATTGCATTTCACAAACTCAACGGGCATGTTTGAACGCGCTTTTATTGCTGAAACCATCGGTGATGTTGGCAAAGGTGATATACGCTTTGGTTTTAACCTGAGCAGGGTGTTTACCTTGTCTAAACCCAAACCAAAAGAATGACCCCGTATTTCTGAAATCTGGAAAGAATTTCAGAATCCAAATTATTTTCTTTCTTCCCATTTTTTTAATCTTGGATTGCATTTAGGAACCTTCATGCCTCATTCTTCAAAGGTGGATTAACCAGTTGGAATGAATTCGGGATAAGCTAATCCTATGCTTTGGGTGAGTTTTCGTATTTTTGATGCCTAAAACGCAACCACATGATTCAGGCTTCCATCGCCTACCAGGCCAAATATAAAATTCGTATTCTCACAGCAGCCTCCCTTTTTGATGGCCATGATGCTGCCATTAACATCATGCGCAGGATCATGCAAAGCAGTGGTGCTGAAATCATTCACCTTGGTCATAACAGATCTGCTCTGGAGATTGTAGATGCAGCCATCCAGGAGGATGTCCAAGGCATAGCGATTACTTCCTACCAGGGCGGACACAACGAATTTTTCAAATACATCCATGATCTACTCAAAGAAAGAGGATGTGGACACATCAAGCTTTTTGGAGGCGGAGGTGGAACCATTTTACCTTCAGAAATTGAAGACTTGCATTCCTATGGCATAAATCGGATTTACAGTCCGGATGATGGACGCCATATGGGATTACAGGGAATGATCAATGATTTATTGTCTCAATGTGATTTTGAAACAGGAAGCTCCATTAATGGGGAAGTAAAAGCGCTTGGCAACAGGGATTTTAGAGCTATCGCCCGTTTAATTTCAGCCGTTGAAAATTTTCCTCAGGACGCAGATGCGTTGATCAGCAGCCTTGGCAAACCCAAATCAGATGTACAAACTCCCATACTTGGAATCACAGGGACCGGTGGAGCAGGAAAATCCAGTTTGGTGGATGAACTCATCCGAAGATTTGTACTGGACTTTCCGGAAAAAACCATAGCCATTCTTTCTGTTGATCCATCCAAACGAAAAACCGGGGGAGCACTTTTAGGTGACCGCATTCGCATGAATGCCATTCATCCAGAGTTTCATGGCGGAAGGGTGTATATGCGTTCATTGGCTACAAGACAAAGTAACCTTGCACTTTCTCCCCACATCAAAAATGCTCTTCAGATTCTCAAGGTCGCCAATTTTGATTTAATCGTTTTGGAAACCTCTGGCATTGGGCAAAGTGATACGGAAATAGTCGATTTCAGTAATGTCTCCCTCTATGTGATGACGCCTGAATATGGTGCTGCAACGCAATTGGAGAAAATAGATATGTTGGATTTTGCAGACATTGTGGCCATCAATAAGTTTGATAAAAGAGGTGCACAGGATGCGCTTCGTGATGTCCGCAAACAGTATCAGCGGAACAAACAATGGTGGGATAAATCACCGGACGAAATGCCTGTTTATGGAACGATAGCATCTCAATTCAATGATCCTGGAACCAACCACCTGTACAAATCGCTGATTTCACTGATTAAAGAAAAAACCGGCAGCGATCTGAATTCCACCATTGATATCCCAACTGGAGAATCGGAAAAAATCTACATCATTCCTCCAGGAAGAACGAGATACCTCTCTGAAATTTCTGAAAACAACAGAAAGTATGATGAGTGGGTGAACACTCAATCCTCCCTCGCGCATCAATGGCAATCTCTGGATGAATCTGTCCGATGGATGAAAGAGGATGAAACCATACAAACCAAACTAAAAAGTAAAATCGAATCCGTCAAAATAAATATGGACGGACAAGTTAGAGTATTGTTGGAAAGTTGGGAGGATAAAAAGAAAGCCTATGCTGCCGATGAATACATCTACAAAGTGCGCGACAAAGAAGTAAAAGTGGCTACAAAATCGCTTTCACTTTCGCTCACTAAAATCCCAAAAGTTGTACTGCCAAAATACCGCTCCTGGGGAGATATCCTCAGATGGTCCCTTCAGGAAAATGTTCCGGGAGAATTCCCTTATACAGCCGGTGTGTTTCCATTTAAACGAAAAGAAGAAGATCCTACAAGAATGTTTGCCGGAGAAGGTGGCCCGGAGCGAACCAATAGGAGATTTCATTATGTCAGTGTAGACATGCCAGCTAACAGGTTAAGCACCGCATTTGATTCCGTAACTTTATATGGAGAGGATCCAGATTATCGTCCGGACATTTATGGTAAAGTTGGAAACAGCGGTGTAAGTATATGTTCGCTGGATGATGCCAAAAAATTGTACAGTGGATTTGACCTGTGTGATCCAAGGACTTCGGTGAGTATGACCATCAATGGTCCCGCTGCAACCATCTGTGCTTTCTTTATGAATGTGGCCATTGACCAACAATGTGAGCTATATATCAAGGCTAATAATTTGCAGAATAAAGTTGAAGCTGCATTTAAAAGAAAATACGATGATAAAAATTTACCCAGACCAAAATATGTCGGTGAATTACCTCCCGGAAATAATGGACTTGGTTTGATGTTATTAGGTCTTACCGGAGATGAAGTTCTGGATCAGGACATTTACCATCAGTTGAAAGCGAAAGCACTTAAATCGGTCCGGGGCACCGTGCAGGCGGATATTCTTAAAGAAGATCAGGCACAAAACACCTGTATTTTCTCTACTGAATTTTCATTAAAACTGATGGGGGATGTTCAGGAGTATTTTATTCGCCATGCAGTGCGCAATTTTTATTCTGTCTCCATCAGTGGTTATCACATTGCGGAAGCGGGTGCAAATCCAATTTCACAATTGGCCTTTACGCTTTCCAATGGATTCACTTTTGTGGAATATTATTTATCGAGAGGAATGAACATTGATGATTTTGCACCAAACCTCTCCTTCTTTTTTTCCAATGGCGTAGATCCTGAATATGCAGTGATCGGCAGAGTGGCGCGAAGAATATGGGCTAAGGCGATGAAGCATAAATACAAAGCAAATGAACGCTCTCAAATGCTCAAATACCATATTCAAACATCCGGAAGATCTCTGCATGCACAAGAAATAAGTTTTAATGACATTCGCACTACCCTGCAGGCCTTGTATGCGATTTACGACAATTGCAATTCGTTGCATACCAATGCCTACGATGAAGCGATCACTACACCTACTGAAGAATCGGTAAGAAGAGCCATGGCCATTCAGTTAATCATTAACAACGAACTGGGTCTGGCTAAAAATGAAAATCCGCTTCAGGGATCTTTTATCATTGAAGAACTGACGGATTTGGTAGAAGAGGCGGTGTTATCAGAATTTGATCGGATTTCAGAGCGGGGTGGAGTGTTGGGAGCGATGGAAACCATGTACCAAAGAAGCAAGATTCAGGAAGAGAGTTTATATTATGAAACCTTGAAACATACCGGAGAGTATCCACTGATTGGAGTCAATACATTTTTGTCCAAAGATGGATCTCCAACCATTTTGCCCAAAGAAGTAATACGCGCTACTGAAGAAGAAAAAGTAGATCAGATCAAATCTCTTGAAAATCTTAAAAAGGTCAACGAAGATATTTCTGCTGCCGCACTTCGCAGTTTGCAAATAGCTGCTGTCCACCACGACAATATTTTCAATCATCTGATGGAAGCAGTAAAGAGTTGTTCTCTGGGACAAATCACCACCGCACTTTACGCTGTCGGCGGAAAATATCGACGTAATATGTGAGCCATTCTTGAGCCACACAAGGTGGCTCAAGAATGGCGAACCATAAACCAGGTTTTCCCCAAGAAAACTTGGTTTATGGCTTGTAGAAAACCCCGAGTGAAAAAATATCGCTGCCTACCGATAAAACCTTGAGATACAAAGCCACACAAGGTGGCTCAAGAATGGCGAACCATAAACCAGGTTTTCCCCAAGAAAACTTGGTTTATGGCTTGTAGAAAACCACGAGTGAAAAAATATCGCTGCCTACCGATAAATCCTTAAGATAAAGAGCCACACAAGGTGGGAGGAAGAAATGAGTTAATTTGAAAATGAGTTAATTTGAAAATTGAATCGCATGATCGATAACTCAGGTATTTTGAGTTAATTTGAAAAACCATTTTTACTAAACGATAATGCCAAGCTAAACAGAGCCGCACAAAGTGGGAGGAAGAAATGAGTTAATTTGAAAATGAGATAATTTGAAAATGGAAGGACAGGATCGATAACTCAGGTACTTTGAGCTAATTTGAGAAACCAATTTTACCAAACGATAATGCCAAGCTAAACAGAGCTACACAAAGTGGGAGGAAGAAATGAGTTAATTTGAAAATGAGATAATTTGAAAATGGAAGGACAGGATCGATAACTCAGGTACTTTGAGCTAATTTGAAAAACCAATTTTACCAAACGATAATGCCAAGCTAAACAGAGCCGCACAAAGTGGGAGGAAGAAATGAGTTAATTTGAAAATGAGATAATTTGAAAATGGAAGGACAGGATCGATAACTCTGGTACTTTGAGCTAATTTGAAAACCAATTTTACCAAACGATAATGCCAAGCTAAACAGAGCTACACAAGGTGGGAGGAAGAAATGAGTTAATTTGAAAATGGAAGGACAGGATCGATAACTCAGGTATTTTGAGTTAATTTGAAAAACCATTTTTACTAAACGATAATGCCAAGCTAAACAGAGCCGCACAAAGTGGGAGGAAGAAATGAGTTAATTTGAAAATGAGATAATTTGAAAATGGAAGGACAGGATCGATAACTCAGGTACTTTGAGCTAATTTGAAAAACCAATTTTACCAAACGATAATGCCAAGCTAAACAGAGCCGCACAAAGTGGGAGGAAGAAATGAGTTAATTTGAAAATGAGTTAATTTGAAAATGGAAGGACAGGATCGATAACTCAGGTATTTTGAGTTAATTTGAAAAACCATTTTTACTAAACGATAATGCCAAGCTAAACAGAGCCGCACAAAGTGGGAGGAAGAAATGAGTTAATTTGAAAATGAGTTAATTTGAAAATGGAAGGACAGGATCGATAACTCAGGTACTTTGAGCTAATTTGAGAAACCAATTTTACCAAACGATAATGCCAAGCTAAACAGAGCTACACAAAGTGGGAGGAAGAAATGAGTTAATTTGAAAATGAGATAATTTGAAAATGGAAGGACAGGATCGATAACTCAGGTACTTTGAGCTAATTTGAAAAACCAATTTTACCAAACGATAATGCCAAGCTAAACAGAGCCGCACAAAGTGGGAGGAAGAAATGAGTTAATTTGAAAATGAGATAATTTGAAAATGGAAGGACAGGATCGATAACTCTGGTACTTTGAGCTAATTTGAAAAACCAATTTTACCAAACGATAATGCCAAGCTAAACAGAGCTACACAAGGTGGGAGGAAGAAATGAGTTAATTTGAAAATGGAAGGACAGGATCGATAACTCAGGTATTTTGAGTTAATTTGAAAAACCATTTTTACTAAACGATAATGCCAAGCTAAACAGAGCCGCACAAAGTGGGAGGAAGAAATGAGTTAATTTGAAAATGAGATAATTTGAAAATGGAAGGACAGGATCGATAACTCAGGTACTTTGAGCTAATTTGAAAAACCAATTTTACCAAACGATAATGCCAAGCTAAACAGAGCCGCACAAAGTGGGAGGAAGAAATGAGTTAATTTGAAAATGAGTTAATTTGAAAATGGAAGGACAGGATCGATAACTCAGGTATTTTGAGTTAATTTGAAAAACCATTTTTACTAAACGATAATGCCAAGCTAAACAGAGCCGCACAAAGTGGGAGGAAGAAATGAGTTAATTTGAAAATGAGTTAATTTGAAAATGGAATACATGATTGACCAGGAACAAGAACATTATGAGAAATGAGAAAATTTGAAAATGTGTTAATTTGAAAATGGTAGGGCAGGATTAATAACTATAGTATAATGTGCTAATTTTAAAATTGAAGTTTATACTCGTAAATTAAAGTAGAATAAGAATTAGAAAATTTAAAAATAATAAAACAGCAGAATTTTTTTATCAAAATGTAAACACACCCAATTAATTCCAATTACTTATTTTCATCTGTCGTTTTAAATCGATTTATTATCCCATTCATAATCATCACACCAAGCAATATAAAGCTAAAACCAAGCAGGTCATTCCATGCGAGACTCTCGCCATCCATCCATCCGACCACCAATGAAACCAAGGGCATCAGATAAGTCACACTGGCAGCAAATAAAACATGGACCCTTTGAATCAAAACGTTAAACAGAGCCATTGCTACGGCACTACCCAGAACACTTAATGCCAACAAATGATAAAATGCATTTCCCTGCGATATGGCAACTGGAATTTGATGGAATGCGCCACTCATGTAGGCAATTGGAATGCATAGCACCAATAAAGAAACATACATCAGTGCGGTCATCTGAAGGCCAGGAAAATCTCCCAACCGTGTCTTGATGATGTTCCCGTTTAAACCATAGAAAAAAGGAACTGTAAATGCTACTATCAAATAAAAGCCATCTGCTTTTAATTCCGCATTGGGCTTTAACAATATCAAACAAAAAGCTCCTGCCAATGCCAGAATGGTTCCGGTAAGTTTGATGCGATCATTTTTAATTCCATAGAACATTACGCCAATGGCAAAAGTGCAAATAGGGGTGAATGCATTCACAATACCGGCAAGCGAACTGGAAATTTTTTGCTGCGCAAAAGGGTATAGAAAGGCAGGTAAAAAGGATCCTATAAGTCCTACAAAAAAAATAGTACCAAAATATTTAAGAGGAATAATCCGTATGGCTTTTAATAAAAAAGGGCTCAACGCAATCGCAGAAAAAAACATTCGTAGACTGGCCACCTGAGTTGGATTAAAAGACACCAAACTGTGTTTGATAAAATAGTAACTGAATCCCCAAATGATGGTGAGTATGATTAACAGCGACCATGCAAAAAGATCGGGCTTTTTTTCTGACATTTTTTAAATTCTGGCCGGCAAAGATAGCCATTATATTTACCAATCCAAGGTTGATCAAATTAGCTGAGTATGCATAATATATCAAGCACCCTTCGTTATTTAACTTTTATGAAAAGAAAATCACACAATACTTGCAACGAAATGCCGTTTTGATAATCTTAAAAAAGGTTATAAAACGAAGTATGTTCAGAATGTTAGCTGCGGTGATTCTTTTCACCATATTTATCCCAACTATACAGGCGCAAAGATTTACTGTGCATGGTACGGTCACCGATCAAAAATCAGGCGAACAGTTAATAGCCGCAAGTATTTTTGACATGATAAGTCTGGATGGAGCCAACTCAAATAACTATGGATTTTATTCACTTTCCTTAAAACAAGGAAAAATAAAACTCAAATGCGCGTACGTAGGGTATGAAGAAAAATTAATAGAGTTTGTCTTAAATAAGGATACATTAATCAATATTCAACTCAATCAGGGACTCACCTTACAAGAAGTGGAAATTGTATCTTCAAGAGAAGAACGAATTGAAAGATCGACGCGCATGAGCACCATCGATGTTCCTATTGAACAAATAAAAAAAGTACCTGCGTTATTTGGCGAAGTGGATGTATTGAAAGCTTTGCAACTACTTCCCGGTGTAAATGGAGGTTCGGAAGGAACGAGCGGATTGTACGTGCGTGGTGGAAGTCCTGATCAAAATCTGATTTTACTGGATGGCACCCCGGTCTACAATGTCTACCATTTGGGTGGAATATTTTCGGTTTTCAATGCGGATGCTTTAAAAAATGTCAGCCTCACTAAAGGAGGTTTTCCTGCAAGATATGGTGGTCGACTTTCTTCCATTCTTGAAATAAACATGAAAGAAGGAAATATGACAAGTTTTCACGGCGAAGGAGGGATTGGAATTATTTCTTCAAGATTGGCGCTGGAAGGGCCTATAGTTAAAAACAAAGCCTCCTTCATGATCTCAGGACGACGAACCTATCTGGACGTAATCGCAGCACCATTTCTGGCTGCCTCTCAAACAGATGAAGAAAAGGTTGATTTAGGATTGCATTTCTATGATCTGAATGCCAAAATGAATTGGATTATTAATCCGAAACACAGACTTTATCTAAGTGGTTATCTGGGAGAAGACTTGTTTTCAACAGGTATTGAGTCAAAGGAAGTGGGTACGGACTACACTAAAACAGATGCCGGAATTGACTGGGGAAATATTACGACTGCCTTGCGCTGGAACTACAACATCAATCCAAAATTATTCGCCAACACTTCCCTAAATTACAGTAAATACCAATTTAATTTTCGAGCCGGATATGAGGAACAAACCAATAAACAAAAAGAAGCCATTTCTGCCGTTTATCTAAGTGGAATAGAAGACTACACCCTTAAAACGGATTTTGACTATGCGCCACTTCCCAATCATTCCGTTAAGTTTGGAAGTCAAATCATCCGACATAGATATAATCCGGGCGCCTCACAATTCAAGAGCAATGTTTTTGGTTCAGCCATTGATACAACACTGGGAGATGCTTCACTTTGGGCTACTGAGTCTTCTCTTTATGCAGAAGACGACATGCGGTTTGGTAGCCTGGGATTGAATCTTGGTGTACACACGAGTGGCTTTTATGTTCAACAAAAATTCTTTACCTCCCTCCAACCAAGAATTGCTGCAAGATATCTGCTTCGCAATGATTTTACAGTAAAGGCATCTTTCGCGACGATGACACAATACATCAATCTATTGACGAATGAAGGCGCAGGACTTCCTTCCGATCTTTGGGTTCCAAGCACAAAAAATATTCAACCTCAAAACTCCTGGCAATCAGCCGTGGGTTTAGTTAAAGTATTTAAAGAAGACTATGAATGCAGTGTAGAAGCGTACTATAAAAAAATGAATCGGGTACTTTCCTATAAAGAAGGAGCCAGCTTTTTTGAAGGGAACAGTTCGTGGGAAGACCGAGTTACGCAAGGAGAAGGCGAAGCCTATGGCATGGAATTTTTTGTTCAAAAGAAAAAAGGCAAATTCAACGGTTGGATTGGTTACACCTTATCCTGGAATTATCGTCAGTTTGACGAAATCAACAGCGGCAATAAATACAGATTCCGATATGATCGCCGACATGATTTTGAAATTGTGGCCAATTACCAAATTACCAAAACGTGGGCCATATCGGGAAGTTGGCAGTATGCCACAGGAAATGCCATCACCCTACCATTATTAAAATATCAAACTTTCGATCCTTTTAATTTCTATAATTTTGAAATTGAAATTCAAGGAGAAAAAAATGGATATACGATGCCTCATTATCACAGATTAGACCTGAGTGTTGAATATCGTCAGAAAAGAAAAAAATTCGAAGAGGCCTGGGTCTTTGGTGTGTACAACGCTTATGCCAGAGCAAATCCATTTTTTATCACTACCGATAGAGAATATGATGGCAGAGAATACAAAACGGTATTTAAACAAGTAGCATTACTTCCACTCATCCCAAATATCAGTTACCAATTTAAATTTTAATCCAATGAAATCTATATATCTTTTTTTAGTTTTCAGTTTTGTGTTGTTGAGTTCTTGTCAGGATTTTTTTTACAAAGATGTTGAAATTGAAGTAGATAAATTTCCGCCTGGTTATGCCATGACAGCTTTATGGGCAAATGATGAAAACGGAAATTCCATACTTGTATCTGATGCTGTCGGAATCCTGGAAAAATCTCCTGAGCCCGTTGACTCAAGTCAATTGCAATTGTCGATTAATCAAAAACTATATGGCAATTATAAAATAGGAAAAGGAACCTGGAAAATACCTTCCTTTCCTTTGGCAGCAGGTGATGTGGTGGACCTCAAATTAAATATTCAAGACAAAGCAGTCTTGGAATCCATTCAGACAATGCCCGACTCCATTAATATTCTCAACGTCAAATTCATCAGAGATTCGCTCGTAAAAGGATTCGACCAGTCGTATTATGATTTTTTCAAGATCAGAATTAAAGATGACGCTGCATCCCATAACTACTACAAGGTAAATGCATATTATGTCTACGATTTGGAGGAAGACAGTACCAACATTCAATACGAAAGCAGATTTATGGAAGCTGTGGATTTATCACGTACGGATGGCGAAATCATCAAAGATGATTTTTTTAATGGCAAAGAATATGAGTTGATCTTCAGGACATACAGCTATGATCCCGGATATAAACTTATAGGAATACTCCTAGATTGTCATAATTTAAGCAAAGATTACTATTTGTTTGAAAGTTCAAAAATAAGGTCTTCTTACAGTAATGGCAATCCATTTGCAGAGCCGACTACCATTCACCAAAATATAAAAAATGGGTATGGGATTTTTGGATTGTCAAATAAAACCAGATACCTGATCAGGATATAGACAAATTATCATATTTTTGGACAACTATACAATCCAGCTAAATATGAAAACAAATCTACTTGTCTTTGCCTGTCTGATGATCTCTGTTGCTTTATCAGCCCAATCTCCTAAAAAGGCACTCTATGAACACTTTACCCAGGCATCCTGCCCACCCTGTGCATCGGTAAATCCAGTTCTCCATCCAATATTGGACCGAAATAAAGATAAAGTAGTTCAAATTACCCACCAGGTGAGTTGGCCTGGATATGATCCAATGAACGAAGACAATCCGTCCGAAGTAGCCAACAGAGTCAGCTATTATGGGACGAATGCAGTTCCCTCCGGATTTTTGGAAGGAAAAAAAGTCCAGTTGACCCCATCCATTAGTGTTACGGATGATTTGCTGCAACAAGCTGCTGAAGCGGCATCTAATTATGACCTGGAAATAATTCCTAAACTAAATGCGGGCATTAATGAATTGGATGTGGAAGTAAAAGTGAAACTTACCGATGCAATGGTCGGAAGACCTGTCCTGCGGGTAGTGGTAATGGAAAAAGTGATTCGCTTTACTAAAGCTCCTGGAACTAACGGAGAAAAAGAGTTTTTTCATGTAGTAAAGAAATTTCTTCCAGGTACGGCCGGAACGGTAATTGCAGATCTCACCATAAAAGGAGACACAAGAGTTTACAATTTCAATTACAAATTTAACAATCTCTATGATTTTAAAAATTTAGAGGTCGCTGCGTTTATTCAAAATGACCTTACCAAAGAAGCCTTGCAAGCCGCTAATACAGAGGTAACTTTTCCACAAACTCAGGGAATTGATTTGGTATTAAGATCCGGAACACCCAGCAATACTGCAGAGATAAAAACAATTTGTGCCACCAAAACATTTCCGACGGTTAATTTCATGAACATTGGAAATACTCCAATCACAAAAATTTTGTTTCGTTATTCCTGCAACAACGGTCCTGTTTCAGAATACAATTGGACCGGTAACATAGCCTATCTTGCAGAAAAGACGATTGCCCTTGGTGAATTAGAAATTCCTTTTATCCGCAAGAGTGGAAATTCTATCCATGTGGTAGCTGTGGAAATAAATGGCAATCCGGATGTCGATCCAGCCAACAACATTTTGGACATTGCCTTTGAAGCACCTCCGGCAACAACGCTAAATTCAAGGATTGAAATCAAACCATTATCCAAACCGGATTTGATCAGTTTTGAACTTTCTGATGACGCGGGAATTGTCATCCTTAAAGATGGACCTTTTGCAAATAATACTTTAAAATCTTATCCGCTTACACTGGATAAAGACAGATGTTACAAATTATCCATAAACAATCGTCACGTTAGTGTGAATGGTACAGCAAGATTATTTGACGAGAACAATAATCTGTTGTTCAACACTTCTCTTTCCAGCCAAAAAGTATTTACCAATGATTTTACTACCTACGAACTGGTTACACAGTCTTCAAATCCTACAAATGAAATTAATCATTTCGATATCCTGCCAAATCCAGCAAGGGAAGAGATAAATCTAAGTTGGTATTCAGAAAGGAATCAGGATGCTCAATTGAGCATTATTACCACGCAAGGTGCAACCATATTAAATAACAAAATCAAAATGACTTCAGGCGCAAATTTCATTACCATGAGAGATGGAAGAATTTTACCTGGCGTTTATCTTGTGCAAATCAAAACTAAAAATCAATCGTTCATTAAAAAATTGATCGTTCAAAAATAGTTTTGCTTTATTCTGTCTTTGTAAAAAAGCTTTAAACAAGATTAAATTCAATTAAAGGCCTTTTCTACCAACTCAATAAGTTGGGCATCGTGTACTTTTTTATAACCGACGGCAGTAGATGCACTGGCTGGTCTGGAAATGTAATTAATGGGACCAAAAGTCCAGTGGGTTCTAAGATGGTTTGCAGCGCCCATATTGGCCGGCTCTTCCTGCACCCAATGGAATGAAGCTTTTGAAAAATCATGGCACAATTTTTCCAGTTGCTTTTCCGGAAAAGGGTAAAGTTGTTCTAAACGGACGATCATCACTTTTTCCATATTGTTCTTCTCCTGGTAGGCCAATAGATCATAATACACCTGACCGGAACATAGGAGAACTTTTTGAATCGCTTTCTTGTCCTTGATATCAGGAATAAGTAATTCTTTAAAATTATTGCCCTCTAAAAATTCTTCACGACTTGAAATACACTTTGGAAGTCTGAACAAAGACTTGGGAGACATTACAATTAAAGGTTTTCTGAAATCGAAACTCAATTGTCTTCTCAACAAATGAAAATAGTTGGCCGGTGTGGAAACATTAGCTACTATGATATTAAGTTCGGCTGCTGCCTGAAGATATCTTTCTAATCTTCCTGAAGAATGCTCCGGACCCTGACCATCATAACCATGAGGCAACAATAGAACCAAACCAGTCATTCTGTTCCATTTTACTTCAGCAGTGGCAATATACTGATCAAAAATTACCTGCGCGCCATTGGCAAAATCTCCAAACTGTGCTTCCCAAATGACCAAATGATTTGGAGTCGCGAGAGAATATCCATACTCAAATCCAAGCACCGCAAATTCAGACAAAAGAGAATTATAGATAAAGAACTTTCCTTGTCGATCTGAAATGGAAGAAAGTCTGTTGTATTCTGTATTGTTCTCTTCATCAAACAACACAGCATGCCGGTGTGAAAATGTACCACGCTTAACATCCTGTCCGCTTAATCTGACATTCTTACCTTCTTCCAGCAAACTTGCATAAGCCATAAGTTCTGCGGTGGCCCAATCAAACTGATTGCTGTCGGTCATTTTTTTCCAGGAGGTAATCAATCGGTTGACTTTAGGCAAGACATTAAAATTATCTGGCGTACTGAGTAACTTACCCAACAAAAAATCAAATTTATCCAATGAAATACCCGTAACCGGACTGTGTTCAAAATCCATTGCCGTTACCCTTTTACGTAGGGCCCTCCAGGCTAACTCAGGTTCCTGATAGCTGTAAGGAAGTGGATTTTGCTTTACCTGGTCCAATCTCTCCTGAAGTAAATTCCAGAAGTTTTGCTCCATTTCTTCCGCAAGTTTTTTCTCCACTTCTCCTCTCTTAGTCAATACGGAAATATACTGGTCTCGGACATTGGGATGATTTTGTATGATGTCATACATTTCAGGTTGTGTAAATTTAGGATCATCCCCTTCATTATGTCCATGTCTTCGGTAACAGACCATGTCTATAAAAACATCCGCATTAAATTCCTGACGATAAGCGATTGCTAATTCTGACGCATACACCACAGCCTCCGGGTCATCACCGTTGACATGAAAAACAGGCGCCTGAACCAAACTTGCCACACTTGTGGAATAGGTAGAGGATCTTGCGTCATCAAAATCAGTGGTAAAACCAATTTGATTGTTGATCACAAAATGTATGGTTCCTCCTGTATAAAAACCTTCCAACTGAGACATCTGCAAGGTTTCGTAAACGATTCCCTGACCAGCAACCGCAGCATCACCGTGAATCAATATAGGTAGTATCTTGTCGTAGTCAGATTGGTAGAGCAAATCTGCCTTGGCCCTGGACAATCCCTCCACAACTGGATCTACGGATTCGAGGTGTGAGGGGTTTGGAGCCAATTTTAGCTGCACCATTTTACCAGAGGTGGTTTTAATTTGTGAAGACAGCCCAAGATGATATTTCACATCTCCTGAACCAAAACTAAGGTCCGGCACTGCAGTTCCTTCAAATTCGCTAAAAATCTGTTCATATGTCTTCCCCATGATGTTTGCCAAAACGTTAAGTCTTCCCCGATGTGCCATTCCAATGACCACCTCCTCAACCCCCAATTCAGCGCCTGAATTAATCAATGCATCCAAAGCAGGAATGGTACTTTCGCCTCCCTCCAGGGAAAATCTTTTCTGCCCCACATACTTGGTGTGAAGAAATTTTTCAAAAATCACAGAACCATTCAAACGCTCTAAAATTCTTTTCTTTTGTGCTAATCCTAAACCATAATCCGAAGCAGACAATGGTCGGGATTCAATTTTATTTTGAAGCCAAATTCTTCTTTCGCGGTCTTCAATGTGGGAAATTTCAAATCCAATTTTACGGCAATAAATACTTTCCAGATGGTCAAGAATCCTTTCGAGGGTTGCATTAGCTAACCCCAGCTCTTTTCCTGCCTGCACAGGAACGTTCATGTCCTCATCCGTCAATCCATAGTCCTGAAGACTAAGGTGGGCCTTGCGGTCCCTGCGGGGCCTTATGGGGTTGGTGTCAGACAATAGATGTCCTCTGTTTCTATACCCATGGATAAGCGACAAAATAGCCAACTCCTTATGGATCTGACCATTTCCTGAGGTGGTAACTGAATCTCCGCCCTCTTGTCGTCCCAATTCAAATCCTTTAAAAAAAAGTCCCCAATCTGCTTCTACCGCATTAGGGTCTGATTTCCAGGTCTGATATAAGTTTTCAAGGAATGCCGGATGGGCATTAGCCAAAAAAGAAAAGTCTTTCATAATTTGCGATTTGTTAAAAAGGGCTTGATGTGCCACTTTCCCAACTCTTGCAAAAAAACATAAAATGCACCGCCTTGTTCACTGATGCGAACAAGAATCTCTATTCCTTAATTTTTAGGTGTGTCCTTAGACAAGCCGCTGGTACATTCGTAAACATGAGTGTCAAAATCAGTCCAGATCGGTTTTTTACCGTATTTGGTGAGTATCTCAGGACAGTCTTTGAACAATACCGGAAAAGCATCGGCATAATCTTTCTTTTTGAGCTTGTACGCTGCAGCTTCACCTACTTTAATAAAATAAGACTTATCATCACCACCAGCAACTGTAAAACCTCCAATACCTACAGATGCTGTTTCTGCTGCCTGAGGATCATGAAAAACCAATATTCTTTCTGAAAAACCCGGATTCACCACCTGCATTAATAAATCTTCAGGTTCCTTTTTAAGTATAACCTTTGTGCTGACAAAATAGGCATATCCTTTCTTGATATGTTCCATATCGATTTCACCGGAATAGGTTTTTACATTCATCATGGCATTGTCCATATCCATTAATTTCTGGAAGCCGCTTGCAGGCAGATACATCTCTTTGATGTCCTTTGCCTCCAGCTCATGTTTCTTTTTATCAGCAGTTTTGATGGTAATTTCTTCGATGAGCCCTTTCCTCCTATCCAGCTGATTCATTTCTCCCTCTAGTTTAGAGCCATCTTTCAAGGTAATATAACATGGTTTATTTTTTGAAAATAAATCAAATGCCGGCAAAAAATTTTGTGCATGCAAATTAAAAAATACGCAACAAGTAAACGCACATAAAATTATACTTTTCATATTGGAAAATTTTAGACAATGCTAACGAACCAAACCCTGTTTTAATTGTGCTAAAAAAATTAAATCGGGAATTCGACGAATCCCCGACTTAACAGCTTGTTGATTCAATGGAACATGGGATCAATGTTTATTTTGGTCTTTTTGCTTGTGGTATAAAGTCTTTTGTTTCTTCTATTTTGATACCTTTTGAATCATGCTTTGCTCTTAATGTTTCCTTTTTGTGGTAAACTTCATAATTTTCGTATCCCTTTCTTACTGCTTTAACCTCCCAATCAAAATTAAAATTTCCTTTTCCACCTTTCAATTCTTTTACTCTGAATCCATTCGCATTTTTCTCCACCACTGCAATACCATAAGTATCCGAAAATGCAGGTGTCAATTGAACGGTGACAGATTGTGTATTGACTACTTTTTTAAAATGATCCGAATAAGAAACAAAAGCTTCTCCATTAATCAATTCTCCACTGCCTCGCTCATAGGCTCCGGCTTCGGGTCCTTCTACGCAAGCATACCAAATTTCCTGACCACTTTCCAGAGGATCATCCATTCTAAAACTTTTTACATCGCCAAACACCACTCCCTGACCGAATGTATTCAAATACATACCTGCAGATTCTCCACCTGCTCCATCGCCTATTCCCAAAAAAGGATAATTAGGACCAACACTACTGTAACCTGCATATACATTTAATTGGTTGGTGTTTGAGTTGCCGATATACATTTCCCCGGTAGAACTCGTACTTAGCAACTCAATTACCTCACGATTAGTTTTTGCAGAAGACAGACTGAAATAAGGTTGCGTCTGATCACTTACCAGAGAAGTCATATTAATTCTTTCCTTTCCAAATTTATCATACAGATGAATTCCACCTCCCCATGTTGCAGCATTGTAAAGGGAAACTATAGATTTACTTCCATTGTAGTACACGAGTGTACTGTCATTCACGTCCACTCCGGAATATTCTAACGGTGCGTCTTTGGTTTTTCTATAAATTTCAAACTCATTGGCAAACAGGTGAGAACCACGATCCGGTGAGGCCATATCAAAATGTATTTCATAAGGATTTAAAAATGACCTAATGGACTTATCCATGGGATCGTAATTCCAAAACTCCATTTCTGCGTATGGACTGCCCAATTCAAAAGAATTAATCCCTACCAAATAACTGGCACCACTGTTCATGGAGAATACTCCTGGATTCAAAATGGTTTTTGACTTCGTTGTTCCAATCATCCTACTCATGTTGATTCCAATAGGTGAGACATAGGTACTGTCAGAACCTTTTGCGGTGATGAGTTGATTTTGGGTCAAATAACTGGCATTGAATGCATTTACTTTTTGGACATTTACAGGATCCTCCAAAACAACCTCATTCCCTGATTTTTTCCAAACAGATGAACCGCCTCCCGGGACTGTACTTAAAGGTAAATGCTTCCATTCTCCCAATGAAAAAACCAACACATCGCCTGAATCAGGTGTTGTGGTACTCATAGGATATCCATTTAATTTAACCACTTTTGGTGCAGGATACGATCCTGATAAATCGCCGGCTGCCGCACTGTTGATCAAAAGATCATTTGTAGCATCAACATCCACATTGGCAGGAACCCATTGACTGCCATTCCATACCAGTGCCTGATTAGTCATTGGTTGCACATCCTGAACCAACCTTCCCTGTAGTCCAGCCACTTTAAGTGAAGGAAAAGTTCCGGACAAATCTCCACTAAAGGCACTGTTTATCGTAACATCGTTAGCAGGATCATTATCCACCTGAGCAGGAATCCATCCGAACCCATTCCAAATCAGAGCCTGATTGATTAATGGATTTATGTCCTGAATAGACCTGCCCTGCAAAGCAACTACTTTCGGTGCAGGAAGTGTCCCGTTTAAATCTCCTGAAACGGAAGAGCCATTTTTCAAATCATCATTCGGATCAGGATCTCCGATATTGGTAATTCTATTTCCTGAAATTTGAATTCCAGGTCCCGCTTCAAGTTTTGTTTTTTCAGCATACAAAGCATAAGGCACACTTAGAAAAGGAGAAACTCCTGAAAGCTCATAATTTATTCCCCCATTAGGATCAATTTCTGTTTTTAGAAAGAAACTTCCATTTGACCAATCGACCTGATCAAATCTTCCTGCCACTGGAAAACCATATCCAATCAAAACATTTGCCAGGCCAAACTCATTGGTTATGGTGCGATGTTCCTCTGAATAAATCAGCACACCTGTTCCTGAACCTTTGAGAATTGAAAATCGAATGTTAACGTTTTTTCCATTTAAAGGTTTGCCGGTGTTGTCCCTGACGATGGTTTGAAAATTTAGTCCGTTTGGTGCCTGAGCTTTGCCAATGCTTGTCCAACCCAATATTACGAACACACAAAGTATTCTAAGCAATAAATTTTTATATTTTAGAATTTTATTCATGATGATTATATTTCAAATTACTGTTCAATATTTACTTGTTTAATTTTTCCAATTGGCTTAACCTTAACTCCAAATTTTCCAATTGAATTAATTTACTCTTTAATTGTTCTATCTCAACTTTTTGGGCATTAATTATTTGTTGTTGTTCTTGTACAGACTTAACCAAAGGGACCACGAATTCCGCGTAACGCAATCCATAATAATCATTTTCATTTGGAGGCTGTCATTATTTCACTTTTCACACGTCAACCTTCCATCTAGTATATCACCTATCTAATAATGTTTTTTTATTTGAATACCATTCCCGCCGAATAATTTGGTTTAACTCCGGGGGCGCTTCCCCTTTTGTTTCCAATTTTTTTTTTTTTTTTTTTTTTTTTCTCCCCCTTTTTTCCTCCCCTCGGGGGGGTTGAAAGACCCCCCTTTTTTAAATTAAAACATTTTTTTTTTGGTTTGTTTTTTTTTTTTTTTTTTTTTTTTTTTTGGTTTTTTTTTTTTTTGGTTTTTTTTTCCCTCAGCCCCCCTTGTCTTGGGTCCTGCTTTCTTTTTTTTTTTTTTGTTTTTTTCGAAATATTTCTCATGGAATTTTTTTTTTTTTTTTTTTTTTATATTTTTTTTTTTTTTTTTTTTTTTTTTTTTTTTTTTTTTCTTTTCCACTTTTTTTTTTTTTTTTTTTTTTTTTTTTTTTTTTCTTATTTGTTTTTTTTTTTTTTTTTTTTTTGTTTTTTTTTTTTTTTTTTTTTTTCTTCTTTTTTTTTTTTTTTTTTTTTTTATTTTTTAAATTTTTAATTTTTTTTTTTTTTTTTTTTTTTTTTTTTTTTTTTTTTTTTTTTTTTTTTTTTTTTTTTTTTTTTTTTTTTTCTTTTGTGTCCCTTTGGTTTATTTATTTGGGGTTTTAAATATTTTTTTTTTATTTTATTTTTTTTTATTTTTTTTTTTTTTTTTTTTTTTTTTTTTTTTTTTTTTTTTTTTTTTTTTTTTTTTTTTTTTTTTTTTTTTTTTTTTTTTTTTTTTTTTTTTTTTCTTTTTTTTTTTTTTTTTTTTTTTTTTTTTTTGTTATTATTTTTTTTAGACTACCCTTTGATAAAATTATATCTCACCTTTTGATTACTCGAATCAGAATAAACAAACATAAAATAAACTCCCGACGGCAGATAATGAACCCTTAACCTACTGTTACTCAACCTGCCTCCGAAAATCAAAACACCATCCATAGAGTAGATCTCATATCTAAGTCCATCAAGCATAACCGGATAAAAATGTAATTCATTTTGCGCAGGTACCGGATATACGTAGGTCTTCCCGGACAGATAATCATTCGTCGCGGTACTCATCAATGGGTCCGGCTGGATCACACCCCCTGTTGAAAATCCAACAGTTTTGTTTCCCAAAGTCACCGACCCGATTTCTCCAACTGAGTACGCGAATGAATAGTTGGCCAATTTGACACTACCGCCCGACGCGTCAATAGATTGTTGAGACCAACAGTAGAACATCGTTGCAACCAAAGACAACATGAATGAACATTGTTTTTTCATAGCCCTAACCTATCTCAAATTTTTAGGATTAAAAATGATATTAATCATCGGTTTTTATGATTTAAAACAACATCATGGTTGAATAAGGCATTAGCAAAATTTAATTTATACATACTTCAATAACCAAAAATATCACCCAAATAATTTTCAAAAGGACTAAATATTTAATTACTATGCAGAGGAAAACTTAACTTTTTAAGAAGGAGTACAAAATTTAAACATGGAAAGGAATAACTTTGTAGGAGCAAAATATGTACAAAGTGAAAGCTAACTTAATCGTTCCATCCAGGTTTTTAAAATTTCTCTTTACATCGAGTCTGTTGGTCTTTCTTTTTGCATCATGCCATCCAATAAAGGATATCTTTTCTCAAAACAAACCAAATTCACCAATAAAAAACCCATACCTAGTTGTATTGGGAACGGTTCAGGATGCTGGCTCACCACAGGCTGGATGCACAAAAGACTGTTGCAAAAACCTATTTACCAATCCTGACCAATCTAGAAAAGTGGTTAGTCTTGGTCTTATTGACCCTGTTGAAAATAAGAAATATTTGTTCGAAGCCAGTCCGGATTTTGTTGGTCAATTGGGGAATCTTAACAAGCTAATGGAATATTCAAAAAGCGAACTACCTGATGCAATTTTCTTAAGTCATGCACACATCGGTCATTATACAGGATTGATGTATCTGGGAAAAGAATCCATGAATTCAAAAAATGTATTGGTGTATGCCATGCCTAGGATGACACAATTTCTTCAGTCAAACGGACCTTGGGATCAATTGATCAAACAAGGCAATATTAAGATTCTCATGATGCAGAACGAGGAAAATGTCATACTCAAAAAAGGATTGAACATTCAACCCATTCTTGTCCCTCATCGTGAGGAATATTCAGAAACAGTTGGGTTTATCTTTTACGGACCAAATAAAAAAGCATTATTTATTCCGGACATAGATAAATGGCAAAAATGGGAAATAGATATTAAACAACTTGTTCTGCAAATGGATTATGTCTTTATTGATGGAACATTCTATGATGGCACAGAAATCAACCACAGAAATATTGAGGAAATTCCACATCCATTTATCATTGAAAGCATGAAACTTTTTTCAGATATAGACGTCAAGGATAAAGCCAAGATACATTTTATTCACTTTAACCACACCAATCCTGTCCTTAATTTAAAAAGTAAGGAGGCAAAACAAGTGCTTAAAAATGGATTTAAAATCGCCCGAATGCATGATAAATTTGAATTGTAATTGGACGTTTATAAGTATGGATGTTTGGTTTTTTATAAATTTGTATGTCAAACATTTGCCCAACATAATGAAAATGAATTTTATGTAGATCGATGGCAAAAAAAAGATGAATCTGTGAATTAAGAAGTTATGCAAGAAACGGATTGTACCCGATTAACGATCAAATCAAACGGACCTGCTTCCGTTCAGTTTTTAAAATTGAGATGCAATAACTTTCAGGAAGCATTTGATTATACTAAAGGTTTACCATACAAAAGAAATCAGCAACGACACTTTCCTTTGGCTGTTTTAGTGGAAGGATGTGGAACCTGCAGCACTAAACATGCAATTCTGAAAATGCTTGCAGAAGAAAACTCATGGAATCACATTGCTCTATTTATTGGGTTCTTTAATATGAGTATAAATTTTAATAAAAAAATTAGTACTATTCTTTCCACTCATGAGCTTCCATACATTCCGGAAGCACATTGCTATTTAAAAATTAATGACCAAATATTGGATTGCACTTTTACTGATGAAACTAATTCGAATTTTGAAATTATTCATGAACAAAAAATTTCACTTCATGAAGCCGGAGAACAAAAAACGATATTCCATAAAATGTATTTAGAAAAATGGCTGAAAGAGAGACCCGAAATTAATTACAGCATAGATGAAATTTGGAGGATAAGAGAATTATGCATTGCAAGTCTAGCCAAATAATATAAAAACTATGTATAACTTAGAATCTCTTAAAGATAATCTACGCTCGATGCCCGGATGCAGTGAAGTTCTACATTTTGAAAAAACTGCCTATCGGACAAAAAAGAGAATTTTTGCAAGCTTACATGAGAACGGGGATAAATTAACTGTCAAACTCAGTCCTGTACAGCAATCTGTCTATACAGGATTGCAAGGTGTGTTAAGGGTCCCAAATAAATGGGGAGAACAAGGATGGACAAACATCAATATAAATGAAACGGATCCAGATATTATTCTTGAAATGTGTAAACTTGCATACTTGGGTGCATTAAAATGAAGTTTATACATTGAAAGAATTTTCCAAAATCTTCTAAAAATAACTCCAATAAAATCAGTGCATTTCTTTTAAATTTATAACCAATCAGTGTAAAGAAAACAGTATTGCTTATTTTTAATCCAAAATCACAAACATGCATTTAATTCCTATGGATCAATGGCCAAAACCTTATTATGCAGTCATCTTTACTTCAAAAAGAACCTCTTTGGATGAGGGATACGGTGAAATGGCTACAAAAATGGAAGAACTTTCTTCAAGACAGGATGGATTCTTGGGAATTGAAAGTGCCAGATCCGAAATCGGCATTACAGTTTCTTACTGGAAGACCCTTGAGGCCATTAGAAACTGGAAAGAAAATTCAGAACATACCATTGCACAGAAACTCGGCAAAAAAATGTGGTATGAATGGTACCACATGAGCATATGCAAAGTAGAAAGAGCTTATGAATTTCATCTGGATGCAGAGAATGAAAAACGGAAAAATTAATATTCTTTAATTATGGTTGAATTTGATTATGACTTTGACTTTATTCTTGAAAATGACATTGTCTTACTTAGACCTTTGTCTAAGGATGATTTTAAAGATCTTTTGCCATTTGCCCTGAATGAACCAGGACTTTGGAAATATTCACTAATCCAGGCTTCAGGTGAAGAAGGAATGAAAAATTATATAGAGCAGGCAATTAGAGGGAGAACCGAAAGAAAAGAATATGCCTTTACTGTTTTGGACAAAAGGACAAATGAATTTGCAGGCTCTACGAGATTCTATGACATACAATTATTCCATGAAACTTTGCAATTAGGCTATACCTGGTACGGAAAAAAATTCCAGGGAACGAGATTAAATAAAAATTGCAAATATTTATTGCTGGAATTTGCGTTTGAGCATAAGAATTTTAAGAGAGTTGAATTTCGAGCAGATCACAATAATGAAAGAAGTATTGCAGCAATGAAATCCATTGGTTGCACCGAGGAAGGAGTCTTACGATCCAATGTGATTAAATCTGATGGTGGCCGTAGGGACAGTATTGTACTTAGTATTCTCAGAGAAGAATGGTTGGGCAATATTAAAAAAATGCTTGGCAATAAATGTGTAGGATGATGTGATGTAAATCTTTAGTTTTTCAAGTTGAAAAAATAAAAAATTGACCCACCATCAGAAAAAAAAAAGTACCATACTCATAACGTTTATGAGTATGGGTACTAGACTTCATTCAACTATCTAATCAATAATACCTTTTTATTGACTATTTCATCTCCATGGATTACCTTACATATATAAATTCCTTCCGGCAAATGCTCAGAATTTAGAACCACCGAATAAGAATTTCCTTCATATATCTGATGATCGAATAAAACCGCTATCCTCTTACCATTAATAGAGTATAATTCAATGGTTAGCTTTTCAATGGTTGAAGTACAATGAAATTCAATATTAGTATAATCCTTAAATGGATTAGGGTATATATTTATGTTCACCACCCCTTTAGTAAGAAACGATTGATCTTTGGCAACCCAATTGATATCTGATGCCGTCTGCCTCACATGAGCGGTGCCAGTACTTATACATCCATTGGTATTTGTAACTACTACAGAATAATACCCGGCTCTCGCTTCAATACAAGAAGTTGTGGCCCCGGTATTCCATAGGTAAAACCTTTGATCCGAAGGAGCACACAATGTTGTAATTTTACCTTTTTTGGGATATAAGTTTCCGGTTATTTTACTCAACAAATTCTGACTTTTTCCGACGTTAAAGCTACATGTGCGCTGACATGCATTCAAGGTAACTGTTACGGAATATGTACCCGCGCTATCTATAATGATGCATCGAGTTGTTTGTCCGGTATTCCATAAATAAGTAGCACCTTGGGTTTCAATCACACATAACTCTGAAGATTGACCTTGACAAATTGAATTGTTACCGCTTATAAGACAAGGTGGACTTTCCTTTTCAACGACTAAAAGACTGCATATTTTGATACTTCCATCTGGATACTTTACGGATAGTGAATAATTTCCCGCATTTTGAATTAAAATGCAACTGGTAGTGTCTCCGGTATTCCATAAATATGAAATACATCCGGTTGGTCCACAAAGTAAATTAGAATGCCCCATGCAAATACTATCTACTCCTGTAATCAAACATTGGAGTGATTGTGCTTGATTGATTTCCACACAACAACTGCTGGAACAACCGTTGTCTCCTGTTACCGTTACCGTATACTTACCTGCTTGTCTGATGAGCACACATGCAGAAGTATCTCCGGTATTCCATAGATAAGAAACATAATTTGCCGGTGCACATAATAAAGTAGATTTTCCATTTTCTATTTTAGTATTGCCGGTGATCAAACAATTAGGAGCTTGACTTTCCGTAATTTCCATACAACAACTGGTTGTACATCCATTCGCATTGGAAACTGTAACCGAATACATTCCAGCGATTCTTGCAATGATGCAATTAGTAGTATCTCCTGTGTTCCACAAATATTGAGCACATCCATCAGGTGCGCACAAAAGTGTAGGTTGCCCAGGGCAAATAATTTGATTACCTGTGATGAGACAAGTAGAAGCTTGTGTTTCGGATACTGACACGCAACACGTACTGATACAGCCATTCCCATTGGTCAAACTAACAGAGTACATTCCAGGTAAGCTGGCCATAATACAGCTGGTTCTTGCCCCTGTATTCCAACGATATTCTACGCAACCCGGAGGCGCACACAATAATGTTGGTTGACCTTCACAAACTGTTGTTTTTCCAGAAATCAAACAGCTGACACTCGGTTCTAAAGTGACCATAACCGAACAGATACTGCTGCAACCATTTTTATTCGTTATGGTTACAGAATAAATGCCGGGATTTTTAGCAAGTATGCAACCTGTTCTTGCTCCGTTATTCCATAGATATTCTGAACATCCGGAAGGTGCACATAAAAGTGTGGGCTGCCCTTCACAAACTGTTGTAATTCCAGAAATAATGCATGATCTTGCCGAAGTATCCAGGACATTCAAACTACATATACTCACACAACCATTCATACCGGTAATAGTCACTGAATATAAACCCGAACTTCGAACTATAATACAACTTGTAGTATCCCCATTACTCCATTTATATGCAGCGCAGCTTGATGGGGCACATAATAATGTTGCCTCTCCATTGCAAATAAAATTATTCCCTGTAATGATACATCCGGAACCTGCACTCCTAATCACTGTTCTATCGCAAGTATTGATGCATCCATTTGAATTGGTGGTGGTGAGTGAATAAAGGCCTGGCAAACTTACCGAAAGGCAATGTGTAGTATCACCCGTATTCCAATGATAGGATTTTGCACCTACAGAAGCACACAAAGTGGTCAATCCTCCTTCTTCACAAATTAAATCATCTCCGGTGATATTGCACTGAACAAGTGAATCGAGTAAAACAATCTTACTACACTTACTGATACACCCGTTTGTATTTGTGACGGTAATAGAATAGGTTCCAGGTAAACTGACATCTATACATCTTTCTGTTTGATTGGTATTCCACCAATATGCAGCCGCACCTTCTGGCACACAAAGGGCTGCGGATCTGCCTATACCACATATAATTTCATCCCCTGAAATACTACAAGCAGGTGTTGGATTTAAAACAACTTCCTTAACACAAGTGCTCACACAGCCATTTGCATGTGTTATGGTCACTGAATAATTTCCAGGTGTATTCACCTGAATACAATTTGTAGTTTGACCGTTACTCCACAAATACGATGTTGCACCAGTTGGTACACATAAGGTAGATGACTTACCCTCCCCACAAATAAATGCGTCCCCCGTAATGAGACAGTATGGCAAAGGATTAAATACAACATTTTTAGAGCAGATACTTACACACCCATTCATATTGGTAACGGAAACAGAATAAGTTCCTGGCAAGTTAATTGAAATACAATTCGTGGAATGGCCTGTATTCCATAGATAAGATTGAGCACCTGTTGGTGTACACAAGATAATGTTTTTCAAAGTATCGCAAATAAATGTATCGCCAATTATTGTACAAGTTGGACTAGTATTCAAACTCACTAATTTTGTGCATGTGCTGATACAGCCATTTTGATGGGTAATGGTAACCGAATAACTTCCGGGTAAATTCACAGCAATGCAATTGGTGTTCTGTCCTGTATTCCATTGGTATGAAATTGCACCCGAAGGGGTACACAAACTAATCGATTGTCCTTCCAGACAAATAATATCGCCTCCTGTAATAATGCAGGTTGGTGAAGAATATAAGCTAACTACTTTTGAACAACTGCTGCTGCAGCCTTCAAAATTTGTTACGGTTACAATATAAGTCCCGGGAAGGTTTACTGTGATACAATTAGTTTTTTGGCCTGTGCTCCAAAGATAGCCTTTGGCACCTGTTGGTGCGCAAAGTGTTGTAGCCTGACCAAGCTCACAAATAAACCCATCACCAGAAATAGTACAATCTGGAATTGAATCCAGAAAAATTGTTTTAGAACAAACACTACTGCATCCAAGCGCACTGGTTACTGTGACCGTAAAAGTTCCGGGGGTATCTATACTGATACAATTAGATATTTGTCCGGTATTCCAAATGTATGTACCAATTCCAGGCGGAGAGCAAATTTTGATATTTTGTCCTGATTGACAGATTGAATTTTTACCATTGATGTCACATATTGGCAATGGATTTAAGATGGCTGTTTTACTGCAAATACTGCTACACCCACTGGCACTGGTTACCGTGACTTTGTAATTCGCAGGTGTGCTAATGGTTATACACTGGCTTGTCATTCCATTGTTCCATAAATAACTCACAGCTCCTTCCGGCGCACAAAATGTCGTGGTAAATCCTTCACAAATAACATTATTTCCTGTAATGGTACAATCGGGTGAAATGGCATTCAACATATTTTTTTCACAAACGCTAGTGCATCCGTTGGTATTTGTAACTGTAAGGGTATAAGTTCCTGCATTAATCACTTCAATACATCCTGAGGTTTGCCCGGTGCTCCATAAATAGTTAAGACCGATAGGACTCGCACATAGCTGCGAAGGTTGACCGGAACATATGGAATTGCTTCCAAGGATTTGACAATCTGCAAATGGAGTAATAATAATTGTCTTGCTGCATTTGCTGACACATCCATTGGCATTGGTGATGGATACTTCGTATTTACCGGGCCAACTAACCATAATACAATTGGTCATCGCGCCCGTATTCCATAAATAAGAACTGGCACCTGCAGGGACACAAAGTTGGATTTCTTGCCCTTCTGCACAAATAAAATCCAAACCACTAATCTGACAAAATGGAAAGGGATTAAGACTTACTGTTTTGCTGCAAGTGCTGGTACATCCACTTGCATCCGTAATGGTAAGTAAATATGTACCAGCAGTATTGATGGTAATACAATTGGTTGTTTTACCATTGCTCCAATGGTATGATGCCGATCCGGGAGGAGTGCATAATTCAATATTTTGTCCGGCTTGACAAATGAATTCGTCTCCTGAAATTACACAATCAGGTAAGGGTTGAAAATAAATAGTTTTGCTACAGCTTGAATTACATCCTGCTGCATTTGTAATGGTAACTGCATAAATACCCACATTAAAAATATTTATACAACTTGTTGTTTCGCCGGTATTCCACAAATAACTAAATGCTCCTGTTGTAGCGCAAAGTAATATTTGCTCTCCATTAGTACAAAAATTATCCTTACCGGTAATATTACAAATAGGCAGTGGACTTGATGTTACTTGTTTGGCACAACTGCTGGTACAGCCAAGTGCATCAGTTATAGTAACCGTATAATTTCCTGCACTATTTATCGAAATACAATTTGTTGTCTGACCGGTATTCCAAATGTACGCATACGATCCAGCAGGTACACAAAGTGGAATGCTTTGGCCTACACAAATAAAATTACTTCCACTAATATTACATGCCGGTGGAATGATTATGATTACACTTTTATTGCAAGTGCTGCTACATCCTGCAGCATCAGTTACCACTACACTGTAATTACCTGCTGAATTTACGATGATACAATTTGTTGTCTGTCCGGTACTCCATAGATAATTAGATGCTCCTGCAGGTGCACAAAGCTCTGTGCTTTGTCCCTCACAAAGGATTGCATTTCCGCTGATGGTACAAACCGGAGCCGGAAGTATTGTTACAACTTTACTACAAATACTCATACACCCTAATGCATCTGTCACGGTTACAGAATAAGTCCCGGCCACACTTACAATGATGCAATTATTTGTTTGACCAGTATTCCACAAGTAACTTGCAGAACCAGCAGGAGAACAAAGTTCCGTAGATTGTCCCGTACAAATTACAGCATTGCCACTGATGGAACAAACGGGCAATGGAAGTTCATTAACAACAATACTGCAAGTGTTTATACACCCTGCCATACTTGTTACTGTAACTATAAAATTTCCAGCAACACTTACTGTGATACAATTAGTAGTTTCCCCTGTGCTCCACAAATAACTTGCAGAACCAGATGGCGCACAAAGTTCCGTGGACTGCCCTTCACAAAATGTTGCATTTCCACTGATATTGCAGGATGGTAATGGCAACAAACTTACAACCTTGTTACACACACTACTACAACCTGAGGCATCCGTAACTGTCACCAAAAAATTTCCGCCCAAACTAACAGGAATACAACTGGTAGTTTGTCCTGTGCTCCACAAATAACTTGCAGAACCAGAAGGGGAACAAAGTTCCGTGGATTGACCATCACAAATTACCGAATTTCCGCTTATTGTGCACACTGGTATTGGTATGGTGGTCACGGTCCTGCTACATGTGCTGCTGCATCCGTTTAAGTCTAAAACTGTAACGCTATAAACTCCAGCATCACGCACCAAAATACAATTCGTTACTGCCCCGGTATTCCAAAGATAACTTGCGGCTCCAGGAGGAGAACAAAGGTTGGTGGACTGTCCTTCACAAATGTCCGATAATCCATTAATGGAACAAACCGGAACTGGATTGGCAATAACTTGAATATGATTTGAAACAGAACTTCCGCATGAATTTATATTGGTTACAAAATAATCTCCTGATATTTTTACAGTTATGGCTAAAACCGTGGAACCGGTATTCCAGGTTCCACCGCAATTGCCTGTTAAAACCACACTATCTCCTACACAAAATGTAGAAGGACCATTTGCAGAAATATTTGATGCCGTAGGTTTGGTATCTATATTTACAACATTGGTATGTAACTCAATTGCACCTGCACGAGAAAGTCCTCTTCCTAACAGACTAGATCCTTGTAAAAGACTGATGGCTCCATTTCCTATTAAAGTTCCTCGAAACACAGAATTGTCACCTAATGAAAAAGCGCCATTTACCTGCCAGTAAACATTACAAATAGATGCAGAATTAATTAAAATAACTCTGGCAGAAACATTCGTAGAAAGTGCACCATCAATCTGGAAAATAAATAATGCATTTGGGTCACACTGACCATCCAAAATGAGATCCCCATTTATCACAGATGCAGCTCCTAAACAATAAATGTTCGGCATTAAAGTTTGATTGTTTCCTAATGTAGTGCCAATCACTGCACCACAAGGTAATCCGTCTAATTGCATATAAGCAGCATCGACATCCACTGCTGCCTGTGCAGTTACAGGATCAGCTACATGAATCTGGCCGGCGACAATTCCAGGAGGAAAACCTGAGAATGCACCTACATTAGTACCAATATCCCCTACTACTGTTGTTGTGCCATTGTTGTTAAAAGCACCTGCTGCAGTGAACAGTGCAAAAGTTGAAGTAGTTCCTAAATTTGGAGCCTGGGTGTATGCTGTACGCGGCAATAAGCTGAGAAGTGTTAGAATAAAAGCGTAGAGAATATAGTACTTCATTTTGAAAGAAATTGATGGATGAAACTATTTTCAACCACCCAAATTTCGTGAGATAAAAATCTAATTCTTTACACCTCTCAAAAATTCTGTTACATAATTAACAGAATTAAATAATCATTCAAATCTCAATATTTAAAAAAGGATTCCACCACTATTTCAATTTCAAAAATAAAAATAAAAAAATTCATATTACAAGCTTAAGCCATGAATTAAATATTATTTTCCACGCAGAAATAATTTGAAACAACAAAATATAAAAAATCAGGTCCTTAAAATTAATCTAAGGACCTGATGAAACCACTAAACATTTTATTTAAAATATACTCTAATTATTACTTATTTTTTACTGTCAAATTACTAAGCGCAGTACCTAATTCATCCATATCTCTGTTGAATTCGGATTTGAAGCTCTCCCATTTTTCTTTACTTTCAGCTTTATATTCATCCAATTTTCTTCTGGTATCGGTGTTTTTTTGCTCCAATTCAGCTATCTTCTTATTATACTCATCTTTGACAGCTTTCTTTTCATTGGCGATCCTGACTTTAAAATCTGATATCAACTGGTCATTCGTGGCGATACGGGTTTCGTTTTCCTTCTTATAATTTAAGATATCCTGTTGATACTCCTGATTGGCCTTTTCCAAATCCTTGTTGGCCTGATTGACTTCCTGCTGTGCAGTATTAACCTTTTCTGCGGGAGACGAGCACATCATAATTAGGCTTGAAATCAAAGCCACCGGCAATATATAAAACAATATTTTATTCATTTTTTAATAATTTTTAAAGTTAATTTTGGTCTCTCAAAGTGTAATGATTCTTTTACAGTTCGGCCATCATCTTCTGCCATTCTTCTTTGGACTTACCAAGCTTTATTTGTAACTTACCAATCATTTCTTCCATCTTACCTTCACCAAACATAAGATCATCGTCAGTCAGTTCAGCAAATTTTTGTTTTAGTTTCCCTTTTTGCTCGTTCCAATTTCCCTTTAACTCTGTTGAATTCATTTTCTAAATATTTATCTTGTGATTGAATTATCACTCCCCAAAGATGCACCATCATTAATTATAATAATTACATCCAAAAATTTATTATTTACATATTTTACTCAATTTCATATAAAACTTAATCCTTCAAAATCTAATTTATTTTCGAGGACAATGAAAATTTTACAAACTAGAAATAGGTATACTAAAAGAGCTACCTATTTTACAATAGGCAGCCCCTCTTGATTAACCCTTCAAATTATACTACCTTTCTTTATTTGGAATAATGTCTATAATTACTGTGCGATTATAGGCTCTTTCTTCTGGAAATTTGTTGCCAAATGGTGCAAACGTATCGTCCTCTCCCATACCCATGGCTTCAAAAATAACATCATTTCTTCCTTCCAATGCCTGACTTGCAGACAATATTGTTTTCACATCCAATGCCCTGGCCAGTGATAATTTTTGATTGTTGGCTTCCTCTCCAATGGCATCTGTGTGACCATGTATGATAACTTTAGCACCTACAGGTATTTTTTTTGCAACCACTTCGGTGAGATATTTTTCATAAATTGAAATTGCTTTTGACTCATTAAATTCATAAATCACACTATATCTAATGCCCTGTTCATTTTCATCCGGTTTCCAAAGGACCATATGAACCTTATTGCTTTGTGAAACAATCTTACCATCTTCCCTTATCCCTTTCATAGTTACCACAAAATCTCCCTCAGGTCTTTCTCCTAAAATGGTTTTACCCGGAATGGTAACCAGATCTTTGTGGTAAGGTCCAAAACTTTGAATTTTGCCCTTACTATCTTTTATTTCTATATTCCATGATGTAAAAGCTTGTGTAGCCCCTTCAACGTTAAATGAAACATAACTATCCAAAGGAGCCTCCTGGATGGAATTAATTTGAATAGGCCTCAACAACATTTCCTTACCACTTTGAAACTCCATCAAAAGTGCCGGAGAATTACTTTCAATGGATACTCTTTGATCCCCTTCACGAAGCAGATCAAGTTCCAAAGTTCCTCCGGGTTGTTCAGATGGTATTTTTGGTTTATCTCGCCCTTCTATGCTAATACGACTCGGATTTAAGGCAAATATATTCACCAAATACTCTTTTACAGATGACGCCATTAACTTACCATGATCAATTCCTTTGATGGAAGAACCAACCAAAATGATATCCGATGAAGGTTCTTTTTGCATTCTGTCTCCTAAGATATTTAGTACATTATAGTACACAACCATCTCACGGTCCGAACGTCCTGACAGTTTTTTAGGTTTAAAAACTTCAAGTTGATCTTCTTTAAAGTCTTTTACTTGATTTTTATTTAATAACACGTATCGATCTGAAATTTCTGTAGACTCTCCATCAAAATAAACATAGTTTAATACAGGAAAAGTCTCTCTCACTCTCCTGGAAACAGGAATATTTTCTGGGGAAATGATGGTGAATTTAAATACAGGATCTTCCATTAAGATAATTGCCGGAAGAGGAATTTTCTTTCCTCTTCCAAATTTTATTGCAGCGCCAACTCTTACCGTTGTCAAATTCCAGGTTTCAATTGATCTAGGAGATTGACCGAAGTAAGGTTGAAACGCAACAAATGGAGAAATCATAGATTGAATCTGATGATTCTGTGAACACATTGGAATGTCATATCCCGCTCCAATTTGCATAGATAATAAAGTCTTGTTTGTATTACTTAAATCCCCCTTTACATCTGGATTGGGCAGTTGATCCGGATAGGCAGGATTAATGCCTAATTTATAAGTAAAAGAATTATCTATTAAGAAAGCAATACGCGGCCCACCAAACAAATAGAAATTTGATTTAAAAGGAGCAAATTTCAAACTAGGTTCCACGGTGATATAACTCAACTTTGTACTCAAGTCCGCAGGACAATCACAGGGTGTGATTACCTGATCGAATTTGCCTTTTCGACTGTCGTACCCTGCCTGAAATCCAAAGCCAAACATTGAGCCGGGCGCCTGATATTCTACTAAAGGAGCCAGAAATAAACCTGCACCAAACCCATTGTGAAAGGCAACTGGTGAGGTAAATTCCGCATTCAACTCTTGCGTAGATCCTCTGTTAAAATTTAAATTTGCACCCGCTGCTGCGCCTATCCACCAGGAAGGTTTAGTGTATTCAAATGATTGTGCGGTTAAGTGTAATTGAAGTGTTGCCATAAACAAAACAATTATTAAAGTAATCTTCATAAGAGTTTGATAGTGCGACCCTGTATTGTAAGGTTTTGTATCTATCATTATAATATTTTTCATCTTTTTAAAATTTAAGGTCTGTTAATTGTATTCGTTCCGGTAAGAACTACTGCACCATTGATGCACAACATTCTTCCATCCACTGAAGCGCCAGTATTCATGGTTATAGAAGTTAACGCCAATACATTTCCTTGAAAAGCAGTACTGTTTCCTATTGTGGCGGAACTTCCTACTGCCCAGAAAATATTTCCGGCTTGAGCTCCTCCTGCAAGTATCACACTGCCACCAGCACCGCCAATAGTGGTAAGACTTGAAGCTATTTGAAAGATCCAAACAGCACTTGGATCGCCTTGAGCATCCAGTGTTAAATCACCGGAAGCAATTTGTAAGGAGGAGGTAGTTTTGTAAATGCCCGGCGCCAAGGTTAACCCTCCTTGATCACCTGATATGGTAACCGGTGGAGGTGAAGAAGCACCCTGAGCAAAATTATAGGCCGCTGTAAGATCAGCTTTCGCCTGAGTCAACAATGCAGCCACTCCTGGAGGTGAAACATCATCCGAACAATAAATTGCACCATTTACTACTATCGCAGGTGGAAATCCGGTAACTGATGATCGCACGCCCGGACTGATACCGACATCCAAATCATTTATGACACTGATACCTGCATTGTTACTAATTCCTACTCCAGCAATAATTCCAAATCTTTCTACGGATTTAAGGTTGACCAATGGTGGGTTGATAAAGGTTCTAGTGGTAAAACTCCAAACATAATCGTTTGTCATGGGAGTACCTGCAAGATTCTTCACACTATTCGTTAAAGTTACTGTATACAAAGTATTCAATTCCAAATCATTGGTAGGATTAAATGTCGCCACAGTTCCGGAATAGGATATGCTTCCAGGAATCAAATTATTCCCCTGCTTTACGAAATAAGTATTACTATTTATAGTTGTCGGATCCATCGGCATACTGAAATTTGCTGTGATCACTTTATTTAAAGCGACACCTACAGCAGTATTATTCGGGTCAGTGGAAATCACAGTTGGTGGAATCCCTGCTATGGTTGTAAAAGTCCAAACGTAATTATTTGCCAATGGAATTCCTGCCAAATTTTTAGCACCGGTAGTAATAGTTCCGGTATAAACAGTATTCGGCAACAATGCACCGGTTGGTGTAAATATTGCTGTCACCCCAGAATAAAAAATGGATCCTGTTACTGTGTTTGTACCTTCTTTCAAGGTGAAGGTATTTCCATTGATGGTCAATGGATCCATGGCCATATTAAAAGTAGCACCAATAGTTTTATTAAGGGCTACTGCGGTTGCTCCATTTGTTGGATCCGTGGAAATAACTGTAGGAGCTAAATTTAAAACAGTAGTGAATGACCAACTATAATTATTTACCATAGGAATTCCCGCAAGATTCTTTACTCCGTTGGTTATAGTTCCGGTATAAACAGTATTCGGCAACAATGCCCCGGTTGGTGTAAATGTGGCAGTGACTCCTGAATAAGAAATAGTTCCAGGAATTATGTTCACACCTTGTTTCAATATAAAAGTATTCACATTGATCGAAAGTGGATCCATGGCCATACTGAAAGTTGCTTTAACTATTTTATTTAATGCAACTCCTGTTTCATTATTGAATGGATCCGTTGAAACTACAGTTGGCGCTGGAACTGTGACAGTAGTAAAAGACCATACATAATTGTTCACCATGGTTACACCTGCGAGATTCTTAACTGCATTAGTTATGGTTACTGTATAAAGTGTGTTGGACTTTAATGAACTGGATGGCACAAAAGATGCCGTGGTTCCCTGGTACAAAACAACACCTTTTACAGAATTTACACCTTGCATCATAAAGAAACTGGTTGTGGTGATGCTTGAAGGATCCATAGCCATACTAAAGTTTGCAGTTACCACTTTATTAGTGGGCACATTAATTGCATTGTTGGTCGGATCAGTAGAAATTATAACAGGTGCTAAATTCAATACAGTGGTAAAGGACCAGACATAATCATTCAACAATGGTGTACCGACAATATTTTTTGCAAGAGTTTTAATAGTACCTGTATAAACTGTATTAGGTTTAAGTGCTTGAGTTGGTGTAAATGTTGCAATAGTTCCGGCATAGGTTACTGTGCCTGGAACCAAATTTACACCTTGCATCAAAATAAAACTCTCTGTTGTAATGGTCAAAGGATTCATTGGTGTGCTGAATCCTGCCCTAACTACTTTGTTGAGCACCACACCTGTTTCTCCATTTGCAGGATCTGTAAAAATAACAGTAGGTGCCAAAATAGAACCGGTGCTAAATATCCAAACATAATCGGATGACATATTTATTCCAGTCGAGCTCTTAACAGAAGCACTTATGGTTCCCGTATATGTGGTATTCGCAACAAGAGGTGAAGTTGGAGTAAATTTCGCGGTAACTCCTGTATAGCTGACCACACCTGAAATAATTGTAGTGCCTTGTCTCAAAATAAAACTTGAGCCATTAATGGTCGATGCATTCATCGATTCACTAAAAGTTGCGCTTACCACTTTAGATAAAACAACATTTGTTTCCTCATTTGAAGGATCTGTAGAAATTACAAAAGGGGAAATATTATTGATGGTCATAAATGTCCACACATAATCATTAACCAAAGGTATTCCTGAGACATTTGTAATGGATGAAGTTAATATTGCTGTATATGTTACATTTGGATCCAACAAGGTGGTTGGTTGAAAATTAACAGTTGTACCATTATAGGAAATTAAACCATCGATCTGGCTTATTCCATCGGTAATAATAAATGAACTTGCTGAAAAAGTCCCAGGATCCATGGACTCACTGAAAGTAGCTGAAATAATTTTATTCAGCACTACATTTTTTTCATTATTGAATGGATCAGTTACGATTACTATCGGGGATAAGGTAATTCCAGTGCTAAACGACCAAACATAATCCACTTGCAAGGCATTTCCTCTGACATCCTTTACACCTCTGGTCACTCTTCCTGTATAGGTGGTGTTGGGTTCTAAATCATTCACTGGATTAAAACTTGCAGTATTACCAGAATAGGTTATAACTCCTGCAATCTGCGATAAACCTGTGATGGATATAGTCCCTGAGTGCATAGTAGAGGGATTCATCTCCTCATTAAATGTAATTGTAATTAACTTATCCAGGGAAACACCGATTTCTCCATTTGTCGGATTGGTAGAAATTACCAATGGGCATACTCCCTTGATATCTACAAAATCATCCTTTTTGCACGAAGCCATCAAGGCTATCGATACTACAGCAAAAAAGGTAAACAACTTCTTCATTTTCATTAATTAAACATTAAAAGTGAACGAATTTCCACTTTGAAAAACAGATATATAATACAACATGATTCATGTTGAAAAAATAAATAATCAAAATATAACTATACCAAATTTATTTTTTCATCTGGAAGAAAATAATCCTTTAAATTCTAACCAGATCAATAGATAGAAAACCCAATAATTTCTTCTAAAATTTTATGCACATGCGATGTGTCAGAAATTAATTATTTTACATTTCGCTTATAACTGATAATTGCTGCGAATGCACTTTTTAAAACAGATCTCAATTGAATTCCAAAATTAATTTCAGATTTCGAAATACCTAAAATCAACACATTAAAAATTATTTTCCTCATGGGTTTCTTCTCCACCCACTTGATGACACAGGAAGATAATTCATCCAAAGCTAAATTGAGCACAACACCCTTAGCCTCCTTTTGCAAACTCTTTGAATTTGAAATTTCACACAGAGACCTTATAATTAAATCTCCAAGACTGACTTGCCCAATCATTTGGGTAAACTTTTCGTTTAGAATAGCCCCTTGTTCTGAATGCTTCAATTCCATAACTTCAATAGCAAGCTTTAGTTCAATTTCGTATGTATTAATTTTCATTATTCTGTCAAGTCGATTTTATGAATTAAAATACTTCCTATGATCCTCTTGATCCATCGGTAACCCAAAAAAGAAAAAACCACTGAAGAAATAAATATTACAAATGACATTATAAAAAAACCGAGATATAAACTATTCAATAATTCTCCTAAATAAATGGACAAGCCTATCGAAAGAAAAAATAAAGAACAGCATAATAACACAATATAAAAAAGCCTGGTGGTTATAAAACTGGCCAAGTCAATGCTCTTTCTTACTGCTTTCAATTGATAAAGCTTATAGGTTGTCTTTACATACTCTTCTGTATATCCAACCAAAGACTTAATTTCCTCTATCTTCAACCCCATAAGACAATTAATTTAAATGGATAATTTATTGGTTATTATTTCTTAATTTAAAAAATCTTGAACTAATAATAAACCTATCAAGATGATACCTTCTGATCATTAGATTTTGGGTTGTGGTTGGTTCCTTCAGGCTTTGAAACCCATGCTTCTGTTATATGGGTAGCACCCTCTTTTATAGACTCATATTTTTTGGATAACAAATTAATAAATTCATCTATTCGATTTTCCAAATCATCCGTTAATTCAACTTGTCTTTCAACAATTTTCCTCCTTGTCTTTGATCCCTTATGTGGTGCAAATAAAACACCTACTGTAACCCCAACAGCAACTCCGGCTGCAATTCCCAATAAAACTTTTCCCAGATTCATAATAGTATTTTTTGTGTTATAAATAAATTTTTACTCTACAAAATTGGTCTTTTATTTTCAATATAAATTACATCCAAATTTTTATTAATTACAAGTTTCACTGATAAATTTAGATTTCTATGATTTCATTCTTTATGCTACTTTTTTAGGAAATAAATTAAAAAGAAATAAAACAAAAAATCCCGTTTCTTTCGAAACAGGATTTAATTTTTCCAAGGTATTACTTCAACTCAAAATGCCATATCCTTAAAATATAAATGATACACCCGCATAAACTGCATTGGTCTTTATATGTGATTTATCCAATAAATAATAAGAATTATTGGCATCTGTTCTGCTGTCATCACTGATGTCAATCAAGCCAACCACGCCACGATATCCTAATCCAAGACGAATATTCTTGGCTGGATTCAATGCGAAGTCAACACCCGCACCATAAGCAAATCCAAGATCTCCACGCTTAACGGAAAGTACTCCGTCAGTAGATCCTGGTGTCCCGCCATCTGCAATAACTAATCTGCTACCAACACTTATGCCCACTTGTGGACCAGCTACGACATTTAAATTCACAAATTTATTCTTGCCTGTGTTTAAAGAAAGCATTAACGGAATATTTAGATACTTTAATCTAATATTACGCTCTACGTCCATCTCCTTATATTTCTGAGATAAAGAACTATAAATAATTTCCGCTTGAATGCCTATGAACCTTGAAAAACTAAAACCAAGAAAGGCTCCTACCCCATATCCCAATGTTACCTCCCCCTTGATGACGCCACCGGATGAATTATTGACATCCAATTTTGAAAATGTTGGCATTAATCGAACCCCTACAACTGCTCTTTGCGCTAATATCTTATCAGGCATACTAAATAAAAATGCAGTTAAAGTGCAAAAAGTAAATAATTTCATTTTAAAGTTAAACATAAATTTAAGATTGATTTTAATTAGGATACAAAGTTCTTACAGTATCCTCATTTATAATTACATTTGGCTGACTTAATGTTACAAACTTCACTTATTACGTGAACACATTAATAAATCAATCTTAAATATTTGATATGATAACGACAAAATTATAAGATGGAATAAGTACTATTTTAAAAAAAATTCAAATAACCATAATTAGATCAAAAATGGAACCTAAAAATGAAATTTAATTAAATAGAAATGATAAATCGGTGATTTTGTCTTCAACCTGCAACTTTTTATTTTTCCCTTTATTTTGAAGCAAAATTGAATTTTGCCTAGCAATAAAATATTTCTCTACAGTGATTCTTGCCATCAGATAACTGATGGTGGATTCTGCACCTTGATTTAAATTCACCTGAGTCTCTTCCAGTCCATCATAACACCCTCCTGTACAAGGATTGTACATTATCTGATGTAAATGATTATTACCCATAAACCAATTAAATGCTATTGCCATTTTATGCAAGTGTTCTTTTTTCTTATAAACCTGATAAAATTGGTCCAACCCAAGAATAGTATAAGCTACATCAATAGGTTGCTCTCCGTGTCGGGCGGTCTTCTTGTCTTTTACCAGCCATGTTTTATTGGAGATTACTTTTATCCCTCCATCGTCAAAAGTCATAGACAATAAAAAATCAAATGACTGCTTTGCAATTTCTTTATAGACTGGATCAGTGGTAACAGACCATGCGCAAAGCAAAGCCTCAGGTATGATGCTGTTCGCATAAGTAAGATAACCCTCATACCAATTCCATCCATTTTCTGCTTCATGACGAAACATCTGAACCAGACGATCTGCCAACTTTTTAATCAAATCAGAAAATTCAACAGATGGTTCCCGCTGAAGTGAATAAAACAATCCTTTTATAATAAATGACATCGATCTGGTCGAATGCATCTTTTCTGCCAATGGCAAAGCTTTAATTAAACATGCTTTTGCTTCATTTATCCATTCTACAGGAAGTACATCATAACAAGACATAAAATATCCCAATGCCCATATTGCTCTTCCGGTTGAATCAGAGCAATTGGTAGACTCATTTTGACTTGTAAAATTTCTTTCAATATCCACATAATTCAAAAAACTACCATCGCTTTGCTGACAGAATTGTATAAAATCTAAATATTTTCTAATCTCCAACAAGTCTTCAGCGTGTGGTGTCATTTTATAAAACATACACATTGCTATCAGTGCACGAGCATTATCATCCAGTGTATATCCACTGCTTAGATCCGGTTGATTGATCAATCCAAATTGGACAATGCCAAAATCATCTGTCATCCGCTTAATATGATTCAAACTTATCACAGGAAGGCGGTATTGCAAATTGATAAACTCTGCCTGATATCCTCCACGTTGTGACCCTGATTTAACTTGTGTATAAGAACTATTGATTTGACAGGCAGTTTCCATAAAAAGCATTGCATGAGAAATTGCAGCATTTTCCCAGGAAGTAGGTACAATTCTTTGAAGTGCGTTCAGACTAAAAGTAGTCCGAAGTGCCTCGTCACTCATCAATCGATTTACCGCATCAGAAAGCTGATGGCTGTTTTGAAAGTCGATCAGAATTCCAGTGTTTTCTCTTAACACTTCTTTAGCATGAGGTATCGGAGTGGAAATAATTGGACAACCACAACTCATTGCATAGGCGAATGTGCCACTTACGGCCTGATGCGGATCATTTGAGGTAAATAAATATATATCGGTTAGTTGTAAATATTCTAATAAATCTTCCAGAGGCAGAAAATAGTTAATAAACTTGACATAATTTTGAAGACCCAGTTTTTCTACTTTGGCCTCCAGCATGTTGCGGTATATTTCTCCATCACTAAGAATAACTCCTGGATGAGTTTTTCCAATGACAAGAAAAATTACCCCAGGATTTTCTTTAACAATTGTTGGCAATGCATCTAAAGTAGTCTCAATACTTTTTCCTGAACTCAATAAGCCAAATGTGGATAAAACCTTTTTGCCCTGAAGTCCATACTTCAATTTTAAGGATTCCTTATTCAGATGGGGTACAAGATGGGTTCCATGTTGAATAACTTCAACTTTATGCGTTTGTATGCCATAAGCGCTTTTGAGAATTTTAGCGGAATTTTTAGTCATCACCACTACTGAAGAACATGCTGAAGCCAACTGGGTTACACTATCCTTCATAAAAGCATCGGGATTAGGTAAAACTGTATGGAAAACCAAAATAGAAGGTTTCTCTACCATTTGAATAAATTGCAATAACACATTATCTTTTCCGGAAGGAAACAGCCCAAATTCATGCTGAATCAACAGCAGTTTTACATTCTTATCTTTATTAATCAGTTGAGCAAGATTAAAAAAATTAGCCTTTTCACTTGGATTTAAAATGTACTTCACCTCTTCAGGATAATTTCTAACTTCTAAATCGGATTGTAATGCACAAACCTTGAGCGAAAATGAATTACTAAATTTATTGTTGAGTGCTTTAATCAAATCCTGTGAATATGTTGCTATTCCACATTCTCTGGGTGGGTAGGAACTAATAAATAGGATTTCAGGAAGTGTTTGCTCCCTGAGTTCTTGTCTGCTCTCATTCATCAATCTAAGATTCGGATGTATGGACAATTCTGAACCATCATGAATTCTAATCAAGCTATTGGTATTCATATTAAATGGAGTTAAGTAAAAGTTCTTTTGTTAGTTCATCCAAACTTATGGTAGCACATGCAATTCTCTCATCTGCCGCACCATAATAAATATAAAGTGTATCGTCAAAAACTGCCGTACCTGTTGGAAAGCATACATTATTTATTTCACCCTTTAGTTCCCAGGACAGCTCAGGACTTATTAATGGATAGGGCAATCTGGCTATTTCTATGGTCGGATCGTTTAAATCCAAAAGGGCTGCACAAGCATTGTAAACGTATCCTTCCGTTGTATCATGCACTCCATGATAAATGATAAGCCAACCATGAAGCGTTTTAATTGGAGGGCATCCCCCGCCTATATAACTCAATTCATGATCATATTTTGGCGCAAGCACTATGTGTTTGTCCAGCTTTCGTAAATAATCTTCCCAATATTGCGGTGTCAATTCGTCCAGACTTACAACACTGAACAATTGAATGTCCGGTTTTATGCGATGCAGGAATGTAAATTTACCCTCGATTTTTTCTGGAAAAAGCACCAGATTTTTATCCCAAATTAAATTTAACTGTTCAGGATGTGACTGATGATTATTCTTTTCATTGTAACGGCAATACTTTTCATTTAACTTTAAATCTTTTGTCAATGACTTAAAAGTCTCATAATCGATTTGCGGAACCACAATCCCCTTCCTTTCAAAATGCACCAGATCAGCTGATGTGGCAATTGCCGCCAACGCATTGGTCCCATCATAGGCAGTATAACACAAATAATAAAGTTCGTCGATTTTAGCAAGTCGGGGATCTTCTAGGCCATGTGATTCATAATTTGTTTCCGGAACCATTAGTGGATGTTCTAATCGGTAATCGACTACGAGTGGATCCTTTAAACATGCATACCCTATGCTGGAAAAATTTCCATCCTCCACTGCCCTATATAACATATGGAGCTTCTCCTCACATTGGTAAACAGCAGGATTAAGAACACCATTCTGTTCAAAAGTTAATTGAGATTTTTCGAGAATAACGCCCCTTTTGGAAATTTTTATCATTTGAATAAATTAGGTTAAACGTAAATTTCTAAACGCAGCAGTTGATCCAATTTTATCTAAATAAAATTGAAAACATAAAATACAATCTTGCATCAAAGAAATCCTGTCTGGTTGGTTTTAGGAGGAGTGGCATAAAATTGAAAATAAGAATCAATCCTTACCCCAGACTAAAAATAACTACAACTTGTATATTGCCTATATCCATGAGAACATCAACTTAACCTATTAGGTTCAAAATACTTTAACCATCATCCGACATTAAGATTCTATACACGATACCAAAGACCAATTTATTCTAAAGTTCGAATCCTGCAAGTACAAAATCCAGCGCTCCATTCTGAACTGAATAAAAAATGGAAGGCAAAACTATTATATCTCACCTTCCAATCAAAAGACAATTTAAACCCGGTATCTAATTATAATTTTAAATTGCAGAAAAGCAAAATGCACCTATGTTGAACTCTTTTTAGACAAGAATAAAAAGGCAACGCCTCCAACCAGCAATACCACGCCAGCAATAGGTGACCATTGAACTTGGTGTTTCTTTTCTCCATCAATTTTAACTGGACCTATGTCCACGATTCTTTCAGTAGTCACATAATTAAAACTTGTATAAGCTATCATGATAACTCCCACAACAATTAAAATAATTCCTATCGATTTTGACGGCATATCTTTAAAGTTTATGATTTAATAGATCAATTTACAGGGATACAAAATCAGCCTACAATAAAATAATCAAAAGTATGATGATTACAATCAATGAACCTATGGACAGATACAATCCTCCTCCAGGTCTTATTTGATGCTTCATAGCTTTTAACTCATTCTTCAGATCTGACTTTTCCTGTGCATTTAGTGTAGATCTGTCCATGCCTCTGATCTCATTTAATCTTTTGACTAAAGCATCTTTCTCTGAAACTCCTGCAATCTCGGTGTGATTTACAAGTATAATTTTCTCAGTACTGTTGGCTTGTGCAAGATTTGGAAACACAGCAGTCACAGTCAATGATAAGAATAAAATAAACACATAATTTTTCATAATCCATTAATTTATTTGGAATAAATTTCCATGGGATAAAGATCTCACACTATTTCATAAAGAATTTACACAATTCCATTTTGTTGTTATATTAATCACATATTAAAAAAATAAATATTCGAATGAAAATAAGTTGGGCTTCGGATATCAAAAAAAGCCTGATAGTGAATTCACCTAATAAAAGAAATATATTCAGCAGTCCCTGAATAATGTTCTATATGTTTTCAAGATAATTCTTCCGTTGTTTTCCAAGCTTCTTAAAAAATGAAGGGGAAAGACCTGTGATTTTCTTAAATTGATTGGATAAATGCGCAACGCTGCTGTAATGCAACTTATAAGAAATCTCGGTCAAATTCAATTCATTATACAGTATAAGCTCTTTAACTCGCTCAATTTTATGCATTATTATAAACTGCTGTATGGTTATACCTTTCACTTCTGAGAAAACATTGGACAGATAAGTGTAATCATAATCCAACTTCTTGCTGATGTAATCTGAATAGGATTCTCTTGGAACTTCATCAGAATAATGGATCATTTCCACAATTACATTTGCAATTTTTTCAATTAATATAGCCCTCTTGTCTTCCAGTAATTCCAATCCGGATTTCATCAGATTATACTTAAGCTGCTGACGTTGCAACTCACTGATGTCTTCCAGTAATTCAACTGTACCCAGTTCAAGATTGATAAACTTTAAGTTTAACTTAAGCAATTCATCTTTCACCACCATTTTGCAGCGCAAACTGACCATGGATCTAATGTATAACATCATTCTTTGAAGAGCGATCGCCCCATTTGAACAAATATAACACAACTTAACTGAAAAACCTAATTTTTGCGTGTTTAAAATAATTTAAATCCTATAAATTAATATACTCAATTGTGAATGGCTCACCAATAAAAACTTTCATAAGTTATGAATTCACAACCAGTAAAATGCGAATTATTTCATATTCATTCAAACCATAATCCTTAGAATCGCTTCATGACATCATCAATAAATAATTGATCAGTTACTTTTCAGATTTCATCCAAGCTTTTGCAATCTTTAGAGGTGAATTCTGTTGCATAATCATATTCCTATAAAAGCAATTTAATTTCGGTTTTACACAGACCACAAAATTAAGTTCTACAATTGTTGATAAAACTCATGCATTCTGATGACCAAGGTCATATAATTGCAGAATGCCGGCTTCTGCCTTAGAGCTTTATTATTTGTTAACCCATTTTTAAACTTTAGAATATGAAATCCAAGTTGATCTATTTTCTCGCGTTTTTATCTATAGGCGCTTTTTATTGGGCTTGTACCCACGATGACGATGTGAATGCTCCAACCGGACCGAAAATAACAAGGGATTCCCTCATATTTTTACCAGGTTTGACAGCCGGAAATGCCAATGAGTGGAAGTTCGACAAGTCCCATTCGAGCGTGCTGTGGCAAACTAAATATGTAGGTGCTGCAGGACTTTTAACTGGCCGCTTTAACCAGTTTGGCATACACGAAGTAACGGATGTGAAAGCTGTAAAATATGCAGTAACGACACAACCATTGCCGGATACTTCCTGGGCCTTTTATGAAAATCAACCTTCAAAAACCTATTTCAATGGCTACGTCCAAATAAACACATCCAATACAGGGGAACCTGGTCGTGATGCAGGTTGTAATGTTGCCGGAATGGGAACTGTAGCCATCGAAGCCGGAACCCAGAATCTCAGCTATCCTAATTTAGCCAAGATCAAAACTAAAGAGGTGAAGTTTGACCCATCCAGTAATGGTTATCTCGTAACTTTAGATCTTACCTATCAGGGAAAATTGGCTGCACCTCTTACCAAAACCATTACTGGTAAAATGAGCTATATTCCAAAACAGAGGGTTCAATTTGGTACCGCTGCTGCTTATGATGTATTTGGCTTGCAATTAAGCTTCCAATTTAACTGTAGGGATTTTGGTATCGTTAGCACAAGTGTTTCTGATGTTATAGAAATTCAGTGCAATGCCAATTTTAACAATAAATAGTTTACCCAAAATCAAGTGTCATGAAACGATTAATTTATAATCTGGTATGGGTTCTGTTTCTTGGGTTGTTCCTGAATTCATGCTACAAAGATGTTATAAGTCCTGAAACAGACCCTGATGGCCCACCACAAGCGGTAAGTTTCAAAGAGGAGATTGCTCCTTTGGTTAAAACGAAATGTGGCTCAGACAAGGGTTGTCATGTTCCCGGTGATCACAAGCCTTATATGGATGATTTAAGTCTGACTTTTAGGAATCTGGTAAATGGTGGCTTTGTAAATACGCTTATACCGAAAGAAAGTACCCTATATATCCAAATCAACGGATCGATGGCGGAATACATTCCTTCAAAAGCGGACAGACAAAAGATTTACGACTGGATCAGAAACGGAGCACCTAATAACTAATTTCAAAAACAAAAGAAATGAAAGCTAATTCAATAATAAAATTCAACATGAGCTTCATCCTCTTTATGTTACTTGCTTGCACTGTTTGCTCAGTCGGTTTAGCGCAAGATGCAGAAGAGACTATGGACAAGCCGGCTAGAAAAGCCGTTAAAAACACTTTTGAAAGTGTTTGGCTCATTGACAATCAATCTGTGATGGTTCCAATAAAGGGTACGTTTGAATTTGATATTCAACACAGATTCGGTACAGTAAAAAATGGATTCGAAGATCTATATGGTCTTTTTGCTCCTTCTAATATTAGATTGGGAGTCAGCTATGTTCCAATAGATAATCTTAATTTAGGTATTGGTTTGACCAAATCCAACATGATTCTGGATGGAAGCGCCAAGTATGCCATCCTTAAACAAACTCAGGACAGTTGGGCCATGCCTGTAAGTGTTAGCTATTTTGGCAATTTATCGTATGACCTTAGAGAAGATGAGGATGGTACGCTTTATAAAAATGAAACTGACCGACTCAGATTTTTTAACCAACTGATTATAGCCCGCAAAATCACAGATAAATTTTCTGTTCAGGTGGCGCCAAGTATATCCTGGCAAAATTTTGTGTATGGTTTTTACAAAGTTACAGGAACAGACAGTTCCGGCTATGAAATCAAAGAGGTAGCGAATGAAATGAAACATGAACATATCGCCATCGCAGTAGGCGGCAGATACAAACTCACAGAAAGCATGTCGCTTATAGCTAACTATGATCAACCAATTACCAAGCATACTGCCAACAATCCAAATCCAAATATTTCCTTTGGTTTTGAATTTGGCACCAGTGGTCACGCATTTCAGATTTTCGCCGGAAACTATTATTACCTGAATCCTCAGAGAAATAATATTTTCAACGCAAACAGTCCACTTGAATATAAAAATGTGAACAACAATACCGTTAAGGGAGGAAATTTCCTGATTGGATTTAATATTACCAGATTGTTCAATTAAATCATCTATTCAGGTTAAACTGAATTATTACGAATCTTATTGATGCCCCGTAGAATTAATTTTCACGGGGCATTTTAAATTATTTAATATCTTTCCATTGGATATCAAATAACTTTATGAAATTTTCTATTCATTTAATTTTTGCTTTGATCATTTCTACATTTGGCTTGTCCTTTCTGAGCAGTTGTGGAAAAAATAATAAAAAAGAACAAACCCAAACCACTGAAAATTCAGGTACTAAAGTTAAGCCACCAAGCAGCAATCAGGACACTCTATACATTATTCCAAATTCCGCTGTCTTTTATAAACCGGATAGCATTCAGCTCCTAAAAATAAAATCACTGACAGAGCAATGGATTTTTGAAGGAAGTATGCATGAATATGAATTCCAGATTCGCAATGCCAAAATAGTACTTAAAAAAGATTGGCCTGAAATCCATATTTTGGACGAAACGGACAGTCGATTTCTGACCTTTCAATATACAAATGGAAGACTAGAAACCATTGACCTAAATCAATATAATGATCCATATGGGATGTTCCTCTATAATGGCCAAAAGCCTCCCGTTTTAGTGGACATGACAAATGTCGATCAGGCAATCTACTTTTATTTCAAGCAATAAATAAAAATTCAGCTTCATTAAATAAATGAAAAAAAAATAAGTTTTTAACTTTTGCTTGTTACCATAAATGTTTCTTGATCCTGAAATATAGAGAAATGAAAGAAATCCAGTCAAAGCCAATTCTCGCAATTATTTCTTTTATTACTCTATTAAGTCTGATTTCATTTAAGAGTTTATCATTTGACTTTCAGATAGAAGACTTTTTTCCAAAACACGATAAAGATGTAGAATTCTATTACAATTTTCAGGATAAATATAATGCCCGTATAGATGAAAATGCCCTAATCATTGCTTTGCAAAATAACAGTGGAATTTTTAATAAACTATTTCTTAAAAAAATAGATAGTCTCACCTTTCTGTTAAATAATTTACCCGACATCTTAAAAGTATACAGTATATCCAATACAAGTAATATTTACTACGTTGGAGAGAATTTAATCATAGAACCCCTTATCCATTTCAATACGCCAGATAAATATATTGAAGACTCCATTAGATTATTTAACGCACCTGAATACCGCAACTTATTCATTGGTAAAAATGGCCCGGTAATAGCCATCAGTGTATTCATTAATGATTATCTCAGCAAGGCCAAACAAATAGAACTCGTAACCCGTATAGATAGTTTAGTTGCCAGATTTAACTTTGATGAAGCCCACTCTGCATGCAAACTTAAAGTTGAAGCAGCATACACTCAGGAAATAAAAAAGAATCTGTTCAAATTCCTTTTCCTTTCCATTCTTTTGGTTTGCATTACCCTATACCTGATTTATAAATCTGCAATAGATACCATAATTCCATTGGGTATAATTTCTATATCTGTAGTGTGGATGTTGGGTGTAATATCTCTTTCAAAACATCCTATTGGTATTTTGTCCAGCCTATTGCCCCCCTTAATCGCGACCATAAGCCTTTCCAATATCATTTACTTGAGCACCAAATACCGAGAACTGATCCTTACCGGATTGTCCAAATCAGAAGCAACAAATCAAACCTTTCGTCAAATTGGTTTAGCGGCCATTCTTAGCTCCTCCACAAGTGCTCTGGGGTTCTATACGCTTTCTCTTTCTCCAATAAATCCTGTCGGAAGTTTTGGCCAATTTGCCGCTATTGGCATTTGCATTTCTTGCATTTTGACCATAACCATTTTGTATTTATTCTTTCAAAGTAGTTTTCAGAATAATTCCAACTCAATAATAAACACCTCCAGATTTTGGCATAGGATTTTGGATAAAACATTCACTAACCTTTTAAAATTCAGAATTACCGTCATTACTACACACTTAATTGCGCTTACAACAGCAATCTACTTCATGAGTAAGGTGGAAGTAAATGGCAGCTTAATCGGAGAAATTCCAAAACACCACCCGATACTTGCAGACAAAGATTTTATGGAACGCGAATTTGGAGGAATGCGTAGTTTTGAAATGGTACTGGACGCTGTGGATCCACAAAAGTCATTTGATCATATTGAAACCTTAACCAATGTCCAGGAAATTGAAAAATTTCTTAAAGACAGTTGTAATTTAGAATTTATCCTCTCGCCAATTCCCATGTATAAAGCAGCAAATAAAGCATTTTCAGGTGGCTCCTCTCAAAATTATATTCTCCCTTCAAAGCAAGATCAATTGGCTATTTATAAAGAAAAAATCAACCAAACCCAATATGGTGAAGATCTGATGAGATATCTGTCCGCCGATGGAAACACCCTTAGGATCAGTGGAAAAATGCCGGATATTAACCTCAAGGATTTTAAAGCTGTAGAAAAAAAAATCGAAAATTACTTTTCCGCAAATCATTTGAATTCAAAGATCAAATACACCCTAACCGGATCTTCTCAAATTTTGGATAAAATACCGGAATACCTGGTTAAGAATATTTTGCCTGGTTTAGTGATTGCATTGATATTACTTTCATGTATCTCTTTATTTTTATTTAGAAATTGGAAAATCATTCCTATTGTGACTTTTACCAACATCCTGCCCCTGGCTTTTGTGGCTGGTATAATGGGAATGTTTGGAATATTTTTAAAGACAGATACAGCCATTATCTTTTCAGTTTCTTTTGGCATGTCCGTGGATAATGCCATAAATTACATAAATCGCTACAGAACAGAAGTAAAGAAAAATCAATCTATAGAGGATGGTTTAAGGGCTGCATTCTTACAAATTGCCAAACCAATGGCCATAAATACTTTTGTCCTGGTGATTGGGTTTATGAGCCTGATGTTCTCTGACTTTGGGAGCATTTTTTATATTGGACTATTGATAACCTTGGTGTTGATTTTTGGACTTATATGTAATTTAAGCCTTCTTCCTGTTCTGGTATCCCTCCTTATTAAAGAAAAAGGAAAATATTAGATAGACATGAAAATCATCGGAACGAATGACCGCAATCATTTGTTGAAACAAATTGTGTTACTACATTGCACTATGTTTCTTGTAATTTCAACCGAAGGTGCTTGAATTCAAGGGTGTGTGTGTTCTAATCATTTTTTATTTTATCACTTAAATCAGAAATCGTGAGAAATTTAGTTTTCGCTTTCGCTTTTATCTTTACTGCATGGATCCTATCGACAAATGCAGTTTCAGCACAAAAGCCATGGGATGCACCTGCAAAATCTGCCTCCATGGCAAATCCGGTTAAAACCAGCCCGGCTTCCGTAGCTGCCGGCAAATCACTTTGGGTTAAACATTGTCAGTCTTGTCATGGTAAAACGGGCAAGGGGGATGGTTCAAAAGCCGCCCAGCTCAAAACCGAACCTGGCGATTTTACCACTGCAAGTTTTCAAGGTCAATCTGATGGGTCTATTTACTATAAAACCGTTACAGGTCGCGATGACATGCCGAGTTTTAAGAAAAAAATACCTGATCAGGATGATTTGTGGAATTTGGTCAATTTCGTAAGATCTCTAAAAAAATAATCATCTTAAACCTCCGTTTGAATCTTTCGATTCGAGCGGAGGTTTTTTTAATCCCCGACCCTACCTCATTTTGTAGTGTCTAAAGATCCGGGATTCATTCTTCAATTTCTATTTGTAGTTAGTTTATTGCTTGTTGTTCGCGCTGTGTCAGCTGCGAGCACGGTTATTCCACTTTAAATTTTGAACAATTATGACAAAAAATATGATCACAAGAAAAAGTTTTATCCTATGGGGGACTTCTGTAATTGCCTTTGCGTCTTTGTTCAAAACAAAACTGTTCAACAAAATGGAGACGCCCGGCACTTCAAAATTTCTAACCCAGGATGGCAGATTGGTTGAAGTAGAAAATAAACATGTAAAGAAAAGTGGCATCAAAATGCTCACCACAGAGCTGCTGCATTGGATTAAAAAATAGTTGACTTCTAAACAAATTTAAAATGAAGGACGAAAAAGATACTTCCAGACGAGATTTTATCGGACAGGGATTACTTACTGTTTTAGCTCTGTCGTCATGCGGAGAAAAAGCTAACCCATTTCATCCCGGCGACGAGGTAAAGCCATCCGGAGAAAAAGTAAAATTACTATCTGTCACAGGAGAGATCATAGAAGTAGATAAAGCATATTTAAAGCCTGTTCCGGATGTACCGCATCTGTCGAACGAAGAAGAAAGAATTGGAATTCCGGGTAAAAAATTTGCGATGGTCATCGACCTTTCCAGATGTAAAAACCTTAAAAAATGTCAAGAAGCATGTAACCATATGCATCATGTTCATCCAGGTCAAAGTTGGATAAAGGTTTATTCCATGCAAGATGCCGATCATTCTGCTCCTTATTGGCAACCAACCACGTGTATGCATTGTGACGAACCTCCTTGCGTAAAGGTATGTCCTGTGGACGCAACTTTCAAACGACAGGATGGGATTGTTCTCATCGATAGCGACAGGTGTGTAGGATGTAGATTTTGTATGGCCGCTTGCCCTTATTCCACAAGGGTTTTTAATTGGGAAGAACCAAAAATTCCATTAGAAATCGCCCAGCAACCTTACCATTGTGAGACAAGTGTTCCACAAAAAAAAGGAACAGTCGGGAAATGTGATTTTTGCCCCGACATGGTAAGAAAAGGTGAATTGCCTCATTGCGTTTCTTCTTGTCCAAACGGGGTGTTTTTCTTCGGTGATATGAACGAAGATTCTGTGACCAATGGCGCCGAAACATTTAAATTTTCTGAACTCATAAAAGATAAAGCCGGGTACAGACTTATGGAGGACTTAGGAACCAAACCAAGTGTTTACTACCTCCCACCGGTGAACAGGAACTTCCCTTATGAAGCAGGATTAGAAAATGAAGCTGCAAGGGAAAAAGAAATGACCAAACATTAAATTCCTACCTATGAACTCTACATCGATTGCTAAATCCGACAAAATAATTAAAGATCTACTTCCAAAAAAATTTGGAAGGATGGGTACGATTTGGGTAGCGTGTTTGCTCTTGATTTGTGCATTTGGAGCATATGCCTACTTTCTCCAATTGAAAGATGGACTTACTGTTACCGCTATGGGAGATTATGTTTCCTGGGGAATATACATATCCAATTTCGTTTTCTTTGTTGCCATAAGTTTGGTTGGTTCGCTAATAACTGCCATCTTCCGTTTGGCAAATATCCATTGGAGTACTCCAATAACTAGAATTGCCGAAATCATTGCGGTGTCTGCAATATTCTTCGCATCCTTGATCATCATTGTGGACATGGGTCGTCCGGAAAGACTCTTAAACTTGTTTTTGCACCCAAGACTACAATCGCCAATAGTTTGGGATGTCGTAGTTATCGGCACCTATTTTTTGATCAGTCTTTTACTACTTTACCTTCCCCTGTTGCCGGATCTGAAAATCATGATCAAAAATAAAAACACCGAACCAGGATGGCTTAACAAATTGTATCGCTTTCTTGGATCTTTTTGGCAAGGGTCCGCAGATCAAAAGAAAATAAACAATCATTCGATTACCATTCTGAGTATTATGATTATCCCCGTTGCCTTTTGTATCCACACCGTGACTTCATGGCTTTTTGCAACAACATACAGACCGGGATGGGACAGTACAAATTTCGGGGCTTATTTTGTATCCGGTGCTTTTCTGGTCGGTGCCGGTGGTGTAGTGACGGCGATGTATGTTTTTCGTAAAGTGTATAAGTTAGAAAAATACATTACAGACATGCATTTTGAAAGAATGGGCAAGGCTGTAGTTTTACTCGCCTTTTTATATCTTTATTTTAACATCAATGAATATCTTGTTCCGGCATTTAAAATGAAAAAGCCGGAAGAGGCGCACTTAACAGAACTCTTTACCGGACATTTTGCACCAATGTTCTGGTTTGCTATTATTGTCGGTATGCTCTTGCCAATAGCCATATTGATCACTAAACAGGGTCGAAAACCAACCTGGGTATTTGCTGCAGGTGTTATGGTGGTTGTGGGTGCATGGTTTAAAAGATATCTGATCGTTACGCCTACCCTACTACATCCTTTTTTACCGATGCAGGATGTGCCCGAGAAATTTATGTTCTATTTCCCTACCTGGCAAGAATGGGCCATAGCCATGGGATCCTTGGCCGGGGCCTTGTTGGTGATTACCATATTCGCCAGGATTTTCCCTATTATTCCTATTCATGAAACAATTACAGGAGAAGATGAAAACGCTGAACAACTTATTTAAATCATACTTACTGCCGGTAGTCATTTTTGCTTTTGCAATCCCTTCATGGGCTCAAAAAGATACTGCGGAAGTCGTAAAGAAAAAACCGTTTCTAAGTCTAAAGTATTTCAACATCCAAAATGAAATTCATTATTTGGTTTTTCAGGGAATGTTAAAATCAAAAACAAACCTGGAACCATTGGCTAAAAGAAATCTGACCGTCTTTCTAAATGATGAAACGGAGGCGTCAAATAAAATTGGAAGTTTTGTAACGGATTTTGAAGGAAGAGCAAACATCCAGATTCCAGTAGCGTTCGCAGACGCATGGAAACAATCCAATCAACATAAATTCATCGCCATCCTGGATTCAGTAGATGAAATGGGCGTTCTACAAACGGAAACCGAAATCACAAAATTCAAATTATTGTTGGACACGCTCAACGAAGAGGATGTTCGTAAAATTAAAATTTCCTGCCTCGAACTTACCGATACCTTGTGGACACCGGTAGCTGACGTGGAAGTACGCGTGGGGATAAAAAGATTGTCTTCCATTTTGCCGGTTGGGGAAGAAGCTACAGCAACGACCGATTCTTCAGGTACAGCCATCGTCGATTTCACCATTGATTCAATACCCGGTGACGCTCAGGGAATGATTTTCATTGCTGCAAAAATAGAGGACAATGATGTTTATGGAAATCTAAGCTATGAAATGAAAGTGCCATGGGGCAATGCAAGTTCCTACACCAATCCTTATGGTAAAAGATCCCTTTGGGCAACAGGAGACAAGGTGCCAATGTGGTTACTTACCTTGGCATGTGGCATTATATTCTCTGTTTGGGGTACATTGATTTATTTGGTTCTTCAACTCTTTAAAGTCCGAAAATTAGGCTTAAAGGCTTGATGGTTTTTGTAAATTAAGACGATCCTATAAAAGAATTTTCTTTATCCTAGAAATTTTTCAATTCAGTGATGAATTGAATGGAGGAGATTGATTTTTTTTCATATGTAGACAGAAAAGGATTTTCGCTTTTTTGAAAGTAATCTCCTTTTGTTTTCCTAAATGAATGGCAAGCTTCAATTTAGGGACATATTTCATTCAGCTTTTTATTAATTTGCCTAATTACTTCAATAAGCGTTAAAAATTGGTGGTGAATGAAGTATTTATTGACCCCAATTTAGAATTCCATAAAACGATTGGTTTATTTTAATCCTATATGATTGAGTACAAAAAGGCCTCTTGATCTCTTTCTATATAAGAGTCCAGGGATTCATATCTTTGTACTTTCCTCTTAGACGATAAACCAATTTATGAATTCAAAAAAGATATCCTTGAAGACATTTGGAGCGCTTGCTCTTTCCATTTACTGCATCCTATTTCCCCTTGCTTACCTTTTGGGTCAAAATAGTGATTTCTATGACATCCATGAGATTCAGGAAATTAAGATATATTTTGATTACGACAATTGGGATTACCGTCTGGATACTGCCAAAGCCGGAAAGGAAGACTACATTCTTGCAAAATCATGCCTTATAAACGGTATTTTGTTTGATAGTGTGGGTGTTAAATACAAGGGCAATAGTTCTTATAGAAATACCTATGTAAAAAACCCTCTCCACATTAAGTTGGACTGGATTTTGGATAAACAGGATTATCAAAATTATTCCAGTATAAAGCTGGGAAACAATTTTTCAGACCCTTCAGCGGTTCGTGAAGCTTTGTCTTACAATATACTTTCCAATTATATGGATTGCTCCAAAGCTAACTTTTCGAAGGTCTATATTAACGACAAATACATCGGCTTGTATACCAATGTGGAGGCTGTTAATAAGAAATTCTGTAGTGATCATTTTGGCAGTGCAGATCACGTATTTGTCAAAGGTAATCCGGATCGCCCCGGAGTAAATTCAACAAGCAATTTGGTGTTTAATACCTATGATAGCACTAAATATTATAGTTATTATGGAATGGAAAATGGATTTGGATGGGCCAAATTAATAGCGTTGATGGACACACTAAAAAATAATTCTACAGCACTCCCTAAAATCATGGATATCGACAGAGCAATATGGATGCATGCATTCAATAGTGTTTTTTCGAATTACGACAGTTATACCGGTTCATTCTCCCAAAATTACTATCTCTATGAAGACGACTATGGTCGCTTTCTTCCAATCATTTGGGATCTCAACATGAGTATAGGCGGCTTTCCCGGTGGCATAGGTGGAGGTGGCGGTACCACAACAGATAAAATCCCTTTTTTCAATGGGGAAACAAACGCAGCCAGACCATTGATTCAAAAAATATTACAGGTTCCTCAGTACAAAAGAATGTATACTGCCCACGTAAGAACATTCTGTAATGAATTTGTTGCCAATAAAGAATTTGAAGTAATTGCTAAAAAATATCAAACCATTGTGGATTCATTGGTTAAAACAGACCCAAATAGTCTGACCACTTATTCTGCTTTTCAAACTTCTTTGACTGCAGCTATTTCATCAGGTGGTGGGCCCGGTGGTGCGGTGCCCGGAATTTCAACTTTAATGAACGCCCGCCTCAACTATTTTAAAACAATATCTGAATTCAACGCGATTCCACCTGCTATTGTAAAAATTAATTGGGATAATGCTTCTCCGAAGATTGAGGATACTGTTTGGATTAACGTTACTTTAGATTCTAAGGCTGAGATTTATCTTGGTTTTAGAAGGAAGAAGAGCCGTCCTTTTGAAAAGAAAATATTATTTGATGATGGTCTTCACCACGATGGACTGGCAGGTGATGGGGTGTATGGGAATTTTGTGATTCCTGATTCCAGAAAAACTCAATATTATATTTATGCAGAAAATACCCAGGCAGGAATTTTCTCTCCTGAAAGAGCCGAATTCGAATACCACATTTTGGAAGCTAGTGAACCATACCCTCTTCTGCAAAAAGGAGAAGTTGTGATCAACGAACTAATGAGCAGCAACCAAAGCTATATCTTGGATATGAGTGATGATAAGTACGAAGATTGGGCGGAGTTATACAACAATACAAACCAGGAAATCGATCTTGGCGGTCTGTATTTCTCAGATGACTTTACCAAAAAAGATAAATGGGAATTTCCAAAAGGAACGGTAATTCCTGCAAAAGGACGACTGGTTATGTGGTTGGATGAAGACAGCTCGGAACCAACTGGACTTCATGCCAATTTTAAATTGTCGGCCGGTGGTGAGGAACTTATTTTATCCAGACCGGATGGAACCATCCTGGACAGTTTGAGCTTCGGGGCAATACCAACAGACAATTCATTGGAAAGATGCCCGGATGGAATCGGTACTTTTGCAATAACCGCAAAACCTACCTATGACAAAGTTAATTGCAATGTTTCCAGTAATGAAGATCAACAGGTGAATGTTCAGTGGAGTGTTTTTCCAAACCCTGCTTTGGATAATTTCAAGGTGCAATTTGATGAATATGTTTCTGGTATTGTTTTTATCCAGGATTTAAATGGAGTAATCAAATTCAGAAAGGAATTCTCTCTTGAAGAACAAATATCTATTTCTCTGAATGATATACCTTCAGGTATGTATTTAGTCCATATTAACCTGGATACCAATCAAAAGTTAGTAAAGAAAATAATTGTCTTGTAGCATTAAAATTTTCAACCACAAAGCAATTGCAAATTGTTTTATCCAATTCTTAAATTCTAAGATAGAAATCTTTGATGTTTAAGAATAAAAATAAATGTAGTATTTACCTCTTTAATGAATTAAAATAAATCTCCATCGGCTTGAAATAATAATCCTGCCAACCTTTAATATATTGGTCATCACTTTCTGGAAGATTTTTGTGTAATAATCTCAATACAGTTTGTCCATCTTCAGTCGGCTCAAGTTGTATTTCGATCAAGCTATCCGCTTGCCCTTCATCAAACTCTGTGGTTCTCCAGAATTGAATAATTTTTCTTCCTTGTTCAAGTTCCACATTCCTACCACTGATATATCCATCCCATGCAGTGAATTCATCACCTTCACGATCTGATACATTTGCCTCCGCCCCGGTCATTTCGGTGTGCGCTTTTGAATCCAGAAAAGACGTAAAAATTACTTCAGGCAAAACATTAAAAACATGAATTAATTCAAATTCCATATTAGATTTCCTGCATTTAAAAAACGAAAAATAACATAAGCCTACTTTACGACACTCAGGTCAATCAGGATCCAAAATATCCTGGTATCGGATTATATCCAAATTTACACTTACAGTTTAATGATCTTTTTCTTGAATACCTTATCCTTTAACTTTACCACAAGTATATACATTCCGGATTTTAGTTCAGACAAGTTTAAGTCAAAGCTTAAGACCTCCCCAGCCCAGGTTCCTCCCCTTGTCTGGTACATCAATTTACCCTGGAGATCATAAACTTGTATAAGCGCCAATTCATTTACATGATCTGAAACCGCATTCAACACAATTTGTATTTGTTCAGTAAATGGATTCGGACTAACTATAAATTGAACATCTTTCTTATCCACTTTCGTGCCTGTACTTGTTTTAGTTTCATCCACACAATTTGGACAGAAATAACTACTGTCTTCAAGACACAAAAAAGCTGTATACAAGCTCATTACTCTGGAATCGATGCTAAGGCTAATCGCATCACTAATTCTGGCAGGATTCTTCCCTCCTGCTGCTTCATAATATTTAATTTGATAATCTGCCCAAATCTGCTCTAATGTTTTGTCTGTCGCCACAAGGTAAGAAGAATCGATCTGTAAAAATTTATTGTAAACCTTGCCTTCTGACTCACCTGTTATATCTATGAAGAAAGGCAGCTCCCCTTTGTATTTTCCAACCTGAAAAATGAATTCATTCAATCCAATTTTATCGTATGTCACTGGATGATACCTGGAATACGTGTAGCCATTTAAGGGCTTTGGATAAATCTGTGGATTGGTCAGGACAGGTACTGAATTTGTCACAGCAATTCCAATGGTACCAATCAAGGATTGTTGCCCTCCTAAAAAAACATTACTGCTTCCCCTGCTTATCCTAGCAAGGTTAGTTAGAAAATACTGGTTATTGCAAAAATACTGGCTTCCATAATTACTGCAATTTACATTTACAGAGCTAACATCCGCTATATGAAATGGCACTCTTTCAAGTCCTTCGGATTTTAGCGCTTCAATAAGTAAATTTGCCGAACTGACATTGTGAAATCCCGCTCCTGATGTAATAAAAAGAATATTTCCACCGGCCCCTGAATTAATCATCCAATGCAAAGTTTCATTCATCAACAATGCTGAGGAAGAAATAGAAGAAATCTGGTTTGAAATATTATTAAATACTTCTTCTATTTTATCATCGGTGGCATTTAACCATTGCGTAGAATATAGTTGATATTGAAACCCCTTGGTGAAACTTACATTAAATTCATCCTTATCTCCAAGTTCTTTCTTTAGATTGGTAATGATGGAACTAAATACAGGAATTTTTCCTACAATATTTGACATGTCCAGATCAAGACAAATCATCAGACTGTGTGTAGGTTTTGATTCCAAAAAAGAATTTGGTTCTATTGCCAGCTGATAATACTGCTCACCGTTTCTTTCAAAAGTGGAAAAAATAACTGGCGATGGTTTTAATACCTGGACTATAAATTCCATATTCTCGCTATAGTCTTTAAACAAACTTATTCCATTATAGTAGATTGCTCCGCTTGGATCGGATTTCCGATATAAACTGACAGGTTCGCCCTTTGAATTGAAAACAGCCGGAGATGTGTAGCCAGCATGCTCAAAATATACAACTTTCAGCAAATCAACTTTACTGAACCCAACATTTAAATAATTACTTACCAGTTGGGAGGATAATTTATCCCGACCTATTGTCGAAGGTATGAGATAGGTGATTTTTATTTTCCTCGAACCCGTACCACTCATTGGAAATATTTTTAATAAATATTGAGTAGCAGATTCTTTAAAAAGCAAAGATGGGTCTCTTCTGCGTTTAACTATGTTTTCATATATGCCGGATGCAGTCCACTTATCATAGAGTTTGCCTTTACTTATTGTGTTTTCATCAAGCCACAACCAGGTATCGGTAACAATTGCACCTGCCGGCAAATCAAACCGATAGCTTATTTCCAATGAATCCGTAACTTTGAATCCCTGTCCTCGCGCAGAAATGGTAAGATACATGCTCTGCTCTGTATATAGCCCTTTCGAACGTACGACCAAAAATGCACTGTCAATACTTCCCGGCCGGACATAATTGGCAAAACGCACATCAGAAACTGTAAGTTGATTGTATGCGCTCAGTATAAACTGTGATCCAATAAAAAATAGGATGAATAAAACGATTTTTTTAGCTGGCTTCATAATAAGTAGGTTTAAATGCAAAACGTTTAAACTCTTAAAATGTGCATTACATTCTTCAAATTAGAGAATCAACTTATAAACTTTTCCCTGCAATTTAGTCAAATAAAAGCAGAATCCAAAATTAAAATAGTAATCATTACACAATTTTGTAGGCTTAATTTTTAATAAATTTAAGACATTCTCCGTTTCCTTTGATGAAATAAATTCCGGGTAATAAATTTAAAATTGGCACATTTTGGTTGGCATCAAAATTAAATAGCTTGTTTCCAAGTGAATTAAATAGTTCCAGTTTCTGATTCCCTGATTCTGATTTCACTATGAATTGATCTGATACTGGATTGGGAAAAATTTTCAATTTTCTAATCGGTTCTTTTCTATAGTTCTCGACTACCCCTACGTTCGCTTGAAATTCAATTGCACCAATACTCCTCGCACCTTTTGAGTATGGCTTTCCATAATAATCAAGGAGAGGCTCTGTTTGATTTTTACCTGCACCTATTGCAGGACTGGATTTAACTAAATTGAAATTCTGTTTTGGCCCATCCACAAAAATTACTGTGGACGATCCAAAATTTAATGGACTTTTATCCTTTATTAAATCCAAGGCAGGGGAATCCCAATAAGGACCATTAAACACGCCTTGAATTATGCTGTAATAGATATTCTTATCAAACACCACAGCATCTGCTGGCTGAGTCCCTCCATTAAAATAAGCAGATTGGTCAAATGCAAAAATATTATTCTCCACTATATTTCCGTAAAGTTGCGGATACAATATACTGGTAGTCAAAAAGCGCAAGGTTGCCTGCCCACATGAATAAAATGTATTGTTGATGACTTTGCATTCTCTTGCAGAGGACAAAGCAACTCCTCTATATCCACCAATAATAATATTCGAAAAGAATTTTAAATTCTTGACTTCAAATCTGTCTTCAGGACAATAAAATTGAGGACTGGTATCGCCTCCCAATTCAAATGCAACCCAACTGGGCTGCGACGCATTGATAAAAATATTGCGTTCCATTAAAATGTTTGAGGAACCGCCTTTAATGTGTCCTCCGGTAAGACAATTCTCCAATCGGTTACCACTTATTACTCCGTTGCGACAAGTGTTGTAGTCCATTGCGCCGCAAACAGGAAAATCTTTAAAAACATTGTTACTCACCACAAAACTATCCACCCCGGCCAACTTAAATGCTACGATTGCTGCGGCATCTGTGGTATTGGAAAAATAACAACTATCCACCTGAATAAACTTGGACTGGGTAATGCAACTGCCTCCATTGTCCACACTAAATAATCGCCCTTTGTTTATTGCGTTACCTCTGAAAACTAAATGTTGAAATCGCAAATATGCACAACTTACAAATTGCCATCCCCCCGAAATATCTATAACATCATTTTGGTATCTGGTTATAACAATCCAACGCATAGGACTACCCTTCAAATTTGTCACTAATTGGTAACCTGAATAAGATCCTTTATGTAAATAAACAGTATCCCCGGGTTTTATTGCACCAACATTCACCGCATCTTTTATGTTGGCATATTTTTGTCCTGGACCTAAATGTACTTGCGCAAAACATGCCCAGTAAGACAAAAACAAAATCCCAAAAGTCAAATGTATTTTTAAAGCCATATAGCAGATATTAGTTCAGCCAAAATTAATAAAAACTAAATTCCCATATAAACTTATGGTCAGTTCGTCCATTGTATGCTCATTAATTGCAGAACGACTTAAACACATGATAAAAAAACTGAAAACACGATTAAGTATTCCAAGATTACCAACCATGACAAAAAATCAACTCGTCATGGCAATCTTCTATGCAAAAGTATCCACCGTTTAGAAAATGAGCACAACCCCTTGGCAACGATAAGTTAACTTGAAAATGGGGTTTGTATGAAAATTGGCGGAGAGTTAGGGATTCGAACCCTAGATACCCTTTTGGGGTATACACACTTTCCAGGCGTGCTCCTTCGACCACTCGGACAACTCTCCAACATCATAGCTTTTTACAAAGCGGGCGCAAGATAAAGATTTTCTAGGATTTAGAGGATACCAATTCGGGGTAAAAGACGGCTTTTGCATTTTGGGTCGTAATTTTGCTTACTTCTTCCAAACTTATGTTCAAAATCTCGCCAATCCTGGTACCTATAACTGGTATATAAGCCGGCTCATTGCGTTTTCCTCTATAAGGCACTGGACTCAAGTAGGGCGCATCTGTTTCCAGTACAATTCTGTCCAGACCCAATTTTATTAACAATCCAGGTAAATCTGTTTTTTTATAGGTAACTACCCCTCCTATTCCAAGATAAAAACCCAACTGAATAAGCCGTTGAGCTTGCTCAAGGGTCCCGCTGAAGCAATGGAATACACCCGTAATCTTGCCATCCTGAAGCTTTTCCAAAATGCTTAGGGCTTCCTCAGTAGCCTCTCTGGTATGCACACTAACCGGCAACCCTGTTTCCCGACTCCATTTTAATTGGATGGTATAAGCATCTATTTGCCGATCAATACTTGTTTTGTCCCAATATAAATCGAGACCTATTTCCCCAATACCTTTGCAAGAGTTTTCTGCTAAAGCTTTTTCAATACAGCTTAATTCTTCAAGATAATTTTCTTTAACAGAACAAGGGTGCAAACCCATCATGATGTCACAATGATTTGGGTATTCACTTTTCATCCTGACAACTTGATCAATAGTATCTGCTTCTATGTTAGGTAACAGTATCTTTTCCAGACCTGATTCAACAGCTCTGTCCATCATCTCTTTTAAATCCTCTTGAAAATCTGAAAGATAAATATGTGTGTGCGTGTCAATCCAATAATTTCTCATAAAATGTTGTGTTGCTGTTCAATAATGTCCAAGATATTCCTGCAGTATAATCACCGCACTAATGCGATCTACAAGTCTCTTGTCTCTTCTTTTCATTTTAGGAGTTCCACTAAGTAGAATAGCCTCTTTCGCTTTGACAGAGGTGAAGGATTCTTCCTGAAAATCAAATTTTACTTGTGGTAACTTTTCGTGTAGATTTTTACAAAACGTTTTTACCTCTTGTGTTAAATGAGTTTCATTGCCATCGGTATGTAATGGTAACCCAAAGACAATTTTTTCTATTTGCTCCAACTTACAATAAGACAATAGGTACTCCTCTATATTCTCTGTATCAATAGTATCCAATGCACTAACAATCATTTGTAATGGATCAGTAACTGCGATGCCACAACGTTTTTTACCGTAATCAATGGATAGTATGCGTCCCATTATAAAATTTAAAACACAAAATTAGATACATTCATGCAGAACCGTTAAAATAACCTCGAAACTGTATAAAAAAAAGAACCCCCCTTAGGTCATTACCTAAGGGAGGGTCCCATCCCAAAAACAGTAAACTCTTTAGAACAAAACGAATTTAGCCTTATTGGATCACTACCATTCTCCTCGTAGCGGTATATCCTTCCGCATCCAACTGATAGTAGAGGACGCCGGTAACACCAAGCTGTGAGTGGTTAATCTGAATACTGTTGTAACCTTTTACAGCCTGAATGTCCGATTTAAGAACAGTTCTGCTGTTGAGATCATAAACAGTCAGTGTGGCTTTTGCAGCACGAGGCATGTCAAATCCGATCACTGTCAGATCAGAGAATGGGTTTGGTTGATTCTGATACAGAACCAGGCCATTCTGGTCGTTAGAACCTTGGCTGTTTCTGTAACCTAATCTGATATCCATACTTTCAAGTGAAGCATTGTAAGCTTCTGCCTGAGTAATGGTCGAATTTAATTGTAGCGTAGTTGATATTTGACCTTTGGAAAGAGCTTTGAATTTGAGCGAGAATAAGTTGTCGTAGTTCTGAAGGGCCGTGATTTCATTACTATTCCAACTGATTGCGAGCAATCCTTCTTCAATTCTGGACAAGCTCATATTCTCTTTTGTGAAACGACTTACTCCACTGATTACATCAACAAGCTCTAACTTTGTTGGATCAAATTGCAGTGTAAACTGATATCCATTGATGGCCTTTGCCTGAGACAACTGAATTGGAACAGTTAATTCCTCATTAGTCGAATAATTTCTTTCCGGAGTCACAAGCGATAACACATCATTAGATCTGGATTGTGTGCTTGATGCATTGGATGCAACAACAGATCCGTTCAAATCTCCAATCTTAATTCCTCTGAAATCAATGATCATACTTTGATTGAAAGGATTGATCACATAATTTCTTGGGAAGTTTTCATTCAAAACTTCTTCATCGGACTCAACGAATTTGTAGTTTTTATCTACGAACGCCCATGAATCATTTTTGCTGAATTTAGAGATCTGACCAAGGATCAATTTTCTTAATTCAATGATATCCGCAGAGGTTACAGTCTTGCTGTTATTTACATCAGCAGCAATGAACAAATACGGATCCTTTAATGGCTCAAGTCCAAGGATGTGTTTTTGAATTTTAATAATGTCCGCAGTCGATATGCCATTTCCATGATCATCGTTTTTAAACGGTGCAACTGTGTAAGTGGCGCCATTCAATTTCATGTCGATGAATGCATACCTTCCATCTTTGGTGGTGGTGTACTTAGGTAAATTACTTCCCTTAAGTTCTACTTCAACTTTATTGATAGGATCCTGAGAATTTCCGGTATTGGCAATAATCAAACCCGAAACATTACCTGAGGTAAGTGTACCTTTTTGACATGCTTTATTGTTATCCTGTACTTCAATAAATGTTCGGCAGAAAGCTTGCTGACCAGTAACTGCATCTGTCACCCAAATTTCTACAGCCTGCTGACCAAGATGTGAACAATTGTAGTTTCTGAATTTATCCGCAGTATCCTTAGAGAAACTCAAAACAATTCTATTGCCACATACTTGATAACTTCCACGATCCAAATCGCTTGCCCAAACCTGGATCATTGCAGTATCCACTACACCATCCTGATTGGTATCCATTGGCATCAAATCTATCGCCACACCATTCAAACAATATGGTGTTGGTTGTTTGCAGTTAATGATGCTGAATCTGCGCTCTCTAGCTACTTTATTTCCGCATTTGTCTTCCACCACAAATTTGATGGTGTGATTGCCTAACTTATATCTTCCGGAAGCATTAATTCTGTTTCCTATTCCTGAACTGACGATATCATAAATACCATTGTTGTCCAGATCAATCAGATATTCCCATGCAAGCTCACTTCCCGGTGTACAATCATCCGATAGATCAGCAGTCAGAACTGCAGGTCCATTGAAACAACTGTCTAATGTACAGAATGTGGTATCTGTAAATACGCCTGTAATCGTTGGATCAACTAAATTATTTACTTTAATGATCTGCTCATGTGTAGCTGTTACATATTCATATTGTCTGGTTGCAGAATTGTAAACAAACTGGCACCAATCAATAGCTTTCCATTTTCTAATGATTTTATAACACGCATCTGATCCATTGACAAATCTGAACACATGATCTTCCCAACTATAACCAAGTAAATCACATTTATCTTCATTAATGGCTTTCGGTCTTCCGGTTCTTTCAGGTGTAAGGATGTTTGGATCAAAACACATGTTGAATGTTGAATCCTTTGGCCAGATAATATCAGAATTTAATCTGAACGGACAATAGTTGAAGAAGGTAATTACCTGCTTACAAGTATCTACACCATTTGCATCTCTTACTTCCCAGTATCTTGTAATGGTTCCAACATTACACTGAGTTCTGTTGTCCACGTACCATTTACTCAAACTAAGATTACAATTGTCGTGGGCGAATCCATCATGTATATTAAATACAGTATCGACTCCACTAAAACAGTTTTTCTTAAACCTAATGGTTCTGGTATTGAAAATCAAAGCAGAGTCTGTTTGAATTTCTCCGAATACATTAAGGTTGTTGATGTCAAAATGATAATCACAAGATACCGTTAAATCAACCGGAGCTTTGCAAGTTGGTTTTAACTTATCCTGAACTTCTATATTTACCATGCAATCGTTATAATTGCCGGATTTATCTTTTACTCTGAAGACTACCAGAATAGATCTGCCTACATCTTCACAACAGAATTCTACAAATGGTCTGAATGGATCAGCTAATCGATCATTGTCGCATGGCCCATCATTCATCCGTCTGACCAACATGGAATCAATATGACAATCATCATAGGATCCATCGTCAAATGTTTTGGCATAAACATGCGCTCTTCCATCGACTGAAAGTGAAACCACCGTTTCTCTATCGCAGATCGCTACAGGAGCAGTTTTATCTAAAACTCTTACCAGAACTATACAAGAATCAACATTGTAACAATCATCATAAGCGCGGTATACAATATTATGTTCGCCAACAGGAAGCTTAACGGTTCCACCATTTTGATTCTTAAGTATTCCTCCAGGATATACAACATCCACACGTACTGGTCCGCCACAACTGTCAAACACAACTGCAGGTGGTAAGTATACTGTTCCTTCACACTTATAGTTACCATCCGTGGTAGCATCAATTGGATATGGACAATGAACATAAGGTGCTTCTCTGTCTACAATTTCAATTAATTGTATACAGGTACGCACGCGCTCACCACTACACCACCATTCACGGATTGACCACATACGCATGTACTTCTGAACACAACCAATCCTTCCAAGATCGATGTCTTCATAAGTTACCGCTATGTTGCAGTAAATATCTCTTACAGGCCAAAGTGCGATTGTATCAAGCACTAATGGACTGCGCAAAATAGTATCGTGGTACAATGGTACTCCAGTATAACTCGGATGGGGATGGCCTTTACTATCAAGTGGAATACGATTATATCTTAGATCTTTGCAATTTAAAGCTCTGCCTGTAGCCAATGATCTGTCTTCCGGACAAATAACTCTTGAAGTGTCGAATCTTTCAAGAAGTGTAGTATCTGTACAAATAGCAGACGTATTGTTATAAGCATCTCTAGCAATGTACTTTTTAATTACACGCTTAATGTAATTAGGATCGCAATTCAGTGGCTGAATAATTTCATCCAACAAAATCAACGTATCCCATGTGCATGCATCGTAGTGATACGGCGTAAATGTTGCCGCTGCAAAACATGGAATTGTATCTCTGCGACACTCAATTACCGGAGGTAATTTATCCTCCACTACCAGAGTGCCCCAACATTTGTTGCCTGAGATTAAATCCTTAATTTCAACCTCAACATGCTGACCGATCTCTGCATCGGTAACCACCGGAGAAGTTGGAATTGGTTTTTTGTACCTTAATACAGTTACCTGATATTGCGCACCAGGACACTGCGTTGCGGTGTCATTCAGAATCATTGCCGCTGTTACCAGTGCACGACAATTCTGATCTAAAGAAATTTGTGTAAGCCCATTACATGCCAATGAACATTGCGCCGAAACTGTCTGTTGGACAGAGGCGAATGTAAAGACAAACAAAGCTGCAATAAATATCCTCACGAGGTGAAGACGTGCAAAGCTTGATGTAGAAATGGGAGATGTAAAAATCGTTTTCTCCATGAGATCCTCTATTTAATGATTAATAAAAATTTTATACCAATTCACATAGCACACGGAGGTCACTCCGAATACACATGCGTTATTCGCAAAAAAATTTTTGTCCTGAATAAAAACTGTTTGGGTAGGTTGTCAAACAGAAATCATATCCCTGGACAAGGATCTAAAATCATTCGTTGGTAAAAAAAAATTGCTGAAATTCTAGCTTGCGCTAAAGAGAGGATCTACTATTACTGGGGTTGGATGTAATAACTACACAAAGGTAATTATTATATTTAAAAATCCTACTATTTGTGATTATTTTTTTTAATTAATTACAAATAGAAAAATCTTTAATACGTGGCAAAGATAACAACATTGTTTTTTAATAAAGAATACCAATATATAAGTATTTTTTCAAATATGTTATTTTTATAATGCATATTTATTTGATTAATAATCTTTTACAAATATAAATATCGAATAATTTAATGGATTTATAACTCAATAACCTCCCCTTAAAAATCCAAAGTAACTTTTGATTCCTTTAGAAAAAGTCATGAATTGGATATAACTTGATTTCAAAAATAACAAAATATACAAGTAATTTATCAATTAAAAATTTTCATCCAACAAGAAATAGATTTTCTTAAATAAGTGAAAAATATTTAATGTTAATTCCTCCAAATTATTTTTTTGATAAAAGCTGATTTGCTTTCAAAAAAATCCACAGACAGAATATCCAAGAAACTAAAGTGATCAGATATATGCTTTCAATGCCATGAAATAAAGTGGAATACGAAATCAATTTATTTTGCCATAGGGACAATGAAACAGGGCTTAAATTTTCGGACTGATTAATTTGTATAATGAGGATGGTTAGAAATCGGAGTAAATTTATTATCTGCAAAAAGAGTAAAGAAAAAAGAAAAAGTAAAATCCTTTTTATAAATAGTATAGGCACTGCAATACTTAAACAAAAAACAAGAATTGATGGCAATAACCAAAGATCCCAATTACTCAATTGAATTTTCTGGTTTTGAACCGGTAACTTTTCTCCGGATACTTTGGATTGCGATAAAATATTTTTCTCATTTAAAAGATTGAGTTGGGTATCATATTTGGAGTCCAGAAGAATGGGTGACAATTTCAGCTGATACATACCTACTACAATTTGACGGGGTTGTTGATCTGCGGTATGTAAATACAAATAAGTGTCTGCAAAAAAATGATCCAGCTTTTGATTTAAGATTCCATTGATGGACTCGATAGCGAGCCATTTAATTTTAGTAAACTTAATTCCGGGAATGAATAGAAAATAACTTATGGTCAATCCCAGTAAAAAAGTAATTATACTTCTATAGCTGAACTTTGGTTGAATCATAATTTGTATTCCGGATAAGCCAATGGATAAAAAGTGCCCCGGAGCTGACTAAAAAAATAAATTGCCAGAATTCTATGTGCAGAAAATCAAATATTTCCGGATAGTACAATTGGCTAAAAACCAAACTCAGGATGCGTACTAAATTGAGTATGGCTAAAACTAAAACAACAAACAAAATTCCCTTGATCTTATTTCGCATCCTAACTTTTGGAAATAATGCTATTGCAAGAGCACTTAAAAATATAGGTGCAATGGCATCGCATCCTTTGGAAATACTTACCACCGCATCACCACAATGAATGTTCATATCTTCAGCCCAGGAATCATACCCGAATAAATTAAGTAGCAAGGCACTGCTTCTGGCAAATAAACTGGAAATGGGCTGTTGGATCAATTGCTCATAGATGCCAGTGGAGGAAAATATAAAAAACATCATTAAAACCAGAACCATTACCAATGCATACTTAATGAGTTCATTCCTCAAGTACTTCTGCATTAGAGTTGGTGTAAAACCTGTCAATTGATGTGGCATAATAATTTTTATCTTTTACAAAAAAATAAGAAGGGCAATATGTGAATATTACCCTTCTTTATTTGTGTATTAAAATTATTCTTCCCTATTGCTGTATTGTATTCCCAGTTGGACAATGAAAGCCAAAACTATACTGGAGAGACTGAATCCCGGAACGTCTGCACCAGTAAGACTATATCCGAATCCAAAAATTGAAATGCCAAACCCAATCAATCCACTTAACCACACTATGGCCAGTGACTTCATGAAAAGTTTTCGGTCAAACACAATTCCTGATGAAAAGCCACCATCTGACTCCATCGACATACCATTGGATAGAACCAATTTTCTTCTGATCATAAATACACCGGCAATGGCAAATAAAACCAATCCCATAAGAATTAGTCCCCACTCACCCATGGTCGGCACCATGCTCAGACAACTGATTCCGAATTCTCCTATGGCAAAACCTGCGGCAGCTGGAGGGAAGGTAATGGTAATTGACTTCAACAAACATTTAGAACCGGTAGCATAAAATCCAATAAATTTAGCCCCAGAATTACCATTTATAGAAATAGGACCTGATGTTGTGCCATCATTAGCTACGGCAGTCGCTGTATACGTACTGAAATTATTGGATTCCGCGTAAAAGTAAAATGATCTGGTTCCAGGGGGTAAATTTATTGTTGTTGATGTACCATAAAATTGATATACATCGCCAGTATAGCCATGACTCCAGGTAGCCCAACCTTGCCCAATTCGACGGTGAGAACCCGGAGTACTGAAGGACAATCCGCTACCGCAAGGTGCCGGAGATGGTAAGCTACTGATGGCTGCCCCAAGAGCAGATGGATCCGGTGCAAATGGCTGCATGGCAAAACTCTTGAATAGTACCGGCGGAGCTCCGGTGCCCGGACCCGGATCAAAATATACGTTGGCAAAAGTTGCTGGTAAAAAGAAACCTAAGGTAAAAAAGAAGGACAGTACTGGCCACTTCTTAAGGTTTGATTGAATGAAATCCATTTGGTAAGTTTTTATGGTTATGAATAATTTTACTTCCAGGAGTTATTCACTACCATTCCCTACCTCTGAATCTTCAAAGGACTTTAGTTGGTTTCGGCACAAATGTATAAAATATTTTTTATATATAAAAAATATTTTTTATATGTGTATATGCTCCTTTGAGCCTGGGCAAGGTTCCAATCTTTCGTATTGAACTTTTGCTTGAGGACGCAACCGGGCAAGTTATGGTCGCCTTTGGTAGGTTATTCCCAAATGAACAATATATGCAATGAATAGGCTTGAAAGTCCAAATCCTGGCACGTCAGCACCAGTTAACTGATAACCAAAACCCAGAATTGCAAGATTAAACGCAAATATCCCTATAAGACCCACCGCAAGCCAAGACTTTAACATCAACTCTTTATGGAATGGTATCATTTGATTAATCGAATGATCCATTTCAGTAGCCATTCCATTCTCAAATACCAACTTCCTTCTAAACATAAATACACCTGCTATGGATAGTAGTCCTAGTCCTAACAATATTAACCCCCATTCGCTCATGGTTGGAATTGCCGGCATACAACTAATCGCAAACTCTGCAATGGCAAACCCACCAGCTGCAGGTGGATACGTAATTTTGATGGTCTTCAGTAAGCATTGTGAGCCAGTAACATAAAAACCAATAAATTTGGCACCGGCATATCCCTGAATCGTTATTGGTCCTGAGGAGGTTCCATCATCAGCAATAGCCTCCGCCGTGTAATTACTATATACATTGGGTTCCGTATAAAAATAAAATGCCCTTGTTCCTTGTGGTAGTAAGATGATGGCCGCCGTTTGATCAAAATAAGTATAAACATCTCCGCTATAACCATGACTCCAGGTTTCCCATCCCTGACCTACCTTAAGGTGCAATGCAGGTGTACTAAACCTCAGACTGTTTCCACATTGTGATGGAGAAGGAAGACTAGTGGTGGGGGTTAACAGTGCAGTTGGATCTGGCTCAAAAGTCCGCATGACGTACTTATTAAAAACTGCAGGAGGTGGTCCTGTTCCCGGCCCCGGATCAAAAACTACTCCGCCAAATAGACTATTTGAAAGAAATGCAAAAAAGAAAAATTGAGCTACAACGAAGGAGCTTCTCAGATGAAATTTACAAAACGCCATTTTATCGGTTTATGGTGATGAATATTTCTCTTAACAGATACTCATTACCATTCTCTGAATCCCAATTTAATCAGGAAACCCGGCTGGAACAGGCACAAATATATTATTAATTTTTATATGTATACTGATTTATTGGAAATATTTTTTTTAATAAGCTCAACTATCTATCACAAATCACTGTATTTCAGTATTTTATAGTTTAAATTAAAATTTAATAAAAAGCCTTTCCGTCTAATTGGAAAGGCTTTTTCAACTACTGGAATATTATTTCAAGAGAACAATCTTTCCTTTTTTTAAGATTTTACCTGCCTGGAGCCGGTACAAATAAACACCGGATCCGCCAAGCATCCCACTTTCTATTTCCCATGTATTAAGACCTTTTTCAATCGACCTCCATTTTCCATACACTACTTTTCCTTCTGTATTCATCAATTCCAAATAGGCATCTACGTTCAGTGATGATTCAAATTCAATTTTGCACCGATCTTTAAATGGATTTGGACGAATTCCCCATCTGTTAATTTCTGATGCACTATCCGCTGAAGAACCAAGGATTCTGATGGAAATAGGAGACGCAAGACTATTGACAAGAAATATTTCATTGTTTCTGTATTCAGTATCTCTCAACAATTCAGATAGCCTTGTGGAGATTTTATTCCGCCAAACTATCCTGAACACCCGCTGGCCTTTTTCAAGTCTTTTAGGCACGCCAAGGCTAAGACTAATTCGTAATTCACGGTCTTTGACATAATAAGAATCCTCCGAAAGGTCCACCCCTCTGCCATCACTGAGGAATTCAACTATCCTGTCAACTTCGGCATATCTTGGATCAAAACTCATATTTATCTGAAGTCCCTCCATAGTTAAATCATCATTGATCATAAAATCGGAATGACTCCTTTGGTTTTCTGGTAATAAATGATCTTCGACACCCAGCTCAAAATATCTTAACCTTGCACCCGCAACTTTTTCCTGGAATCCGGATGAACCACTGACATCCCCAACTTTTATCGACTTAAAGTTGACCGACTTATCCTTCATCAGATGATCGGTAATAAACTCTTCTTCGAACGGTTCACTTAAAGGAAAATCCAGGTCATTAAAGCTATAATCCTCAGCAAGGAATCTCCATGACTTATTGGTAGGAACCTCCTCTACCTTTCCAAGAATTAGTTTCCTTAACCAAACAATATCCCTTGTGGTTACAAATCCATCCTTATCGACGTCCGCTGCAATCCATTGTTCTGGTTTAGTAAAATTTGAAATACCCAGTATATGTTTCTGTAGATACAAAACATCTTGCGTGGATAATCCATCTGTCCAATTTCCAATTGTATATTCCGGCTTTAAATGAACAGGGGATCCCGGCTTTATCTGATCTTTCATATATTTTCCCTGCAAATCAGTGGACACCATTTGACCTGTGCTTTGCTCAAACATCTCTACCTTTTCCATTGGATTTCCTTTGACATCTCTCACAAGTCCTGTGACATGAATGGTTGTTTGGAAATTACTGTTGCAAAAATTATTCGGATCATCCACATCAACCAATGCATTACAACTTCCTGCATTTCCGGATGAATCAATCACAAATACTTCGAAGGTGTAAATAGAATCCACGTTCATTTTGTGAATGCTGCATGGAATATAACGACAAGTATCATTTAGGTTATTTTTGTTAAATGTGATTACCAATTTATGTCGTGGTGTACAATTATCTGAATAAAATTGAAGCAAATCACGGGCTATTACTTTAGCGCTATCATTGGATTGTATGTTGGCTGTATATCTTATGCATCCAATCGCAGGAGCTATCTTGTCTGCTAAATCGACAAAAACTGTATCTCTTCCAACATTATTACAAATATCAGTTGCTGTAAAAATAACTCGAGTCTTACCTAATGGATAAATACCACTGGCATTCGCTCCTCCGTTGTTAAAATCATTGGTAATACTTACTATATTATTGCAACTGGTAACGACAACTGGAGCCAAAACCAGAAATGGATTACATTCAGTAAGCGTTGAACAAAATGCAGTATCTCTTGGACCTTTAAGTCTTGCAGGTGCAAAATCCGAGACATTGATGACTTGGGTATCTCTTGCAATTGCACCATTGCACAATGATCTTGCTTGCCACAATCTTAATATTCTTCTACAGGAATCAGGTGGCCTATTTAAGGTGCTGTCTCTCCAAGTATATGCGATTGTGCCACAACTGTCTCTTGGATTTATCGGCCGCAATCCCAAAGAATCCGGATGATTAGAGCGGCAACCGCGCACCATGGTATCTCTTGCCCAAATAAAATCTCTGGCATCAAAAACATAATTATTTACAATTTCTATTCGTTGTCTGCAACTGCTATCTATCGTACCATTTCTAAAGTTCACCCTCCATTTCCTGATAAAAACACCTCGTCTGCAACTATCCAAGCTACCTGAATCAGAAAATGTTATTCCATTTGTGGCCGTATCCACACAGACTCCTGAAATCGTTAGTCTTCCTGTGAGATTTAGATTATTTTTATTCTGGGTGCAACTTAATGTGATGTTGGCAGGACAATTAATGGAAAAAACATTCTTGTTTTGAATCTCCACTTCTATCATGCAGAAATTCGAATTCCCATTAACATCAATGACTTTTACAACAATCATCTCCCTCATTCCGGCATCTGCACAACAGAAATAAATTTGATCCCTGAATATAGTATCCTGTGGTCTGTTACAACGATTCGTCATTCGTCTGACCAATACTGTATCCACTGCACAGTTGTCTGTGAAAAAACCTATCTTAGAAAAGTAAGCCGCGTTCAAAGTAGATTGTCCTGTTCCATCCAGAGAAAAAATCAACTTTGGTGGACAAATCAGAGTCGGTGGAATATTGTCTACTACCGTAACATAAGAAATACAAGTATCCGAGTTTCCACATGGATCAATGGCTATGTATTGCATCGTATGCTTTCCGGTAGATAATTCCACACTTTGCCCTGGCCTTGCAAGAAAAAATGAATCTATTCTCACCGCGTAAATTATCATAAAAGACGGACTGCATGCATCCGTGGCAGTGACTGTTGGTATTTGATATAGATTTAAACATTTATTTGCTTCTGTAAACAAAGTAACATCCGCGGGACAAATAATTTCCGGTCTTGTAGTATCTGCGATAGTAATGAGCTGAGTTTCCATGCTTGTCATACGTGTGCACCAATTCATTACAAACCAGCGGCGTTGAATTTTTATCATCCCTCCACAAACCGGTATGGTGTCATCCAAATGGGAAGGGAGCAAATCACAAAACGCATCAATGGGTTCTCCAAAAATCGTTGGAACTTCCAAAGTGGAAATATCCGGATTGGGACAATACAAAGTGTCATCTTCAGGAAACACTACATCAATCAAGGATGGTTTTTTGAAATAAACATCTTTTGCACAAGTGGTTTTGTTTCCGTAATCGTCTGTAACGGTATACAACAAATGGCTAATTCCTGAATACTGTAAATCACATTGTAATCTTTCAAATCTTAAATCGTAGAGAATGGAAAGATTTGCATCGCAGTTGTCACTTGCAAAAATCATGGTATCATAACGTAATTCAAACGGATCATAAGTACACAAAACAGTATCTGTTCTACACACCAAAACAGGCATAAGTTTATCTTCTACTTTCAACTCACTCCAACAACTCATACCATTAGTAGTGTCCAAAACAGTTGCAGTCCGCTTTTTTTCCTATATCAGAACAACTTACATAATTAAGTCCTGTCTCATTCACATAAACTTTAAATTTTCCATAAGAAGGCAGTTTATCTGTAATCAACATTTGTGCAGTAAGATATGCTCTGCCGCTCTGATCCACAGAAATCTGCACCAAACCATGACACGGCAAGTTAAAACTCTGAGCATTAAGTTCAACCATTGGCTGCGCTTCAACTCTGTCAGATGAAGGCCAATCCTCAGGAACAGCCTTCATCTCATTACAGAATTGGAATACCAATAATAACAACATCACTTTAGAGGCATTCTTTCTAATGTGACTGGTCCATTTTGGGATGGGTTGATTTATATTTTGTAGATTTTTCATGATCTATGAATTGCAGATATAGTTTTAGAATTATTGTACGACTATCTTTAAAATTTTCTTTGATTGTGCTGTTCGCATTACCAAAAAATAAACACCCGGATGTGACAAAACTTGTGGATCAATCTCTACACTGGTCACTCCATGTATACTGACACTTTTAAATTGATGAATTGATTTTCCTGAAACATCAAAACATTCCAGATTCAATTCTTCCAATCTTTCACTGGAAACCTTAATCAGATACCTACCGTGTGTTGGATTTGGACCAGCTTCCAGAATTTCCAATCCTTGTTCTACGTTGCTTTTATTAGCCGCCTGAAGGACAATATTGTACTCCTTATTTTCTGGTCCATAAATTTCATTTTGGAAATTTTGCGATAAGCTGATTGCTTCAGGACAAATAATTTTAAGCTTGGGTATTTTAAACTCAAATAATATTTCTCCGCTTTTTACGTGAACCGCTTCTTTCAAATTTATGGAAAGCAATATTTCATTTCCCTGCACATGGAGAAAATCTTCAGACCAATTGACGCCTAAAAAATTATTCAACAAGGAAATATTTTCTTGACAATTGTTTTCAAACTGCATGGACAATTGCATCCCATTTATAAATCCTTCTGAACCGGATCTAATAATCAATTTTTGATCTGCAAACTGATAAAGTAATATCTTGGTGTTAAACGCATTTGCTATCCCTTTCTTTTGAAACAGGGATTGATTCAAATCCCCCAATTTAATTCCGATAAAATCAATCTTCCTGCTGGCTTCCATTGCAGGAACAATCATCCATTTATGTTGTTTGTACTCTTCCCATGGGAAAGCCGGATAACTAAATCTGTAATTTTTGTCTATACACAAATAAGATAAATTATTCGGCAATGAGTAAATCCTACCTAAAATTAAATTCCTTAGTACCGAAAGATCCTTTGCTGTTATTGAACCACTTTGATCTACATCTGCAGCCAATAAATCATAGGGATTACTTATTGGATGGATACCGAGTATATGTTGCTGAATCCTTAGAATATCTGCTGTGCTGATTCCTTCCAGATAATTTACATCCCCATAACTTTCCATTCCGACGGATATACCTTTTGGTATATCCGGAAAGCTATATTGGCCCATTTCATCAGTAATGCATTCTGATATAGTGTTGCCATACTGAAGACGCACTTTAGTTTCCGGAATATTCATTCCATAATAACTGCGGACCAATCCAGATACGTTGAGATGGTTAAAAGTTTGTGGACACAGGCTATCCGGATCAGTAACTGCAATATATGTTGTGGCAAAGCTTGAATTATTGCATTCATCCCACACATAAATATTGATGATGTTCTGTCCAATATCATCACAAGTATATATTCTTAAGGTATCGCTTGGATCGGCAGAATATGAAAACCTGAGTCTATCTGAAGCCGTACAATTATCTTCACTTTTTTTGTTTAGCAAGCTTGCTGGAATACTCACCATAACTCCGGCTGCCATTCTCAATAGAGAAGTACTTAATCCATGTAAGAGTAAAACGCTTGGCTTCTTACCATCTTTTATTTCCACCCGCACTAATTTTGTATTTTCATTATGGCATGAATCCACTGCCTTGAAATAAATGCTGTGCGGGCCTATTGGCATGACACCACTGGCATTAGGACCAACTCCTACTTGGTCGATTTTTCCATCACTCCCAAAATCTATTTCATAACTTAAGGATATTGCAGTATTTACTCCACAATCAATAGCAGACACATCTGGAAGCTGAACAAAACTTGGCGTACACTTATCCGAAAAACTGTAAATCAAAGTGTCATTAAAACTCAAAATTTCCGGTGGAATGGTATCCATTATTTTGATTTCCTGAACATAACTGTAATACCCATTTGATGGAATTCTTGGATTAGGGGTTAAGTACGGATTGTAGACACACCAGTTTATTACTTCCCATGTTCTGAGAACTTTTCCACATACGCCCCCTCTGGTAAAATCATAAAGTTCATCTGTCTTTTTGACCAAAACCTGATCGCATTTATCTTCATTAATGATGGGGACTCCTGCTTTTATGGTATCTGGTTTGATTCTGCATGCATAGACAATCGTATGCGCTGGCCACTTGAGTTGATTTGTATCCAGTCCATTAAAGTTTGAATTTTTCAGGAGTGTAACCGTTTGACTACATTCGGACTTTAAACCCAAACCATCTGTTGCTATATATTTTCGCACTATTGTGCCGGAACCACATCCATTCAGGTTCCTGATGATTTGAGAATCCAATCTGACCGCCGAGCAATTATCCGAATAAATGGGACGCTGTTTGGCAAATAAGGAGTCCGTGTCAAAACCGCAACTCACCGTAAGGTTTGAAGGACACAATAAATTGGGACCAATTTTATCTGCAACACTGACCATAACCATACAATCCCTAAAATGTCCTATATAGAGACTATCGGATACAGGCCCTGCTCCAGGATAAACATCATATACTCTTAAGATTACTGGAATTGGCGAAAATCCAATATCCATGCAACAGAATAATATCTCATCATCAAACCGGTAATTCGGATTCTTCCCTAAGGTGCAAGAAAACCCAACCGGAGGGTTCATTCTCTTTATTTTAAAATATACATGCCCACAATCATCTGTTGAACCACCATCCAGACTAACGGCCGGAACGAGTCCCTGACCAGTACTGTTTAGATTAATGACCATTTCCGGCGTACAAATTACATTAGGAGGGGTAGCATCAAAAACAGTAATCTTCATGGTATCTCTTCCTACTGAGCCACAGTTGTCTGTAATTTGATAAATCACCGAATAAACACCAGTTTGAAACCTCATTAAGCCTCCATTTGAATTGAGGTTTCCAAAAACCGTGAGGGTCATACTGGATTGAATCGGCATACATGAGGTATTGATGTTTGCAGCAGGTAAAAGAATGAGGCTGTCACAACTTCCAGGCGTATGTATGCTTACCGTAATGTCGGCAGGTGCCGTAACCGTAATGGCCATTGGCAAATAGAGAGAAGGTGCACTAGAGCCATCCCGGGCTGTTAATCCAGAGGATAAGAATAACAAGGTACCCAGGACGACTCCTTGGGAAAGTTGAAAAAATCTGGATTTAGGAATCCAGGCTAAAGAGTTTGCCGTGCACATAATAGAATATTTGCTAAATCCTAAATAAATCAATTAAGGGAACAGCATGTTGCCGTTCATTCATCGCCGCCTTGCCAAATGATCCATTTATAGAATGAAAACTTCAGCGTCAGAACAGCGACATTATATTATTGTCTTTAGGAAGGGACTTGAATTAGAAGGTGGGATGGGTGATCTTCTATTATTCAATCATATTGCAAAAATATGTAATATGTAAGTAACTACATAATAATTACTTAAAAAAATATTACATTTTTATTTTCTATATATAAAATAGTCTGAATAGTGTATTCATAGTGAATCAGTTAGGGTAAATGATTGACTTTGATATTTAGGAGTCTCATCTATGTGGTGTCGAACTCAAATTATTCCATAAAAAAAGCCCCCCATTTCGCTCTCCTTGCAGAGAGTTGATGAGAGGCCATCCCAAAAACCGATTTTACTTAGACAGGAGACCTCCTCTATTTCTAGAGGAGGCACCTGCTTTGTCTTATCGTCTCATGAAGACTTTAGTCAGTTGATTACTCAACTACTAACATCCTCTTTGTTGCGGTGTGGTTTGTTGCATCCAACTGATAGTACAACAGTCCTGTAGCATTCAAATCGCCTTTGCTGATCTGGTAGCTGTTCAAGCCTTTTTGTCCTTTCAACTCGTATACTCTTACTACTTTTCCAGTAACATCGTATACGGTCAGTTTTACTGCACTTGCTTCAGGTAAACGGTATCTTACTACAGTTTCTTTAGAGAATGGATTTGGCTCGTTTTGATACAACTCAAATACTCCACCTTCCACAACTCCTCTGTCGGTGCGTACACCCATTTTTACCTCTTTCACTTCTTCTGATGCATTGTAAGCTTGTGCTTTGGTCACATCACTTGTGATTGCAAACATCTGGCTTACTTTTCCATTTCTGGTTGCTTTGAATACCAAGGTAAACAATTCTGCATCTTTTCCGAAGCTTTCTCCCTTGTTAGAGTTCCAGCTCGTTGTGATGATTCCTTCGTTTAATCTGTTGGTTCCAAAGTTTGCTTCTGTTGCTTTCAACACGCCTCCTTCAATTCCTTCGAAAATCAAGCTTGACTTGTCATACTTCAAGGTGAACTGGTAACCGCTGATGTTGTTGAAATCGCTTGACTTGAAGCTTACTTTGTAGCTTTCTCCAGCTACTACGCTCTTCTCATCCACTTCAATATTCAACACGCCATTGGTTCTGCTTTGTGTTCTGCTTGCATTGCTTGCAGTTGCATCATTGGTAACATCTCCCATTTTAACCGCTACAAAGTCTACTACTTTGTTGTTGTCAAGCATCAAGCTACTTGTTCTTGGTGCATTCCATGGGTTGTTTTTATCAGGGAAATCATAACCGCTTGGTACAAATGTCCAGGATTTTACTTTGCTGAACTCGCTGGTCAAACCAAGGATCAACTTACGTAATTCTGACATATCCGCTGCTGTTACACTTCCGCTGTTGTTTACGTCTGCTGCAATCAATTTGTATGGGCTATTCAATGGGGACTGACCTAAGATATGTTTTTGAATCTTAACGATATCTTGTGTAGATACTCCATTGCTGTGCTCATCGTTTCTGTTTGGACTAACCATGTAGTTTACATTTAACTTCAGATCTCCGAAGCTGTATGGGCTTCCTACTCTCTGAGCCATCATGTTGCCATTGTTGTACAATTGCATGTCTACAGGGTTTGCTACATCACCACCTTCTGTCTTAAGATTTCCAGTGATCTTTCCGAAAGATCCTGTGTTAGGACAGATGTCTTGATTGTCTTGTACGATAACTACTGTCTTGCAGTAATCTTTGTTTCCTTCTTCGTCTTCTACCCACATTTCTACTTCGATTCTTAACTCATCGTTTTGTCCCTGAGCTACGAAATCTGCACAACATACGTTGATGAATGTTTTGGTATCGTCTCCGTCAAAGTAGAACTTCAAGTTCTCTTTTGCAGTACAGTTGTCATAACTTCCGTGATCCAGATCTTTTGCCCAGATCTCAACGCAACCTGAAGCCGGCATAGGTACTGTGATTACTCCTGTCAAGCAGTATGGTGTTGGTGCTTTGCAGTCTTTGATTTCAAATAAGCTTTCGCATACACCTACGTTTCCGCAACCATCTTCTACAAACCATTTGATTTTGTGGATACCTATTGGATAAGTTCCGCTTGCATCGAATGGATTGTGATCGTCATCTGCAAATGGATTGTGGCTGTATTCAACAGTGTCTCCAGCTGCATATTGTTTTCTGGTCAAGGTTCCTACTCGGAAGTCATAGCCTCCGTGTACTCCTTTTCCATCATTGAACGCGTCAATTTTGTATTCCCAGAACAACCAATCCAATGGGCTACAGTTGTCTGTTGCATCTGCTGTAAGTGAAATGTGTCCAACACAGATTCCCAATGCTGGGTCTATCACTGCCGGCTCACATGGACCTACGTTGCATGTTACTACAGGTCTGTCCTGATCTCTTACTTTGATCACTTGTAATGCCTCCCATCTTCCAAAGTTTGGATCGATGAATGGATCGTACTGACACCAGTCAATTACTACCCATCTTCTCAATACTTTGAAACATGCATCTGGCTCTATGTTGAAGATCTCATCGAAATATTCAATAGACAATAATGCACAGTTGTCGTCTGCATTGTTGATTACCTGTGGTCTTCCTAATTGTGGATTGTCAGGGCTGATGTCTGCGCCACATCCGTCGATCGTTACCGGTGTCTGTGTACATACCCCATTTGGCCACATTAAGTCTGTATATCTTGGATCGTTACAAGTTACATCGTCCACATAGAATGGATCGCAGTCTACAAACCAGATGGTCTGGATTGCAGTCACGTTGATGTTGTTTGGTCCTTGTGTAGATACAATTCTTTGGATTACTCCTTGTCCGCACTCTCTAAGGTCATTTACGGTGATGGTTGGGTTGCTTCCGCAGCCGCTTAACACATATCCGTCAAATCCCCATACTAACTCATATTTTCTGTCCCAATGTGCTGTGTCGAAATACTGATAGTAGTATTCGCATGCTTGATTTGGTGCAGGTTTTGGTACTGCGTTAGTCTGTACATATCCAGGATATCCTGTATAGTCGTTTCTTTCGCAGAATTTGTAACATACTAAGTCTTTTGTTACTACTTTCTTTCTGTCAGATAGGTTAGTTACAACTCTACCGAAAGTTGCATCGTTAGGATCTGTAAGTTTGGTAATGTCAAACCAGAACCAGCAGCTTACTACGATATTTGGTGGTGCTACTACTGTAGGTACACTCTTGTTCTGTACTTCCACCTCAATCATACAATCGCTGAATCTTCCGTTCAACACGCTGCTTGTGCTGGTCATTCTGATTGGTGTAACCGGGCCTGGGCCTGGATCCACATCAAATACCCTCAACACAACCATTACTTTTGTTCCTACATCTGCACAGCAGAAATAAGTGCAATCGTCAAAGTAAACCTGATTTCCAGCTAAGATGCTGTTATCATCTCCGTTTACTCCGTTACAAGCTACTACGTTGTTAGAGTTGCTACCGTTGTTGGTTCCCAACAACTCAGCCATTCTGATCACTTTGAAGTAGATGTGTGGTTGACAGTTGTCAAATGATCCTTCGTCAAATGATTCTGCACAAACTTTTGCAAGATTTGATCCAGGAGTTTGATTTCCGTTGATGCTTACTGTGGTTACTGAACGACAGATAGCTTGTGGTGGAACACGATCAACTACGTTCAACACAACTCTTTTCTTAGTTATGTTTCCGCAGCAATCAACTGCATTGATGTAACCGATTTGGATTCCTTCAGGCATGTTTACTACTACATAACCAGAAGTCTCATCACCAAGAACTATTCCTTGTTCAACTTCTACTGTATAATGTACTTCATTAGAACAGTTGTCTATGATCCAGGCTGGTGGAACTTCCCAACGACCAACACATGCATAAGACTCCATGTTCACTCTTGCAGAATCCGGATAAAGAACTTGTGGTCCTTCAGTATCTGTAACTTTTATGATTTGGTTATGACCACCTAATACGCTGGTACACCAGTCCATTACAGTCCATTGTCTCAATACTTTGTAACATCCTACAGGACCTGCATCACAACCAGGAGTTGCAAGGTTGAAAACGATGTCTTTGTAAGTAACGCTCAAGTTAAAGCACTCAGCTCCACCTGGTTTTCCAGTTCCAATCCACATGATGTGGCGGTTAGGTCCCCAGCACAATGGGTTTGTTTGCGACCATTGTCTGTGTGATGGATAGTATACAGGATCAGGATTTGGATGTCCAAACCATGGGCTGTTTACATCATCGATACAGTTCCATCCCAATACTCTTGGTAATCTTCTGTTTGGATATTGGTCAGGTTGATTAGGATTAGCTAACCAGAATGCAGAATCCAAAATATATCCATCCACGCACTCAGGGAAATCCGCCATGTGTGGAGTTACATTTTTGTTTCTGTCTATCTTCTCATCGCAAGCCAACATTGGAAGATCCAAGTTGTCATAATTTCCTGGAACAGTAACTTCGAATAAGTCACCTAATCCTAATGTAATAGTCTGAACGCAGGTTGCTCTGTTACCAGAACCATCTACTGCAGTCCAGGTTCTCAAGATTCTCTTTGAATAACCAAGTGCACAATTTCCATTGGTGCTGTTGTCTCTGTAAGAAAGACTTGCACCACCGCAATTCTCAACTACTGAAGGCGTACCTGTATTAGCAGGGATCGGATCAATGGCACAAGAGAAAGTTGCATTGGCTGGACAAGTAAGTCTTGGAGCAATTTTATCTTCAACTGTTGCATGTCCCCAGCAGCTGTTGCCGGTCACAGGGTCACGTACAGTGATTTTCAATTCTCTACCGATATCAGTTCCGTTGATCTGAGTACCTCTAAGATTAGGATTGCGATCTATAAGACCACCTCCTGTCCAGTATCTTACTTCTACGATGTAATCATCATAACATGCATAAGGACCTCCTTCAAGGACCATATCTGCATTGATGGTAGCAGAACAATTCTCATCCAAACTGATTTGGATCTCATCGTTACAAGCTAAAGCTCTTGTTGGATTGGCATAAGCGTTTACACATACCTGAAATTCACAGGTTGCCACATTACCAGCCGCATCCGTAGCTCTATAGCATATTCTGGTACAACCAATAGGGAAGAAACATCCCGGGCCATAAGGAACGCCACATGTCTGGGTTATTGGCACTCTTGTAGACGAAGCTAAGTTATAACCTATAACTCCAATCCAGTTAGCACCTCCAAATCCAAATGAACTATTGATGAAAGGAGCAGCGAACTGTCCTCCGGTATAGGTAGCACCATTTATTGGTGTATTGATGTTAGCATCACCCATTGCTCTACCAGCACAACCTGTAAATAAGGAGGCGTTGGTTCCTCCGGTACCGGCAGCGTGGATATAAATACCTCTTCTCTCACCTGCAGCCATGGTTAAGCAACCCACTACGGTTGTCTCAGTTTGTATAGGCGCGCATCTCTTAATGGTATCTGAACGAGTGCCGGTCAAGAGATTGAAACTGTCAATGGTATTGGTGAACTGGCCACCAGATGTAGGCGTTCTGGTAGCACACTGAGTCCAGGCACCAGGAGTAGCCACTACAGGTACGTGACTACCTGGAGCAGTTGTATAATAGATTGTGTGGGGAACGTTAGCAAAAGCTCTTTCGCCCAACAATTGAAGATTCAAAATACTACCTGAAGTGTTGATTAAGTCAAACATCACACCCCAGCTTCCAGCTCCGCCGGTGATCGACCAATAAGATGCAGGTGGTAAACACACAGTTGCAGTGTTTCTGTTCCCAAAATAAGCACCGGCAGGACAATTGTCCATCGCCATAAATGCAGGTGCATCCCAAGAAACCTCACATTCACCCGGACCTGCATTTAAATTCACCAACCCACCTTTAGGACATGCTGGCATAAATACTGGTGGTTCAAGATCTTGGATATTAACAATTTGTGAATCCATAGCCTCTATTCCAGTAACTGCATCACACGCTCTCCAAACAATAATATGTCTTCCAACTCCAAGAACAGGAAGAACATTTGTTCCGGTAATGGAGTTGGTACAACCACTAAGAACAGCAGTTGGTACTTCCACTCTAAAGTTAATTGCAACACCGAAAATTCCTGATAGACATCCTGGAGCGGTAGTTATATCTACATCTCCGTCTACAGTCTCAGTGTTGTATGCAGGAATAGCAAATCTCAAGTTTGCAGCGGCACCTGAAGTATTAAAGGTACCAACTTGTGTTCCTGAGATAGATAATGTATGCGTAAGTCCAAAGTTTGCATCACCGTTGTGGTTAACGACCAAATTGGCTGGACCACAACTAATGTCATAAATATTATTTGGAGTTGGATTACTATTACCAGCAGGTGCAACCGGTGCTGGAACATTTCTGTTCGTCTGAGTACAAGTCGTACTGAAAAGTGTAGAACCCGTCGTTACACCTGCAGAAGCGTCGGCAGTAACAGGCACAAATCCAGCACAGATTGTAGAAGGCTTAGGAACATTTACAGTACAAGTACCTGGAGCCAAAGGTAAAGAAATGGACTCAGGTCCAAACTTTGACTGATAAATAGCCAATTCCCCAACTGCAAAATCTACTGGAGCGCTAATGGTTACTGAGCTAATGAAGCAACCCAATTGAGCCCAAAAAGATACACCAGCGGCTCCAGCTGAGCCATTTGCACTAAAAGTGGTATCCCTTCCAGTATTCGCTCTTACTGTAATGGTAAAAGCTGCAAAAGGATTTGGTTCTGTATAGAATAAAAATGCACGGGTATTCGCCGGCATAGTCATGACCATGCTTGTAGATCCGTTAGTATAATAAACTGGACCTGTATACCCATGACTCCAACTAGCCCAAGAACTTGGAACAGTTCTCTTGTTGAGAGTAATGTTAGTGGTTAAAGCATTTCCACAAGTCGGTGCTGCTATACTGTTTAAGTTAGTAAAGTCAGCCCTAACCTCTTGAAATCTTGCCATTGGATAACCTGATACAGTAAGTGGCGGTGCAGCCGTACCTAGTAGGCGTACACCTATTCCGGCATTGGAAAAACCCCACTGACAAAATACCAGTAACACCAATAGAGCTGCTGAGCTCTTCCTGATGTAATTTGTAATGTCTTTCATTCGATTAATAAGTTACTTTGGTTAAAAAATGAGATTAAAGTTTTAATTTGTAATTGTTTTGATATTCATGAGATAATGAATATGGGATGAAGAATTATTGCTTGATTACACTAACAAGTGATTGGTATTCTGGTGTATTCAGTACAGCCTTGACGGTACCGTCAACATCCAATGCGTTTCCGTTCTGTTTTACAAGGTTGGAATAATAGTTTACATCAATGTTGCTGATCAATACAGAATAAGTATCCATATTGACATCAGGACGATTAGTCAAAGCATCAATCATCCTTTTGTACAAACTTACGGTAATCATAAGTTGTGAACCAGGGCCTGCTTGTTTAGCCTGAGGCAATAATAAATCGAGCTCTGCCTGCAGGTCATTTATTGCAACATTAGCAGATTTAAGGGATGGAAGGTTATATGCCTGAGCTGATAACTGGTTATGACCCAGAAAAGCAGCACCAAACAAAAACACAGTCAAAATAGCTAATTTCGAAACAAATCCTGACAAAGAAAATTTCGTTTTTTTCATGAGATTTAGTTTTGGTTTAAAAGTTTTAATATGTTTAATAAATTATTCCTAAACTATTAATAAACCAAAACTCCCCTTCCTTATAAAAGGAAAAGGACACCAATGATAAAAAAGAAAATTTTTGACAACTTAATGCCAAATCAATTTCTTTTCAGTACATTTTAAGACAGATTATTCGGAAGGATTTGCTTCGCCTTGAGAAGAATCGAGTCTTGATTTTGGTTTATAACATAAAACACACATCATGTGTCTTACCAACGACAAAGATAGAAGGACATCAATAGATTAATATAACCATTTATGAGTAATTATAATATGATATATATATTTATATTGTATATAATTGTCCTTCATACTTTAAGATTGAAATAAAATTAACAACTTGACAATAAGATCATAAATAAAATTTAATTTTTTTAAAACTTATGAACCTTTTGTAACGCATGATAAATGATAAACTCAAAAGGTACTTATTGCCATCAAAAGGAGATCCCAGAATATTAATTTCTAGAATTTTCAATTTTAATTAACTGAACATGAGCATTGTTATTGGCCACAACCAATATTGGAGTCCTAAAATAAGTTTTTTCCAACAATACCATATTTTTTGCATCGCCTGGCAGGAAAAGTCCGCTTTGACTTGGGCCAAGAGGTTTAAAGGACCCATCTTTTTGCCCTTTCAAATAAACTCCAACACCAGCATCTGCATTACCAGTCTCCACTTCAGATACCTTCAGATTACCAGCTAACAAGATATCCTTTGTCCCATCTCCATCAAGATCCCTATATATTATACCATTTACAGGTGATATCTGGGCCTCATTAGGAAGTTTGCGAATTGAAAATTTGTTCCCTTCGTTTATTAAAAAAATACTTTCAAATATTTGGGCTTCATAATGTAAGGCGTTTTTTAACATGGATCCATATACCTCTTCAAGTGTAGATTTACCAAATTCATCATATGTCTTAAATTTGTCCAATATGGCTGGCATTTGTTCGCTACTGCATTGTCTTCCTCGAACCGGAAAAAGTCGACCATCTTTTTTATACTGCCCCAACACAATGTCCGATTTACCATTATTGTCAAAATCACCTGCATAAACCTGAAAAGGTCGGTTTAGATTAGTTTTGTATTTATAATTAGTGCCCAAATTGCCAATGATAAAATCAGTATCCCCATCATCGTCCAAATCAGCAGCCTCAATTTTGTTCCACCATCCAGTAGTTTGTTGTAAATTATAATCTTGAGTTCTATCGTTGAGTACTCCCTTTTCATTTATAAAAAAAGTGATGTTCATCCATTCTCCCACCACCATCAAATCTATCAGTCCATCTTTATTGATGTCTGTCCATACTGCATCTGTGACCATACCACAATTGCCTAATTGTTTTGACCATTCTGCGGTCTTATCAAAAAAATGACCTTTGTTGTTTTCTAAAAGATATGATATCCCAGGAAATGGATATTTGCCGGGCAACAATCTTCCACCAACAAATAAGTCTAGGTCACCATCCCCATCAAAATCAGCTGCTTTTACACAGGAGCCAGATCCTTTTATCTCGGGGAGTATAGAGACCTTTTTAAATTGGCCTTTCCCATCATTTTCGTAAACTCTATCTTGGTACATCAAAGGATCATCCCATTCATTGCCCCCACTTACCACATAAAGATCCTGATCTCCATCTTGATCTTTGTCAAAAAAAAGTGCCCCTACATCTTCATATTTACTGTCTGACTGAGCACCTTCAATTATTTTCTCAGAAAATAACCCGCTTGAATTTTGGATGTACAATACCCCATTTTGGCCAGCAGCACCGCCAATATAGAAATCCTCTGCGCCATCGGCATCAACGTCTGCAGCTGCTATGCATGGTCCAAATTGAGACATTTTGTGTGGCAACAAAATTTGCCGTTTTCTAAAATCATCGTAATCATTTTCCCTATGGATAAAGTTTACACCCAGTTGATTGGTTATATCCGTAAAAAGATGATTGTCCGCAGAATTTCCAAAATTTTTCTTTACTCCGGTGGAGATATAGTTGACGGTGAGAATCTGATCTATTTCAGGATTGCTAATTTCCTGAAAAGTTCCATCAGACCATCTGATACGAAGGGTTTCAATTTTAGAGTCTGCACCCAATCCAAAATATAATCCTTCATCCACTACTGTTTGATACCCTCTAGTAGTGATATATTCTAACCATTGTGAACCCGATTCAGTCTTTAATTCAAGCATTGCATTAAACTTAAATGCGCTTTTGGGAGCTTTCAGCACCACTTTTAGAAAATGATAATTGGATCTTTCAATTGCATTATTCTTGTATACCAAAGCCGGATCATCAATATTATTGACCACTAAATCAGCATCCCCATCATTGTCCAAATCTCCATATGCTGCTCCCGAAGAAAATCCTGAAAAATTCAAATTCGATTCAGAAGATTTATCTAAAAAAGTTAAATCACCTTTACCCTCATAGTAAAAATTAGGAATCCTGGTAGATCCCATGGATTGATTTTGTTGCCTCAAAAACCTCATAATTGACTCAGTGGCTTCACCCTTACTTTGCATCTCAGTCGCATGTTTAATCATGGGTTTGAAAAAATCTTTATTCAAAAAATCTCTATAATATCCATTTGAAATAAATATATCCTTATTTCCATCAAGGTTAAAATCGTTCAGAAGGATACTCCAACTCCAATCTGTATTATGGATGCCACTCATCTGCCCAATTTCTCTAAATGTTTTATTTCCATTATTCAACTGAAGCATATTTCGCATATATGCAAAATGATAACCCATATTAAAATATCTCCAAAAACGCTCTATGTCCATAGAGGCCATGTTCACTTTCTCACGGTAATTATCTTCTGCAAGCATGTCTAAAACACATAAATCCAAAAGCCCATCATTGTTAATGTCCGCTGCATCCAATCCCATACTGCTCAAACTCGTGTGATTCAAAGCTTGATAGACAATATTCTTAAAAGTGCCATTCCCAAGGTTTTCAAAAAAATAATCTGGTTGCTCATGGTCCACAGAAATATAAATATCCGGCAAACCATCTCCTGTAAGATCAGACGTAACTACACCAAGTGTCCAACCATAAGTTAAAACTCCTGCATCGTTAGTAATATCTTTAAATTTTCCCCCATCATTTCGGTATAAATGACAGGAATACTGAGGTACCGGATTTTTAAAATATTTGTAATGTACTGCTTCGCCTGCTATTCTGTTCTCCGGATGATTACCTACAAATAAATCCAAATCACCGTCCAAATCAAAATCAAAAAAACTAGCCGTAATACTATATCCATTATCATTTATTCCATATTCCTTAGCTTGTTCTAAAAAACCTAGTTTCTTGTTATTTATAAATAATAAGTTTTCTCTTTTTTCCGGTTCATTGGGATAAAATGACCGACATAAATATAAATCCTGATATCCATCATCGTTAAGATCTGCCACAGCCCCTCCTGTAAACCATCCATTGTACTTTGCAATCCCAGAACTTTGAGTGATGTCTTCAAATTTAAGTCCTCCTTTATTCAAATAAAGTTTATTTCCGACCAAATTGCCTGTCAAAAGAATGTCCGTAAGCATATCATTATTCATGTCAAATAAAAGTACACCACCTCCATTAAAAACATTGATGTACTCCATAGGACTTGGAAGAATAGAAGGATCCAATTTATTTACAAAATCAATTCCAGTAACTTCTTTTTTTAACAACTCAAACGGTATCAAAGATGGATCGGCAGCATTTCTATTTTGCTTAAAGTTTTGACATGAGCTGATTAGTAAAAGTAGAATAGGTAAAAAATATTTTAATTTACACATAGTTTGCTTTTAAAGTACTTGCCAGTTACAAATTATTTCAAATTTTTAAAAAACAAAGCTGCATTATTATTGATTCCAACCAGTATACAGGGCTTATTATTAACCTTAATTGCTTTTAAATCTTTTACATCAAAAGGAATAAAAAAACCAGATTCTTGAGGACCTAAGGCTCTAGAAACTAAATTGTTTCTATCTCCTAAAAATAATAATCCAACCGATGCATCAGCTCTCGTGGTTTCAATTTCAGCATTAAAAAGATTTCCCCCAATCATTAAATCTTTATAACCGTCCAAATTAAAATCTTCTGATACAATTGCCTGTATAGTTGAAAATTGGGCCAGATTGGGGAGGAATATGATTTGAAATTTTCCACCTTCATTTTTTAATATCACACTCTGAAACATAGTCGCTTCATACTTAAGTCCCTTATCCAATCCCTCTCCATATATTTGCTTAACATTGGCTTCAGAAAAAGAAGAATAATTTGCAAATTTTTTCTCAATATCAGGGACTTGTTCTGAAGAGCACTGCTTTCCACGCACTGGAACAATATCTTCTCCATTGTATTTTGCTAACACAATATCATAGGTTCCACTGTTGTCATAATCATCACAATAAACCATAAAGGGTTTTTCAGGACTAGCATGAAATTTATAATTTAATCCAAGATTTCCCAATACAAAATCAATATCCCCATCACTATCAAAATCAGTTGATATAATTTTATTCCACCACCCGGTAGTTTGCTCCAATCCATATTTCTTAGGGTCCGCTTTAATCAATTTATTTTTTTGATTCTCAAAAATCGTAACCGGCATCCACTCACCAACAATTACTAAATCCTTTAAATTATCTCCATTAACATCTTCCCAGACTGCCGAACTTACCATCCCAATTTCTTTTAGCTCAACGGCTTTATCCTCTGTAACATCCTTAAATCTCCCACTACCGGTATTTTCTAAGAAATAACTTCTTGGTGGATATGGATATTTATCTGGAATGGTGCGTCCACCTCTGAATAAATCAATATCTCCATCTCTATCAAAATCACAAGAAACCACACAAGAGCCGCTTGAAGAAATTAATGGTAATCGTGAAATATCTTTAGTAAAATTTGCATGTCCATCGTTGAGATATAATCTGTCCTGATATATTGGATGGCCTTCCACAAACTCTGTACCGCCACTCACTACATACAAATCCAAATCTTTGTCTCCATCAGCGTCAAAGAAAATACTTTGCATATCTTCATAATCCTTATCCTTTTCAAAAATGGGAACAACCTTTGCAATAAAATGCCCTGAGGCATCCTGGGTATAAAGTTGCCCTGGTTGACCGTGAGCTCCACCAATATAAAAATCTTCTCTATCATCTCCATCAACATCAGCCACAGAAATAAATGGACCCAATTTACTTAATGAATGTGGAAGCAGAACCTGTTTTTGATAATCATCAAATAGATTTTCTCTATGGATAAAATTTGGGGAAATAAATTCTCCTGTACTTTCAGCAAATACCGGATTGTATTGTGGCACTTCTGTGGCTAGCTTTTGGCCAGTTTGATAAACTATTTCCATAAGTTTATTTACTGGAATATTAAATTCCTCTACTGTAGTGTAGTCAGGCCACTCCACTAACAACCTGTCTATCTTCTGAATATTTCCTAAACCAAAATGTGCAATTGGTTCACTAGACGATAAATATCCTCTAGAAGTTTTAATTTGTACATATTGTTGTTGATCACCATAAAAAATACTGACTTTTGCCCCTAAACCAAAAGTGTTTTTTGGATCTCCAATGCATTTAACTCTCAGATAATTCTGCGTCTGGTTGATATTATTCTGATATAAAAAGGCAGGGTCATCCACATTATTCACCACCAGATCCAAATCTCCATCATTATCCAAGTCGCAAAATGCTGCACCGTTGGAAAAACTTGGTTGATCCACTCCCCATGTTTTAATCATTTTTTTAAAAGTAAGATCTTTCTGATTTTTATAAATGTAGTTGGCTAGTTTAACGGATGGCAATTTACCCAATACCTCTTCGGTACTTTTAACTACATTGTTGTTTTTCTTTAAGTAATCTGCAATCTCCTTATTAGTATCACGATCATAAACATCTCTTCGATAACCATTGGTGATATAAATATCTTTAAATCCATCATTGTCCAAATCGTTAATTAATGCCGCCCAAGACCAGTCTGTTTTATCTACACCTGCCAATTGACTAATATCGGTAAAAAAACCGTTGCCAAAATTATATTGTAAAGCATTGTGCATATATTGATCCTGAAATCCCAATGCCTTTAGTTTTGCGAAAAATTCTGGTTGCATTGCAGGCATTGTTGTCTTTGATCTTTTGTAATCATCCGGACGCATTTCTACATTTAGTATTTCTTCAAACCCATCATTGTTAATATCCCCAAAATCAACCCCCATGGAATAAAAAGGAACATGATTGGTAAGTGATTTAATCATCTCCTTAAAAGTACCATTTCCATAATTAATATACAAATAGTCGTTTTCAGTAAAATCATTGGCAATATATAAATCCTGATAACCGTCTTTATTTAAATCACCTGCAACCGCACCTAAACCATAGCCATAATTTGGAATAAATCCTGCTTCATAACTGACATCAGTAAAAGTCAAATCTCCATTATTTCTAAACAACTTGTCAGATACCAATGGATCAAATGCTGTACCATTCAACATTGCCTTTTTCTTACTCACTATCTCATCCTCAAAAATACCCCACTTTTCAGGTCTATTATCAACGTACAAATCAAGATCACCATCATTATCATAATCAAAAAAAGTTGAAGTTATAGAATAACCATTGTCTGCTAATCCATACTTTTCAGCTTGGTCTTCAAAAACAAATGAACCCTTATTGATCAAAAGTAAATTCTTGTTCTCAGGAGTATTATGAAATCCCCCTGCAAATATAAAGATCCATCAAACCATCACAATTGATGTCAACTGTTGAAACCCCATTGTGCCATCCTTTAAAATTCTGTATCCCAGAACGTCCAGAAACATCTTCGAACTTAAAATTTTTTAAATTTTTATATATCCTATCGGGTACTTGATTCCCAGTAAAATAAATATCCTGCCATCCATCGTTGTCAAAATCTGCAATCGCTACACCCGCTCCATTGTAGATGTAATTAAATGTATAAAGATGTTCTGTTGGGGTCTCCTTAATTGTGTTGTTAAAATCGATTCCTGATTGTTTAGATTCAATAAAAGTATACAATTTTCCATCAAATTCCTTAGTTTCCTTTTTACAGGCCACCATCAAAAAAATCAAAACAAGCAATTGGATTCGACAAGAATTTATTAAATGCATAATTAACTTTTATTCTACTTAAGTAAATAAATAATCTCAGAATCTTTATTCCGTTTTAGTAAAATATTTTCTTAACACAGCCTCTGCTTCTGGTGTCATTTCTGAAACTACCGCTTCTTTTGGAGATCCATCTTCGCCAAGATAAAACTGCACAAATTTTAACACCTCTCCTGTGCGAAAATAATTGGTATCAACAACGTTCCCTTTATGGTCTTTCCAAACAAAATTGCTAAATGAAAATCCAGGTTTTTTGGGTAATTCGGCCATTTCTGCAACATTTAATTTTCTTAAACCAATTGGTTCATAAACACCCGGAGGGGTAGGAACCATCAGACTGTCTAAATTAGAAGCATCGGATTTGGATGCAACATCTTGCTTGGAATTACATGATGTGTTTAAACTCAAACATAAAAAAATAGGTATAGATAAAATGGATAATAATGGTCGCCCCAATTTATAAATGATACTGTTGAAAAAATTGATTTTAATAAAATTATTCATGGTAAATATTATTCTATTTGACAATAAAATTAGATTGTAGTAATTCATTATTATTCGCCGTCAATATCACATCAGCCCCTTTAAATTTTAACAACTTCATTTTGCGTACATCCTTATTCAGGAAAAATCCTGATTGCATGGGGTGAACAAACTTTAATTCTCCCCCTTTTGGACCAACATAATACCCCCTATTCCTGCATCACTTCTTGTGGTCTCTACCTCACGGTCGTGATAGTTTCCGCCGTAGGCAATGTCCTGAATGCCGTCTTTGTTAAAATCATACAAAACAAAATCATTCACAGGCGCAATTTGTACTTCTGCCGGAAATGCCCTGAAACTAAATTTGCCTCCTTCGTTGATAAATACACCACTTTCAAACATTTCCACTTTTCGGATCTGCACCTGGTCCAACTTCCCATCCAATACTTTTTCTATGGGTTCTACGGCAAAGGACTCATAATTCTTATATTTCTCTGCAATGAATGGCATCTGCTCACTGCTGCATTGCCTGCCCCGTACCGGATAAACTTTTCCATCTTTATCGTAAGATCCCAAATAAGTATCCCAACTTCCATTTTTATCAAAATCTCCCAAATAAGCAAAAATGGCTTGTCCACAGAAGCTTTGAACTTGGTATTCCAACCAAGATTTCCGGCTAATAAATCTGCATCTCCATCCTGGTCAATGTCCGAAACAGACAAAACATTCCACCAACCACCTGTATTTTTTAATCCCCATTTTTCAGATTGATCCTGCAATTTGCCATTGACATTGAGTAATATTTTTACCGACATCCATTCGCCTGCAAGGGCCAAATCCATCGCGCCATCTTTATTAAAATCGGCTGCCACAGCAGCGCTAACATTACCAAATTCTCCGGCCATTTCAGGACATACCGTTGAGGTTACTTCCTTAAATCTGCCGCCTTCATTCAACAGCACATGGCTACCCAGTAGTTTACCATACTTCCCTGGAACCAATCTTGCTCCCAAAAACAAATCCATATCCTTATCTGCATCCAGATCAAACACAGCGACGGCTCCTATACTCTTGCGCAGAGCCGGTAACCTGTCTGTAGCATCTGTAAATTGACCGGCACCCTGGTTGAGGTACAGGTGCGTCTGGTAGGCAGCAGACTGATCAGGAAATTCATTGCCTCCTCCCGCCACCAGCAAATCCTGATCGCCATCTCCCTCAGCATCAAAAAATACAGCGGCGACTTCATCGCAACTTTTATTTTTTTCCATCGGAGTTCCTGGAACCTGATCAAACAATGCCCGCTGATTGGCAACCAATAATTTTCCACCGGACCCTACTGAACCTCCAAGATAAAAATCTTCATTCCCATCTCCATTTACATCTGCCACCGCCAGCGCAGGCCCCAGGCTGGACAGTTTGTGGGGAATGAGTATCTCTCGCCTGTAATCATCGTAATCATTCTCGGTGTGACGAATGTCTTTTGTCAACTGATCCGTGACTTCCACGGTAAATGGAGCTTTGGATTCAGGACCCAGGGCTACTTTAGAACGTAATTCAGCCTCTTTTTCTTTGAATACCAGCAGCTGATCAACCTTGACCTTGTATTTTTTGATGGTGGCTCCTGAAGGCCACCTGATGAGAAGACTATCTATCAGGGTGTTTTGCGCCAGGCCAAAATGCAGGACCGGCTCACTGGTAGACATGTATCCCCTTACATTGGTGAGTTCAGCCAATTGCATTTTTCCCTGCGTATAAATTACGGCTCGTGCTCCAAAACTTTTCAGATTCTGACCATTTCCTTCCAGTTTTATCCGTAAATAATGTCTGTCATCGAACTTTTCAGCATTGTTTTTATAAATAAAGGCCGGATCGTTCATATTATTCATGATGAGATCCAGATCCCCATCATTGTCGAGATCTGCATAGGATGCTCCCTGAGAAAAACCAACCTGATCCATCCCCCAACTGCGGGTCACATTTCCAAATTGAAGATTGCCTTCATTGCGGTACATGTAATTCTGAATTTTTACCGAAGGTGCCTGTCCAATCAGATCTAGTACCTTGGTTCGAATCAGAGGTTTTAGTTTTGGATTATTCAAACTGTCATGATAAGACAGGAATTTTTTACTAAAATCTTTATTGCGGATATCCCTGAGATAGCCATTGGATATAAAAAGATCCTTCTCTGCATCGTTGTCAAAATCGCTGAAAAAAGCGGTCCAGCTCCAATCGGTTTTGGAAACACCCGCCAATTGAGCGATCTCGCTAAAAGACCCATTTCCGTTGCTTAATTGCAGTGCATTGAACATGTACTGATAATGATTTCCGTCTTTTACCATCTGCCAGAATCGCTTAGGATTCATACTGGCCATATTGGTTTTGTTGCGGTAATGATCTTCCGCCACCATGTCGGCCGTTACCACATCCAGCCATCCGTCATTGTTGAAATCGGCCACATCTGATCCCATGCTGAATTGGCTCATGTGTTGCAAGCCAAGCTTGGCCAAATCGCGGAAAGTACCGTTCTGCATATTGATGTACAGATTGTCCGGAAAATCATAATCATTGGCCATGTAAATGTCCGGATACCCGTCATTTGAAATATCTCCAATCGCTGTACTGAGCGTAAATGCAATGTTTAAAAGGCCGGCTTCCTTCGTGATGTCTGTGAAGTGATTGTTTCCGGTATTCTGGTACAGGTGTGAGCTGTATTGATTGTCCATCGGGACATCGCGTTTTTTGGTATTCATTGATGACCATCGGCTGATTGATCACCAGGACGTCGAGATCTCCGTCCACATCATAATCAAAAAAGGCTGCATGTATGGAATAGCCCGAATCGTCCAGCCCGTAAGCCTTTGCCTCCTCCTTGAAACTCAGATTTTTTTGGTTGACGTAGAGTTTATTTCTTCGAAGCTCAGGGTCTTCCTTAAGGTGGCAGGAAATGTAAATGTCATCATATCCATCTGCGTTGACATCTGCTATGGTAACACCGGCGGACCATTCGGCCCCTCCTTCAATTCCGGCAGAGGCACTGATGTCCTCAAACTTAAAATTTCCCTTATTCAGGTACAATTTGTCTTTGCCTTGATTGGAAACAAAAAACAAATCAAGCAGATCGTCATTGTTTACATCCAGAACCGCACATCCGGCACCATTGTAGATGGATTCAAAAAATACACAATTGTAATGTTCATCTTCCACCAAATCATTGGAGAAACTTACTCCGGTCTCTTCAGGTTTCAGCAAGGTGAATAAACCATCTACATTGGCCATGGATGCTGCAGAATCCGGTGTGGATAGATTCATTGCTTCCTTTTTACCACAGGAAAACAGCAGTAAAAGCAGACTTGACAGACTGATGATGTGTAGGAATTTCATGTATTTCCCGGATTGGTTTATGCATTTTAAGCTCTGTTGGTCAAATAGAGCTTTAAAATAGCCCGCAAAGTTAAGCATTCAGGCGCTTAAATGAGTGTATTTGTATAAAATTAACGTTCATATTGTGCATTATACACATATGTTAATTTTAATATATTTAAAGAATTTATAAAGAAAACATTAGTTTTAAATGAGCCGATGACACGATTTAGTATTGGCGATTGATATAGCTCAGTTTTATATATTTTTAGGTAATTTATCAAAATCATAAGACTAAACTAACTAAACCCTAGACTTCTCATTCCCACCTAAAACCAATAAAAAAAATAAAACTTCACAATTGCCCTATGAACTCTGGTCGAATAGCGCATTTTAAAAAAATGAAGCAGTATAAAATAGCACTTACCCATCTCGCCTTTGAATGGAATCTCATGCTTGGAAAGTGACTTAAAATTATTTCTATTCACTTCATCCACTATGAGAAACTGTCATTTTATTGACACTTATCGCAAATTTTAGATATCTTCAAGGGTTCATTTCTTTCAACTAAAAGCTTTCGCTTTTGTTGTAGATGCATTGTTCACCAATAAAATAATATCCTATGTCTTTTGTCCTCGCTGATTTGCCTTATCCACCGCAATCCCTCGAACCTCATATAGATGCCAGAACCATGGAAATACACCATGGAAAGCACCATGCTGCATATACCAATAATCTCAACAATGCCATAAAGGATACTCCATTGGAGCAAATGTCCATTGAAGAAATCCTTAAAAACCTGGACATGAGCAACATGCCTGTTCGCAACAATGGTGGGGGATTTTATAACCATAATCTGTTCTGGAACATGATGTCCCCAAGAGGTGGCGGTTCTCCAAGAGGCGTAGTGGCAGATGCCATCGATGCCAACTTTGGCAGCTTCGAAACCTTCAAAGAAAAATTTACCCAGGCAGCCATTACAAGATTTGGTTCCGGATGGGCCTGGCTTTGCGTGCATCCCGGAGGAAAGTTGGAAATTTGCTCTACCCCAAATCAGGACAATCCCCTGATGCCCAATACAGGCTGTGGTGGTGTTCCGGTACTTGCGCTTGATGTCTGGGAACATGCCTACTACCTGCATTACCAAAACAGACGACCTGACTATGTACAGGGCTTTTTCAATGTGGTCAACTGGGAAGAAGTAGAATCCAGATATCTTGCCGGAAAATAAAGATCTTAAACCTGTTTTTGAACTTTGTACCGCAAGTGTACAGGCGGTTGAATTGGCCGCTGTTCATCAGCTCAAGGCCATAGAACTTTGTACCGATCTGCATTGCGGTGGCGTTACCCCTTCTATGGGATTGGTTCGATTTGCCAGAGAAAAATTCTCCGGCGAACTGGCAATTTTAATCCGTACCCGACCAGGTGATTTTGTTTATTCTCCCTCAGAAAAAAGGATCATGCTGGACGATGTAAGAAAATATGTGGATTTGGGCGTGGATGCATTTGTGGTGGGCGGGCTGACTGCTGAAGGTCTTATAGACGAGCCTTTCCTGGAAGATATAATGACAGTGTCATGTGGATTGAATCTTTGCTTTCATAAAGCCTTTGATGAGCTGACGGATCCAATGAAGGGTCTGAACACCTTGATTGATTTTCAATGGGACAGAGTGCTTACTTCAGGAGGCGCCGCCAATGCAAGTCTGGGAATTCCTCAATTAAAAAAACTAATTGATCTTGCTGAAAACAAAATATGCGTGATGCCCGGAGGAGGCATTCGCAGTACCAATGTCCTAGAAATTATAGAATCCACCGGATGTTCAAGAATTCATGCAGCTTTGCGAAAAGAAACCATTTCGAATCCGAGCATTCAATATCAACCACTGAATGCAGACCTTCCAGATCAGGAAGAACTCCTTAGATTTTTAAAATACTTTTGATTTTTAAAAATAGAAAACTGCATTTGGCTTCAGCTTAATTAATTTTCTGCATTTCTTAAATCCCTTTTCGAGGCCTCTCACCTCTTGTCGGCTTTTCTAAAACAAAAAGTAATTTTTTAAATCCGATGTTCAGGAATCCTGTTAATTTTACTCCATGGCCTGGCCATTGATTCATCGTTACTTTTAATTTTATTCTACTATTTATTTCATAAAATTATCATGATTGATGAATATTGAATTTTTTAAAACGTGTTCTCTGCATGAAACTCAATAAATCCTTTGTATTTAAAACACTTTTGATGGGCATTTCTTTATTAATTGCCAATCCCTCCAGTTATGGACAAAACATAAATCCTAACTTTGATTCAACACTTGCAAAAACACTTGGAGGGGATGACTTTGGCATGAAAAAATATATTCTGGTCATGCTGAAAACCGGTAGCAACAATCTGGCAGACAAAGTCACCAGAGACAGCCTGTTCAAATTACACCTGAAAAATATTGGACGGCTGGCTGATTCCGGAAAGCTAATCGTCGCCGGTCCGCTTGGTAAAAATGAACGATCCTACCGAGGGATTTTTATTTTAAATGTCACATCCTTGGAAGAAGCTCAGGAATTGTTGCAAACAGACCCTGCCGTGGAGCAGAAACTTTTGGAAGCCGAGCTTTTCCATTGGTATGGTTCTGCAGCGTTACCGGAATACCTAAAGTCCCATAAAAAAATAGAAAAATATTCGCCCGGGTAATTCCAATTTATCTTTTGATAAATCGTTTTACCCAAAGAATTTTCTTGGTTTTTTCTTTCTTGGACATCACAAGTTTGACCAATAAAAATTTAATAATCTTAATTTCGGAAAAGCAATAATCATTCGATGACTACACTTGTTCACACCTCTGCCGACCATGTAGACTTCCTCGAACTTGTAAAAGAATTAGATGCTGAACTAAAAATCCGGGATGGTGAAGAACACTCGTTTTATGCACCGCACAATAAGCTGGATAAAATCATTTTTGTCACCATCGCCTATCATCAAAATAAGGCCGTTGGCTGCGGGGCCTTAAAGGAATTCTCTGGTGACTGCCTGGAAGTAAAAAGAATGTATGTGCGTCCGGAAAACCGTAGAAGTGGAATTGCGGGCAATATTTTGAATGAACTGGAAAATCAAACTGCAATGCTTGGTTATTCCAGATGTGTTTTGGAAACCGGAAAAAATCAACCGGAAGCGATCCGACTTTATGAAAAGAAAGGTTATAAAATAATTCCAAATTATGGACCCTATCAAAATATATCCAACAGTGTGTGTTTTGAAAAAAAAAAATTAATCCTATAATGCAAAGCACTGTTTAAAAAATGGAATACAAAGTAGATGATATCTGCCTCAATGTTCAAATTATAAGCATACTTATTAAATCCCCAAAAAAAATGAAACTTTTCAGAAACGGATTTCTCAAAGTTGATGCAATCAAAAAATCGTACTAAACTACCCGAAAAACATCCCGCATACTGAGTACTTTTGCACGTATGAATAAAATAATTTTGTTTTGCATTCTAGGCATCCTGACTTGTTCCTCCTGTGCCTGGTTTTGCAAAAAATCAAAATGTCCGCCCACAGATCAAAGTACTTTGATTCTCAATGACAGTCTTGCTTTACTTGACAAAATAGAGCAATTGGACACCGCACATTTACCTGAATTTATCATTCGCGTAAATGTACATTACATCGACTCCAGAAATGGAATGTTTTATCGAGGGAAAAAAGAAGATGAAAAACCAGTCAATGGAAATGTGTGGGCACACAGATTAATCAACCATGCCAATTCAATTCTTGAAAATCTTGAAGAAAGTGGGACCAGTAAAAATTCATTTGTTGGCAACAGTCGCATCCGATTAAAAATTTATTCGGATCCTTCAAATCCACTGGACAGCAACGGCGGCATTTGGTATTGGACCAGTAGACGAATGAATAAATCAATGTACAATGAGGATGTACTCAACATTGTGATTGAAGATTATGGCCAACCCAAAGATTTTAAATTAAATGGTTATGCCTGTGGAATGAATTTCTGCAATGAAATCGTACTGCAGGATGCCTATGACAATGCAGCGAATGGAGGTAGATTTGGCTGGTGGTCGTTTGCCAGTTTGCTGTGCCATGAATTGGGTCATGTCATGGGGCTTTGTCATTCTTTCTATTGCGGAAACGAATGCAAAGATGTGGACATTGACATTGCAAAGGAGTGTAAAATAAATCCCTGTTTTTCGGATTGCGGTGGACCAAATGTGGGTTTCTGCGACAATTGGAAATCAGGTAGTAAAAATATGATGGGGTACAATCCAAACCAATCGTCCTTAAGCCCTTGCCAATGGAAAATTGCCTACCGAAATCTGTGCTTTACAAAGGCAAGTTTCGTAGTCCGGCGCAAGGAAATTAAAAATTAGATATTGGATGTGTGAGTCCTTAAAAGGATTCGATCACCGCAGCTATTCCCTGCCCTCCTCCTACACAGGCTGTAACGATTCCAAATGACTGCTTCCTTGATTTAAGCTCATGCAGCAAGGTCATGGTCAGTCTTGCACCGCTGCATCCCAGTGGGTGTCCTAGCGCTATTGCCCCGCCATTTACATTGACAATGGAAGGATCCAAACCTGCTTCCCGGATTACGGCAAGGGATTGGGATGCAAAAGCTTCATTTAATTCGATCAATGAAATTTCAGCTAAACTTTTTCCGGCAGCAAGCAATGCTTTTGGAATGGCTGCGCAAGGTCCGATTCCCATGTACAATGGATCCACACCGGCAACACTGCAAGCTATGATCCTGCCGACCGGTTGTAAACCTAATGAGTTCATCATCCGCTCGCTCATCACCAATACAAATCCCGCACCATCACTGGTTTGTGAAGCGTTGCCGGCTGTAACGGTGCCGTGGTTGGCAAACACAGGTTTCAAAGCCGACAAAGCCTCCAGAGTAGTTTCTTTACGGATGCCTTCATCTTCCTTTACTATAAAATTGGTTTCGGTGCGCTTATTATCCTTCACGGAAATTTCAGTCAAACTTACCGGCGTAATTTCTTCCGCAAAGAAACCTCTTTCACGTGCTAAAGAGGACAATTGATGTGATCGCAAAGCAAATTCATCCTGAGCCTCTCTACTGATGTTGTATTTTTTTGCCACAGCTTCTGCTGTGAGTCCCATTCCAATGATGTAGTCCGGATGTTTGTCTGCCACTTCATAATTGAGGGCCAGTTTATATCCTTCCATAGGTATCTGGCTCATGTTTTCCACTCCGCCTGCAATGAAGCATTCGCCCATGCCGGCACGGATTTTTGCGGTGGCAATCGCAATGGTCTCCAGACCGGAAGCACAATATCGATTGACCGTCATACCGGGAACCTTTTCTCCCAATGCCCTAAGCGAGATTTGCCTGCCGATCTGCAGCCCCTGTTCACCTTCAGGATTGGCGCAGCCTACAATTAAATCATCCACCAATGTATGGTCTAGTTGCGGCACTTTCTTAAGTAAATCCTGAATGACCATCACAGCCAGATCATCTGAACGTAAAAATCTGAATCCACCTTTCTTCGCTTTTGCAACGGCAGACCTGGTGTAGGCAACGATATAAGCTTCCTGCATGAGTTCGATTTAATAAAAACAAAAATAACACATTCTGATTTGGAAAAAGTCAAATTCATTCCGGCGATCCGGATGGCTTAAGCCTTAAAAACGGAGTTTGAATAAATTTCCAAAGTTTCACCGGCCAGTTCTTGTCCATACATGGGCGCTCCAGGACCAGATAAAAAATAAATGAAATCATGAGTATGTAAATAAAGAGCAACAAACCCAACCAACAATAATCCAAAATAAAATAGTTGAAATAATTCCGTCTGGTGAGTTCTGAACCCAGCCCCATGGTAATTTGATTATGCAACAAATAAATGGAATAACACATTCCACCCATTACACTGATGTTAATGTTTGAAAAAACGAACTTATAACCTTCCTGCATCAAGACGTTATAGAACAATACGAAGAGGAAAAACAATTGTGCTGTGCTTAAGAGTATTTTAGTAAAAGGATGAATGTCATTTAAATAAGTAATGTCGGTAATCATCATCAGTAAAAAAGCTACAAGCGTGACCAAATCAGGTCGCCAATGGGTATTCCATTCATCGATGAAGGATATTTTTATTTTTTCCGCATAACAAAGTGCGACCAGTATACCCAAGGAGAAAAAATGAAAATATTCATAAAGACTAAAAAAATCAGGTTTAATGAATTTAGTCAAAATGGAAAAAAATAATGTGATCAGTATCAACATCACTTTTCTGTTGGTAAATTTTTTAAAGAAAATATAAAACAAAATGGGTGCAAGAATGTAAAACTGAATTTCAATTTCAAGACTCCAGGTCACATTGTTCACCAATGGTTGTACATCTCTGGTGTGAAAAAAATTATGCCCATAAAACAAGGAATAATAAAAACTGGGACAAAATTCTTCAAAAGTCTTTTTCTCAAGAACAGAGACCTGAAACCACACGATAAGCAGAAGACTAATAATGTATGGCGGTTCAAGCCTGGTAAGTCTTCTGTAGAAATAGGATCCAATAGACACTTTTTTCCCTTCTCCAAGATAATACTTTGCAAAAGGCAAAGCAAGAATAAAGGCACTGATTACAAAAAATATTTCTACCCCAAAATAACCTCGTAAAAAAAACTCATGAAGCCACCCATAAGACTCCTTATCGTCTTTATAATCAAATCTCAGCTCTGAAAAGAGAAAACCATCCAAATGAAAAAACACTACCATTGCAATGGCTAAAAACCTAAGTCCATCAATTTCAGTTATTACATTACCTGAATTGGTGATTCTACGTAAAAAACTTAAATTCATGGACCGGACTTAAATTTAAGGTCCAAAAATAACCCATTAAGCCTATAATTTACCTAAGGCTCAAAATACTTTGTAATTAAATTAAATCACCGGAGGAAGAAAATATATCAGGATCAAACCAAAATGAAAGAGAAATAATCTTATTTCATTTTAGGTTCTTCCAGTTTCTTGTACACCATGGAAAAAATATCCTTGGACTGATCTGCAAAAAGAAAGCCCTGCACACTGTCAAAAATGAATACGAAGCCCTCGGATTTAGCAATTTCATTGATGACATCGTTGATCCTTTTCAAGAGTGGGGCTAATAATTCATCCCTGCGCTTGGTGAGTGACTCCTGAGCACTTTGCTGATATTTGCCTATGGCATTCTGTTCCACTTCCAGGTTACTTTCCATTTCCTTTTGCTTCACAGGCGTAAGGTTTCCTCCTTGCATTTGTTCGCGATAGATTTTTAGTCCTTCCTGAAATTTGGTTACCATCTGCTCCCCGGTTGCGGAAAGAGATTTCTCATACGTGGCTAATTGTTCGGCTATTTTTTTGGATTCACTCAAACTATCCAACAAGATTTTGGTATTGAGGTGTCCTATTTTTTGGGCTGATATAGAAAAGGCATAGCAAGCCATGATCAGCGTCAACAGATGTCTAATCTTCATAAAAATTCCAGCTAAGAATTATTGGTTGGTGTTGTTATTGTCCGGAATGTTTTTGCGTTCTGCTTCACGCATTCCTTCCCTGATCTCGTTGTTTATGGAGTTTTTGGCATTGTTAAACTCTCTGATGCCGGCTCCTAGGCCCCTCATGAGTTCTGGTATTTTCTTACCTCCAAACAAAAGCAATACCACGAAAACGACCGCCACCATTTCCCATCCACCCAAATTTCCTAAAAATAAAAATGTCATAACTATTAATTTAAAAGTCAAAGATACTACTTCTTTAATCCAATTTCCTTTAAGCGTTCATCCAAATAGGCTCCTGCCGTGATCGGATCATAATGGCAAGGGTTATCAGGACTCACACAAGACGGCAGGCAGGAGAGATCCATTTCACTCCTTGGATGCAGGAAAAATGGAATAGAAAGTCGAGGAACATGCCACAGATGCCTCGGAGGATTAACCACCCTGTGCGTTGTTGAAATCAAAACATTGTTGGTCAGTCTTTGTAACATATCCCCAACATTTACTACGATCTCATTCTCCCCGGGAATGACCTCCAACCACGCTCCCTGTAAATTTAATACCTGCAATCCCCCAGCAGAAGCGCCCACCAGGAGGGTGATCAGGTTAATGTCTTCGTGTTGCTCTGCCCTGATCGCTGATGCAGGTTCCTGTAAAATGGGCGGATAATGTATTGCCCTGAGTATACTGTTACCCTTATTGATCTTTGCCGCAAAATAATTTTCTTCCAGACCCAGATAAATCGCAATAGCCCTGAGTAAATGGGCTCCTGCTTGCTCAAATGACCGGTAAAGCCGGTCTCCCAAAACCGCAAATTGAGGGGTATCCTCAGTTTTAACATTGTCGGGATATTCGGATTTTAGGGGATCGTCTTGTTCCACAGTCTGACCAATTTGAAAAAATTCTTTCAGATCTGCTACATTAGAATGCTTGGCATGCTCTTTTCCAAAGGAGGTGTATCCTCTTTGTCCGGCCAATCCGGGAATTTCATATTTCTTTTTTATCTCAGTGGGTAAAGAGAAAAACCTTTCCGCCTCTGCATAAAATTCCTTCACCAGTTGAGGATCCACCCCATGATTTTTAATGCCAACAAAACCAATGTGCTTGAAGGAATTCCCCAATTCCTGCACAAAACTATCCCTTTCCGAAGGATTGTCCCCCAAGAATTGACTAAGGTCTACTAAAGGTATGGCTCGACTCATCTCATTTAATTTACCGGAAACCTGCAAAAACCGGACCTCTTTTTAACGCAATAATTAGAATATTAGTTCGCTACCGGACCACAGGCTCAGAGAACGGTTCTGACCAGCACAATTTGCCAATAATTGAGTTTTATCCCCAGGAAGTCCTCAGACTTGATCGAAATCAAATTCAATAGTTTGCTGCTCCTTCCAGATCTTACTTCCGATGAAATCATTTTGGATTTAACCCATATTGTGCATGGACAGTCATACTGATTTTACAAAATAAGGCTGTTTGTAGCCTATGCGCCGTTAACTATAAATACCACCGAGAGATGGCTGAAAATTTACCTTGGAAACTAAATAGATCAAATGGATGTGAAATATTTAATTTTCTGGTTTTTCTAGGTTGACTGTCTTTGGCTTGCAATAAAAAGACTCTAGTATATTGTCCTGACTTCATGGAAAAGTAAAATTCAGAATTTATAAAAATGGATTTCCATTTTTACCAAAATAAAAAACAAACAAAAATTATCTACCAGATAATTTCCCTTACACTTTATAAATAAATTTTCAAAGTTACAATTAGTACCCCTTACACTTAAATGGACAAAACTGCTCAACTCTAAAAAGGATTTAATGTTTCCCACAGCGGATCTTCATTTATTGTTGATGGCAAAAAAAAATAAATTTTAATACAGGTCCTAAAATGACTAGACTTGTGGCGGCATATGTATAAGATCAGGTAGCATCCCATCTTCCCATAGCTTATCTTCATAAGACTCTTTTATTAACTTATTCCGGTTCTAAAAAGATCATTTCTATATTGTCGGTTGCTTTTAGCCGCTTAACTTTTGGCTGGTATTGCCAATGTATACTTCTGGTTGATTGGCAGGATTAATCATTGCTCCATTGGCAGCAGGTATTCCCATAACCCTGGGCTTCATCGGTTTGCGCAGAATGCCCAGGGGTGGATGCGCTTTTCTTCATATCGCAGGATTACTTTTGGCTTTGTTGGCCTTGCTGCATTAATTCCCTTACTTATCTTTATTTTGGCCTATACTTAAAAGGCTATTCATATAGACTAAGCTACCATTTTTAGTTTCAAAATCAATGCATTATTCCATTCCTGCTGATTTTAAAAAGTCAAAAATCCTCGTATTTAAATTTTAACAAAAAAATATTTTTTGAGGTCTAAAGAGAATACTTACCTTTAAGCAGACAATTTATTTTTTAAACCTTCAAAAATTATTACATGAAAAAACTCAGTTTTTTACTTCTTGCCTTTGGATTATTTCTAGGTTCATGCAGCAAGCAATCGTATGTGAGTTGCCCAAGCTTTAAAGACGGTCATAAATCTTTAGCTTGGAATAACTACAATTCTTCCCCTAAAAAGAAAAAGAGTAAAAATTCTGCCAGTCATTTGGTTAAAAAATCTCAGTCAGACTGGGCCATTGAAAAGGAAGTATTTTCAGTCGATCCTATTGCTGCCAGACAAAACATTGAACCACTTTATGCTTCTATCGAGCCTTCAGTACTTTATACACCAAATCTTAATTTGTTGAATGAAAAACCTGTTGCGCCTGTAAGTCATAAAGCTGCTAAAAAACCAATCAGAGAATCAAGAATTGCCGGTAAAACCCAGTCTGATCAACAACAAGTGTTAACTCAGGCAAAAAAAGAGACTGAGAAATCTCCAGCAGAAGCTCCTTCCGGTGGCAAAAGCCAATTGATCGCGTTGTTGTTGTGCTTTTTCCTTGGAGGACTTGGTATCCACAGATTTTACTTAGGCTACACTACCATAGGAATCATCCAATTGTTAACCGCTGGTGGTTGTGGAATATGGGCTTTAATTGACCTTATCCGTATCATTACCGGAGACCTTAAACCTAAGGATGGGGATTATTCTGAAAAGCTGTAATTAAGTTCTTTTGATGTTTTCTAAACGAAAGGGATCCTTGCTGTTGTTTTTTTTGGTAGCAATGATCCCTTTTGTTTTTATCCTTTTACCAGCCGATTTTTTTGATCAGGGTCAAAGTCTTTGTTTGTCTGTTCTCCTCTTTGACACCAAATGCTATGGTTGTGGAATGACAAAAGCCTTGCAACACTTGATACACCTTGAGGTCAGTAAAGCTCTTTCCTACAATATGATATCCTTAGTTGTACTTCCCGCTTTATTCTTTTTGTGGGGGGAATATCTTTTAAAAAATTACCGTCTTCTTTTTTCTCCAAAAAAGTCCTGAGCACCTTTTTGTATCAAATCCTATCCTATCGGATAATTGTGGCTGTTAAGACGTTTTGCTTTGTTCCTGCCAAATTATTATACGATCTTCACACAACAATTTGATCTGCATGCAAAAAATCCATAACTATGTGAATGGTCAGTACATTGACCCCGTAAATGCAAAGTGGCTGGACAACACCAACCCGGCGACTGGACATGTAATATCACAGATTCCGGACAGCGACCAAAAAGACGTAGCCTTAGCGGTCCAGGCAGCAAAAGAAGCTGTTGATGCCTGGTCCAATTCTTCCGGACAGTTAAGGTTTAAAATTCTGAACAGAATAGCTGACTTGATAGAAGAAAAAAATGAAGAACTCGCTATTGCAGAAACCAATGATACCGGCAAACCGCTCAATCTTTCCAGCAACATTGAAATTCCGCGTGCAGCCTCCAATTTCAGATTTTTTGCCACCGCTGCCATGCAGTTTGCCTCCGAAAGCCACGCCACACCGGATTCCATAAACTACACCTTAAGACAACCCATAGGTGTGGTAGGATGTATATCTCCATGGAACCTTCCTCTGTATTTATTTACCTGGAAGATTGCTCCTGCGCTTGCTGCGGGGAATTGTGTGATCGCCAAACCTTCAGAATTAAGTCCTACTACAGCTTGTATGTTGGGGGAAATTGCAAACGAAGCCGGACTGCCAAAAGGTGTTTTAAACATTCTACATGGACTTGGACCAAAATTGGGTGATGCCATTGTTAGAGATCCGGAGATTAAGGCAATTTCATTTACCGGGGGCACAAAAACAGGACAGACTATATCCTCCATTGCAGGGCCAATGTTTAAAAAACTTAGCCTTGAGCTAGGGGGTAAAAATCCTTGTTTGGTTTTTGAAGATTGTGATTACGCTAAAACCCTTAGTGAAGTGGCACGTTTGGCATTTTCCAATCAGGGACAGATTTGTCTTTGTGGATCAAGAATCCTGATTCACCAAAGCATCTATGACAAATTCAAAACAGATTTAGTCAATCGGGTTTCGCACTTAAAAATTGGTGATCCCATGGAAGATGGTACCCAAATTGGATCTGTTATTTCTGCAGCTCACCGCGATAAAATCATGTCCTATATCGCACTCGCTAAAGAGGAAGGTGGACAACTACTCACAGGTGGAAATGCGGTCTATCCGGAAGGCAGATGCAGACATGGATTTTTTGTAGAGCCCACTATTTTTGAAAACCTTGGGCCGTCGTGCCGGATCAACCAGGAAGAAGTTTTTGGACCTGTAATCACCTTGCAAAGTTTCAACAATGAAGAAGAAGCATTAACACTGGCAAATGATAGTGCATATGGGCTAGCTGCTACTGTTTGGACAAAAGATCTGAGCAGAGCTCACAGAATGGCTCAACGGCTCAATACAGGAATCGTTTGGATTAATTGCTGGCTCAATCGTGACCTCAGGACTGCATTTGGAGGAATGAATCAAAGTGGTGTTGGTCGTGAAGGGGGCTGGGAAGCCATGCGATTCTTTACCGAACCTAAAAATGTGTGCATTAAATACCTTTGAGCACTTCATAGAAGATGTACGCTCATTCATGGTGTCCGAAGAGGGAATCATCTAAAAACTAAGGACAAAACAGCGGATTGTCTTACCTTTACTTTTGAATGAAAACCTTATTTCATCTGGGAAAATATGTAGTGTGGCTGGGCCAGGTATTCAAAAAACCTGAGAACGCCACGATGTATTGGCGTGAGACACTTCGCCAAATGATCAACATAGGTATTGGATCCCTCATTATCATTGCCATCATTTCCGTATTTATCGGGGCGGTAACTGCAGTCCAGTTTTCCTACCAAATGGAAGGCTCACTGATCCCAAGATATTATATCGGTTATATCGTGCGGGATATGACGATTATGGAATTGGCACCAACTTTTAGTTGTATGGTATTGGCCGGAAAGGTTGGTTCCAATCTGGCTTCCGAAATCGGTGGTATGCGGCAAAAAGAACACATTGATGCCATGGAGATCATGGGGGTAAATACTGCAGCCTATTTGGTCCAACCTAAAATAATTGCATCGATCATAGTGATTCCGATGTTAGTCTGTGTCGGTGCATTCATCAGCATTATTGGTGGTTATTTAGCCAGTGTACCTACAGGTTTGTTCAGCAATGAAGAATACGTTCAGGGCCTGAGATCCTTTTTTGTTCCCTACAACGTCACAATGATGTTTGTTAAAGCCGTCACCTTTTCATTTCTTCTTACTACCATTTCATGTTATCAGGGATACTTTGTGAAAGGGGGCAGCATTGAGTTGGGGAATGCCAGTACACAAGCTGTCGTTTATTCCAACATACTGATTTTGTTGTCAGATTATATTATTGCAATGTTAATGACCACATGATCAGAGCAGAAAATATTTACAAAAATTTTGGAACCCAGGAGGTTTTAAAAAATATCAGCTGCACCTTCGAACAAGGGAAAACCAATCTGATTATCGGAAGGTCAGGTGCCGGAAAAACAGTTTTTCTTAAAATCCTTATTGGCTTAGTAACGCCCACTCAGGGACATGTTTATTTTAATGATGTCGATTTTTATTCTCTCAATAAAAAACAAACCCGTGAATTAAGAATGCAAATAGGTATGTTGTTTCAAGGTTCTGCATTGTTTGATTCCATGACGGTGGAGGAAAATATTCGTTTTCCGATGGACATGTTTACTACCAAAACAGCTAAAGAAAAACTAATGCAGGTAGATCATTGTCTGGAACGTGTGAATCTACAAGGAAACAATAAAAAGTATCCGTCCGAATTATCCGGCGGAATGCAAAAAAGAGTGGGTATTGCAAGAGCTATTGTACTGAATCCAAAATATCTTTTTTGTGATGAACCAAACAGCGGGTTGGATCCTAAAACCAGCATTGTAATTGATGATTTAATTATGGACATCACGCATGAAATGAACATAATTACGGTGATTAATACGCACGACATGAACAGTGTAATGCAAATCGGTGAAAAAATTGTCTTCTTTCATGAAGGCAGACTGGAATGGACAGGAACCAAAGATGAAGTTTTAGCCAGTACAAATGAGATCCTCGAAGGCTTTATTTTTGCTTCTCCTTTTCTACAAAAACTTAGGGCACAAATTAAAATTTAAACTTTTATATTAGAATTGAGAAATGGCACAAACAGATAAACAAATGACGACCACAAAAAAAACAAAATGGTGGATTTGGGCATTGATTGCCGCCATAATTTTACTCATAACGGCAGCAATATTAAAAAACAAATCAAAGCCTAAAGGAACGGAGGTAGTAGTTGAAAAAGTAGAGCTTAGGGATATCACTGAAACCGTTTCTGCAAGTGGAAAGATATATCCCGAGAAAGAAATAAAAATCTCGTCTGATGTGTCCGGAGAAATTGTTGAGCTCTATGTGGAAGAAGGAGATTCTGTGAAAGCAGGCCAGATCATTGCACGCATCAATCCTGATGTTTATTTATCAGCAGTGGAAAGATCTTCTGCAGGAGTTAATGCAGCAAGATCACAAGCAGGTGCAAGCAAAGTTAACATTAATGCTGCCGAAGCACAGAAAGATCAGGTCAAAGCTCAGGTTGAAAATGCACAAAAAGTTTTTGCGAGGAATAAAAAATTATTCAGCGATGGCATTATTTCTCAGGCCGACCTTGAAGCTTCGGAAGCACAATTAAAAAATCTGGAATCCAGTCTGAGATCAGCAGAATCAAACATTGAGGCCATTAAAAAACAATCTCAAGGCTCATCCTATCAAGTAAAAGATGCAGAGGCTGTATTGAAAGAACAAAAAACCAATTTAGGAAGGACCACGATTAAGGCGCCCGCTGGTGGCATTATTTCTAAACTCAATGTGGAAAAAGGGGAACGTGTGGTAGGTACTATGCAAATGAGCGGTACAGAAATGATGCGCATTGCTGATCTAAACGCAATGGAAGTCCAGGTTGAAGTAAGCGAAAATGATATAGTCAGAGTGAATATCGGTGATGAGGCAGATATTGAAGTCGATGCATATCAAAATAAAAAATTCACGGGAAGGGTAACTGAAGTATCCAACAGTGCTTCAAACTTAGGAACCGGCATTGGCGGTTCAATCTCTACAGATCAGGTCACCAAATTTATAGTGAAGGTCAGGATAGAAAAGGAATCTTATGCAGATTTGGTTGCAGGTAACAGTGCTGCTCCATTCAAACCAGGAATGTCTGCAACCGTAGAAATTAAAACCAGTAAAGTGGAAAATGTTTTAAGCATTCCTATTCAGGCGGTAGTTGCCTATGACCCCGACGCAGAATTGAAAAAGAAAAAAGAAAAGGAAAAAGCAGCAGGAGAAAGTATCGCCAAAACAGAAAAAAAAGTTGCCATTAAAGAAAATCCATTCATCGAAGCAGTATTTATACTTATGGGTGATACGGTCCACAGAGTGGATGTTAAAACCGGCATCCAGGATCAGAATTTTATTGAAATAATCAGTGGACTGAAAGAAGGGGATGAAGTGGTAACCGGACCCTATGTGGCTATTTCCAGAGAACTAAAATCTGGTAACAAAGCACATAGAAAGAAGGAAGAGAGCGATGAAAAGAAAAAGAAATAATGTAATCTTTCCTTCCAAAGCGCAACCTGTTGTCAAGAAATTTCGATAAGCTCAGTGGAATGAAAATACTTTCTTAGGAAAATAAAAAAAAATCCCTCTACCTGCAATTATACAATGAACACGCGGGCATAATTCTTTATAAGAAACAATGAAATTTACACTTATTTTTCTCGCTCTTCTTTTAAGCAGTCATTCCGTCCGGACACAAAACATCTGGAATATTCTCAGCCAGGTAAAGTATAAAAAAATAGTGGATGCCAATCTAGGATTTGAGGTAGATTATCCAATCTTCAGCGCTGAATTAAAATCTTATGAGGGTAAGGAGATTGTGGTAAAAGGCTTCATTATTCCGCGGGATGGTTATAAAAGCCACACTGAATTTGTGCTCTCGGCATTGCCGGTAAAGTCATGCTATTTTTGTGGCGGTGCCGGGCCAGAGACAGTCATAGAGGTAATTGCCAAAAACGGGATTCCATTCACTGCGGATAAAATTGAACTGAAAGGAACACTGAAACTAAATACCCAGGATTTAAACCGGCTGATGTTTCAACTGACGAATGCAGAGCGGACACAATGAGAAATTGATTGAATTAATGTCTGAAATTAAATATTTTATAAATATTATATTTATTTAATATGATTTGGTATTTCTCCATTACAAACGGCATTTTTGTCTGTATGATTTGAACTAAATCAATATCTTTGCGGTTCTTAAGGGCGAACCAGTAATGAAAGAATTGAATTTAGAAAAAGAGGAGTTTATTTCAAAAGTCAAGTTGGCTTTAAAGACTCTAAGAGAATATCAAAAACCCGATAATAAAAAAGCCATCATCCAGATATTGAATTCGTTTGGACCTTTTTTTGGTATATGGGTGGCCATTTATTTTTTATGGGATTACAGCATTGTCTTGTCTGTGCTATTGGCAATATTGAATGCATTTTTTCTAGTGCGGATTTTTATCATTCAACACGATTGCGGACACAACAGTTTTGTGGAATCTACAAGTTGGCGCAAACGAATAGGTTATTTCTGTAGTTTAGTGAGTTCCGTGCCTTATAGCTATTGGGCAAAATCTCACCATTTTCACCACATGAACAACGGTATGCTCGAGGTAAGAGATATTGGTGATATTGACACGCTAACGGTAAAAGAATTTGCCTCCTTGACCAAATTCCAAAGACTTAAATATCGATTATACCGCTCTGGGATCGTCATGTTTTTCTTTGGACCGCTTTACTATATTTTTATTCATAATAGATTACCATTGGTAAATCTTGAAGAATTCAAAAAGTACAAGCCAGGTTTGTTTTTGAATAATGTAATTTATGCAGCCATCATGGTTGGCTTGTGTTTCATACTCGACTGGAAGAAATTTCTTACCGTGCACATGCTCATACTTTCCTTGTTCGCCATAATTGCCATTTGGTTTTTTTATATCCAGCATCAGCATGAGCATGGTTATAAAGAATGGAGAAATCGGTGGGAGTTTATGTATGCAGCCATCAAAGGAAGCAGTTATTATAAATTGCCTAAAATATTACATTGGTTTACCGGAAATATAGCCATTCACCACATCCATCACTTAAATCCGGCAATTCCTAATTATAATCTTCAAAAATGTGAGAAGGCCATTCCGTGGTTTCATAAATACACTACGGAGATCACGGTATGGGAAAGCTTTAAATTAGCGACCCACAAATTATGGGACGAAAATACCCAGCGGATGATCACCTTCCGGGAATATTACCGTATGGAAAAAATGGGATTGATAGGCGCATAGTTATTATTTTTTATTATCTAGTTTTTACAAGTAACTGAATCAAGAAGTTGGTCTTACCATTTAATAGTTGAAGGTAATATCCTTTGGACTGATTAACTTTGCAGCCTGTGGCAGACAATACATCCTTGGAATCCCTCTTTTTGAATGATCCCAATGCGCAAAAGCTTTACCGGCTAATCAAAGAAGAGGGACGTAGAAAAATTTGGATTCAGGGCCTTTCCGGTTCAAGGGACAGCTTTTTGCTTTTTTCCAGCCTCCGTCAGTTTAAGTGTACTCAATTGGTCATTGCCAACGACAAAGAAGAAGCAGCTTATCTTCAAAATGACCTGGAACAATTTTGCAAAGAAAGAGAATTGAGTTTCTTTCCGGACTCCTTCAAAAGACCAATGAGTTTTGAAGACCTTGATCCATTTCAGGTTCAACAAAGGATTGAAGCAGTTGCAAAAATCAGATCCGATAATTCCCATCTCATCATCAGTTATCCCGAAGCTTTATTTGAAAAAATATTGGCACCATCCCGATTTGAAGCATCGCGGGTTGATTTTATTCAAGGCGAACTTCTGGATGTTGACGAAGTAATTGACAAACTGGTAAAATACGGATTTGTGCGCGCGGATTTCGTTTTTGAGCCGGGACAATTTTCCATTCGCGGCGGAATTATAGATATATTTTCCTTTGCCAGTGATCATCCCTACCGCATAGAACTGAACGATATTGAAATCGAGAGCATCCGCAGTTTTGACACGCAAACTCAGATGTCCATACAGAAACTTGGACGTTTCAGCATCATACCAAATTTGAATACTGAATTTGAAAATGCTGAGAAAAAAAGCTTGCTGGAGATTCTCCCGGAGCAATCCATCCTTTGGATTAAAGACGAACAAACGCTGATGGATAAACTCCAAACCTGCTTTGAATCTGCTGAAAAATTTGGAGAAAAAATGATTCACTACGAAGAAGAAAGAACGGTCAACATGATCAGAGACCGTGCTTTTGTTTACCCGGGTGAAATTGCAAAAGAGCTGAAGAATTTTCCTTTGGTATATTTTGATACCAAACCCACAGAGGTCACCGACTTGACAGAACTCCGTCTGAATACAAAACCACAACCGAGCATCAATAAAAATTTTAACATCCTCATTGAGATCATTAAAGATTTTAATGAAAAAAATATCATTCCTTACATCTGCACTTCGAATGTCCAGCAAATCGAAAGATTCTATCGGATTTTTGAAGATCTTAAGGCCGACATACAATTTCAACCTGCACTGATATCCATTCGCGAAGGGTTTATAGATGCTGATTTAAAATTGGCATGTTTTACAGATCATCAGATTTTTTCCAGATTTCATGGATTCAAACTAAAACAGGGATTTTCTGCTGAACAAGCCGTTTCACTTAAGGTCTTGCGCGAATTACAACCGGGAGACTTTGTTTCGCATTTGGACCATGGCATTGGCAGATTTGCCGGACTGGAAAAAATAAATGTGAATGGACAAATGCAGGAAGCAGTAAGATTGATTTACCGCAATCACGATATCCTGTATGTCAGCATCCATTCTCTGCATAAGATCAGCAAATACGTTGGACAGGAAGGTACCGAACCCATGTTGCACAAATTAGGTTCAGACCAATGGAAAATCCTCAAACAAAAGACCAAGGCAAAGGTCAAGGAAATCGCCAAAGAACTGATCAAGCTATATGCTGCCCGAAAGGCTTCTAAAGGATTTGCTTTTGCTCCGGATAATTATTTACAGACAGAATTAGAGGCCTCATTTATTTATGAAGATACTCCCGATCAGAGTAAGGCAACCCAGGATGTAAAAAATGATATGGAAAAGCCCTACCCCATGGACAGATTGATCTGCGGTGATGTAGGTTTTGGAAAAACTGAGGTAGCCATAAGAGCCGCATTTAAGTGTATTCAGGATGGAAAACAAGTTGCCATTTTAGTTCCCACGACCATACTTGCTTTACAGCATTACCGAACGATCAGTGAACGTTTAAAAGAATTCCCGGTAGACGTTGATTACGTTTCTCGTTTTCGCAGTGCAAAAGAAAAAACTGCCATTCTAAAAAAATTAAAAGAAGGAAGTCTCGATTTAATCATTGGCACACACAGTCTGCTGAATAAAAAAACAGAATTCAAGGATCTCGGCTTACTCATCATTGACGAAGAGCAAAAATTCGGAGTAGCATCCAAAGAAAAATTAAGACAATTTAAAGTGAATGTGGACACACTTACGCTTACCGCAACACCAATTCCAAGGACTCTTCAATTTTCTTTAATGGCTGCACGAGATTTGAGTGTCATAAACACTCCGCCACCTAACAGGCAACCAATCCATACAGAACGCAGGGTCTTCAATGATGAATTGATCAAAGATGCCATACTCAATGAAATCTATCGTGGCGGGCAGGTTTTCTTTGTACACAACAGAGTTAAGAATCTTGCTGAAGTCGGTGAATTGATCAGAAAATTATGTCCGGATGTGGAAGTGGCCATTGCCCATGGTCAGATGGATGCGGAGAAACTGGAAAAAGTACTGGTAGATTTTATTGAACATAAATACGATGTATTGGTCTGCACCAACATTATTGAAACCGGGCTGGATATTCCAAATGCAAATACTATTATCATCAACAATGCGCAAAATTTTGGTCTGAGCGATTTGCATCAGCTTCGTGGTCGTGTGGGAAGATCCAATAGAAAAGCCTACTGCTATTTATTTGCGCCACCTTCTTCTGCACTGACACTGGAAGCAAAAAAACGATTAAAAACCCTGGAGGAATTTTCTGATTTGGGAAGTGGTTTCAATATTTCGATGAGAGATCTTGACATAAGGGGTGCAGGTAATTTATTGGGCGGTGAACAAAGCGGATTTATCAGCGACATTGGTTATGAAACTTATCAACGAATTCTTGAAGAAGCAATTTTTGAATTGAAGGAAGGCGAATACAAATCCCTGTTTGAAGAAGAAGGCAAACCTCAGAAAACTTATGTCCGTGATACCAGTATTGATTCAGACATAGAAATGTTTATTCCCGATTCTTATGTGACTAATGTGCAGGAAAGACTAAATCTATATCAGCAACTGGACAAGCTTGAAAAGGAAGAAGATATTGAAAAATTTTCTGTTGCACTGAAAGACCGTTTTGGACCCATTCCATCCTTTGTGGAAGAACTTTTTGAAGGTCTGCGTACAAGATGGATCGCAAAGGAAATGGGATTCGAAAGGATCATTCTGAAGAAGAAAAAACTTCAGGCATATTTTATTTCTAATCCACAATCCAGCTATTTTGAATCGCCCTATTTTAAAAGTTTACTCAAGATAATCAGTACGGATCATTCCTCAGAACCTTTTATTTTGAAACAATCCAATCAACTGTTGATCCTGATCAGAGAAAATGTAAAAACGCTGAGACAAGCTAAAACCCTTTTGGTCAAATTGCACGACCAAATCAAGCAACATGAAGAATAGTTTACAATCCGGTTTAGACTATGGCCAAACCAAATTCAGCTCATAGTTTGAACAAAATGTCTTCATATTTGTCTTTAGGTCTAAAGGCTAATTATGGAAAATACCACAGCAAAACCGGCAATCATGCTATACACGGAGCAGACACCAAATCCTGAATCTTTAAAATTTGTTTGCAACAGGATCCTTTATAAGGGGATTGCTGAATTCAGGGACAGGGAAGTTGCCAAAGAATGGTCTCCGATGGCCGATGCGTTGTATACCTTAGACTTTGTAAAAGCGGTTTATATTTCCAATAATTTTGTCACCATTACCAAGAATCCGGATTTCGACTGGCATGAAATCATGGTATCGACCAAAGAATTCATCAAGAAGATTATTGAATCAGAAGCCGAACTTGTAAAGGAGGGATTTGCAGAATATCAGCAAGCAGCACACGATGCCGGTGACACCCAGGATTACAGTGCAGAAGACCAGGACATCGTTAAAAAAATAAAGGAAATTATCGAACATTACGTAAAACCTGCTGTCGAAATGGATGGTGGAAATATTGAATTCAAATCTTACAATGCCGGAGTAGTGACAGTAATGATGCAGGGTTCGTGCAGTGGATGTCCTTCTTCAACCGTTACTTTAAAATCAGGTATTGAGGGATTGATGAAGCGAATGCTGCCAATGGTAAAAGAAGTGGTAGCAGAAGCGCATTAATTTATTACTTGTATTTACCCGAGAGGAACTCTTCCTAACGATAGCTGGAATTTATTTTAGACAGTATGGCATTTCCCGGACATAAATCTTCTTTATTCAATTGATTCAATGGTCGATCAGAGGTATTTAGCAACGTATGCAGATCCTTACTGGTTTGGTCTATATAGATAAGCCCGGTCAGAATTTCATTTTTCAATTTTGCATCGTAGATCTTTTTGTATGCAGATAATTTATCTGTAGGATCCCAGCTTTTGTCCAGTTTGTTAAGGCCAATAAAACTTTCGTCGTGCAGTTGGATATATTGCACACTACCGTCTGGTTGTGCGTGGGTGATTTCATCCCGCTCCGGCACCAAATCAAGGGAAGCAGTTGCTTCCATATGTTCCCGTGTGTAGTCATAAGATTTGGTACTTCCTGCGTTGTTGTTAAAAGTAACACATGGAGAGATCACATCAATCAAGGCGAAACCGGGATGTTTCAATCCAGCTTTGATCAAGGGAACCAATTGGCTTTTGTCCCCGGAAAAACTACGTGCGACAAAAGTTGCCCCCAATTCCAAACCCAATCCAACAAGATCAATGGATTGAAACTGATTTTCAGCACCGGATTTATTCACCGAACCAGCATCTGCGGTAGCCGAATCCTGGCCTTTGGTTAATCCATAGCAACCATTGTTCATGACGATGTACAGGATATTCAGATTTCTTCTGATGGCATGAACAAACTGGCCCATTCCAATGGATGCAGAGTCTCCATCCCCGGATACACCAAGATAAATGAGCTCTTTATTGGCCATAACCGCACCTGTAGCCACAGAAGGCATACGACCATGTACGGAATTGAATCCATGGGAATTACCTAAAAAGTAGGTAGGGGTTTTTGAGGAACAACCGATCCCGGATAATTTTGCCAGTCTGTGCGGCTCAATGGCAGACTCATAACAAGCCTGAATGATGGCACCGGATATGGAATCATGACCACATCCTGCACACAGTGTAGATATAGCTCCCTCATATTCTTTTCTAGCATATCCAATCTCATTTAAAGGAAGATCCGGATGTCTGAAATTTGGTTTTGCGTAAGTCATTTTTTATTTTAAAATCTACCGTTTTTTAAAAGTTGATTTTTGTCAAATCATTCCTTGTTTATCATTTCCCCATTAACTAATTAGCTAATTAACTCATTAGCTAATTAACTCATTAACCAATTGCTCTTTTATCTTTCCATAAATAAACTTCGCAGTAATCGGCATTCCATTAAATTGCAGTACTTTCTTTAATTTCTTTGGGTGGACATCCCCTTCCATGATGAGCATTGATCGCATTTGTGCATCACGGTTTTGTTCGATGACAAATACCTCTTCATGTCGCTCAATAAAATCCATCAAATCCTGGTGAAATGGAAAAGATTTTATGCGGACTGCATTCATTCTGATTCCATCTTCCTGCAAAAGGTCAAGAGTTTCGATGGCAGAATAAGATGAAGTGCCAAAAAACAAAATTGCTTTTTTGTTTGCAGGATCGTTTCGTACAATTTCAGGTGCCGGAACTTCTTGTTTGATAGTCTCCCATTTTTTAAGTAGGCGATTCATATTTCTGGCATAGACATCGCCATCTTCGGTATATCGGGCGTATTCATCTCTTGAGGAACCTCTTGTAAAGAACGAGCCTTTGGTGGGGTGTGTTCCGGGAATGGTTCTGTATGGAATGCCATCGTTGTCCACATCCAGATACCTGCCAAAAGTCTTGATTTGTTCAAGCTCTTCTGCGTTCAGGACTTTTCCGCGATCATATGCCTTGTGGTCATCCCAATGAAAAGGATCACACAGATGGTCGTTCATACCCAGATCAAGGTCGGTCATGATAATGACCGTTGTTTGAAATCGTTCTGCCATATCAAAACTCATGACCGTCATGTCAAAACACTCTGTGGGCGTAGATGGGAACAGCAGGATGTGTTTTGTATCTCCATGGGATGCATAAGCAGAAGAAAGCAAATCCGATTGTTGGGTTCTGGTAGGCATACCTGTAGATGGGCCGGATCTTTGTACATCGACCAGCACAGCAGGAATTTCTGCAAAATAAGAGAGTCCAAGAAATTCAGACATGAGCGACACTCCCGGTCCACTGGTAGCTGTAAATGCTCTGGAACCATTCCAATTAGCACCCAAGACCATTCCTATCGCAGCCAATTCATCTTCGGCCTGTATGATTGCAAATTTTTTCTTTCCGGTTCCTTCTTCGATCCTGTATTTATTGCACCATTTTTCAAATGCATTCATCACACTGGTTGATGGCGTAATAGGATACCAGGAACCCACTGTAGCACCTGCATACATTGCTGCAAGTCCACAGGCATTATTACCATCCACCAGAATTTTATCTTTATTCAAGTCTCTGGATTCCAAACGTAAAGGAAGTGGGCAATTAAAATGTTCCCGGGCATAATCCACACCCAAATGGAGCGCCTGAAGATTTCCCGGAATCAGTTTTTCTTTTTTGGCGAACTGATCCTTTATCAATTGTTCAATCACGCCAAGGTCCATATCCAACAAAGCTGCCAAAGCACCCACGTAGACGACATTCTTCATCAGAAGATGTTGTCTTGGATCGTTGAAATGGTCTACACATAATTTCATCATCGGGATGCCGATGTAGTGTATGTCCTCCCGAATAAATTGCTCACGCAGTGCTTTGGTAGAATCATACATCAGATAACCACCTTCCTTAACATTCGCAACATCCTGTGCCATGCTTTGGGCATTCACTGCAACCATAATGTCTATTCCTTCTTTTCTACCCAGGTATCCTTGCTCACTCACTCTTACCTCATACCAGGTTGGTAATCCCTGGATGTTGGAAGGAAAAATATTTTTTGGGGTAACCGGAATGCCCATCCTGAAGATGGCTTTGGCAAACATATTATTTGAACTTGCAGAGCCAGTACCATTTACATTGGCAAAACGGACCACCAGATCATTCACTTTTGGTGCGTTCATCATAGTTGACATGCTTTAGGAGCGTGATATAAATATTTCTGCATATCCCATGCAGAAGTTGGACATCGTTCTGCACAAAGTCCACAATGCAAACAAACATCTTCATCTTTTACCATCACCCTCATGGTAGGTAAAATATTGGAAACATATAGATCCTGATTGAGATCAAGTGAAGGTGCATTCAGTCTTGTTCTAAGATCTTCCTCTTCTCCATTTTCAACAAAACTGATACAAGCTGTGGGACAAATGTCCACACATGCATCACATTCGATGCACTTACTTTCGGTAAAAATGGTCTGAACGTCGCAATTGAGACAGCGTTGAGCTTCTTTGAATGCCAGTTGCACATCAAATCCTAGTTCGACTTCCATCAATCTGTCCTTAAGAGCTTTTGTCTTGTCTGCGTGAGGAACTTTAAATCTAAGGTCGTCAGCCGTCTGATTGTCATAGGACCACTCGTGAATTCCCATCTTTTGTCTGATCAGATTGGTCATTGGAGAAGGCCTTTCTGTAAGAGATTTTTGTTCGCAATACAAATCGATGGAGATTGCTGCCTGATGTCCATGTGCAACCGCAGTGATTACATTCTTGGGTCCAAAAGCCGCATCTCCCCCGAAGAAAACTTTGGTTAATGTAGATTGAAAGGTAAGGGTATCCACCACTGGAAGGCCCCATTTATCAAAAGCTATTCCTAAATCTCTTTCAATCCAAGGAAAGCTATTCTCCTGACCAATGGCTAAAAGCACATCGTCCGCTTCCATGAACACAATCTCTCCGGTATTTACCAATTGCCTTTTTCCATTCTCGTACTTGGCTTCCACCACCTCAAATTCCATCCCTTTTAATTTGCCGTTTTCGACAACAAATGCTTTCGGGGAATGTAAATTGTAAAATGGAATATCCTCATGCTGTGCATCTTCAATTTCCCATGGAGAGGCTTTCATTTCCCCAAACGGGCTTCGTACTACCACACGTACATCTTCTCCACCCAATCTTCTGGAAGTACGGCAACAATCCATTGCAGTGTTTCCACCGCCAATGACCAGTACTTTCCTTCCAATCTTCTTGGTATGCTCAAAAGCTACGCTGGCCAGCCAATCAATGCCTATGTGAATATTTTCGGCTGCTTCCTGGCGTCCAGGCAAATCCGGTAAATCTTTTCCACGTGGTGCTCCGGTCCCCACAAATACTGCATCATAATCATCCCTCAGCACTTCCTTCAAACTGGAAACGTAGGTATTAAACTGGGTGTGAATGCCCATGTTGAGAATGTAATTCACTTCTTCGTTGAGGACCTCTTCAGGAAGTCTGAAAGACGGAATTTGGCTTCTCATAAATCCTCCACCGGCAGGTTGTTCGTCGTATAGATGTATTTCATAACCCAAGGGAGCAAGATCTCTGGCCACGGTCAAGGATGCAGGACCCCCTCCGATGAGCGCTATTTTTTTACCATTGGGAGCCGTTGGGCCGGGAATCAGGCTGGTTACGTCATCCTTGAAGTCAGCGGCTACTCTTTTAAGCCTGCAGATAGCTACCGGCTCTTCTTCAATTCGCCCCCGACGACAGGCAGGCTCACATGGGCGGTCGCAAGTTCTGCCCAAGACACCGGGAAAAACATTAGACACCCAATTGATCATGTATGCATCGGTATATCGGCCTGCGGCGATGAGTCGGATGTATTCGGGTACCGGCGTATGAGCAGGGCAGGCATATTGGCAATCCACTACTTTGTGGAAATACTCCGGATCATGAATATTGGTAGGATTCAAATTACATATTTTACCCCGCAAAAATATATGTTTTATCCTTACTGACCTAAGAATAGAAGACCAATATGTACATTTGATTGAGTTGGTTTGGCCTTAAGCTGATTTTTATCAATTTTTGGGTTTGAAATAAAATGTAGATTCTCATTCGGGGCTAAAAAGAAAGCTTCGGAAATAAACCACGCTTTGTTCTCATTTAATTGAAAATACAGAGTATAAAGAAATTTCGATATTGTTGATGCAGCAACCTTCCTTGTCAATCGTGTATTTGAAATTATTCAATACTTTTGAACCATGAATCTCTATGAATTTTTTTGTCTTTTTCATCCAATAACTCAGGATGAATTTCAAATCATGGAAGACCAATTTGTTTACATTCATTCCAAAAAAGGAACTTTTCTCACACGGAGTGGAGAAATTCAAAAAAATCTCTATTTCGTGCAATCCGGATATCAGATGTCTTATTTTGAGACAGAAGAAAAATCTACCGTCATGGCCTTTACCTATGCTCCCGGACTTTGTGCCATACCGGATTCATTTTTCAATGAGACCCCTGCGCGTTATGACTTATGTTGTCTGACGGACAGTGAGTTTAGCGTGATCAGTCGAGATAAACTTGAAAAAATTTTTGATCGTTCACAAAACATTGAGCGATTGTTTAGAAAAATGACTGAACAAATACTTTGCGGATTAATTGAGCGTCACCTGGAGCGCAATACTTTAAATATGGAGGAACGATTTCTGAAATTTTGTAAGAGAAGTCCTCACCTGCTTAATGTCATCCCGCATAAATATTTAGCATCCTACTTAGGCATTGACCCCACCAACTTCAGCAAATTATTCAACAGTGTCAAGATCTAAACTTGGTATAAACCAAGATGCATTCCATTTCTTATGCAGAATTTTGCAAAAAAAAGATGCAGCCCAATTGGTTAAATAAGAATGAATACCCATTTGACGAAAAATATTTCAATGTAAATGGTCAACAAATGCATTACGTAGATGAAGGAGAAGGAGTCCCTGTTGTATTTGTTCATGGCACTCCATCCTGGAGTTTTGATTTTCGAAATCAAATCAAGTTTCTCTCCAAAAACTATCGCTGCATTGCACCGGACCACATTGGATTTGGACTATCAAGCAAACCACCAAACTACCATTATGAAACAATCCATCATGCAGACACGCTGGGTGCATTTATACAACATCTAAATCCAGGACCATTTCATTTGGTGGTGCATGATTTTGGAGGACCTATTGGATTGAACTTCGCAATCAACCATCCTGAATGGATTAAATCAGTAACAGTTTTGAACTCCTGGTTGTGGAACAGTGAGAAGGATCCTGACTTCCAACGTTTTTCCAAAATATTAAAAAGTCCATTGCTCCCTTTTTTATACAAGTATTTAAATTTTTCACCCTCATATTTACTGCCAAATTCTTTTGGGGATAAAAAGTTATCCAGTGCATTGCATGGGCAATATACCGGTCCATTTAAAAAATGGAGTGAACGAAAAGGCCCGTTGGCTTTTGCTCATTCTTTGTTGAATGACCAAAAATGGTTTGATGAATTATGGACTCGTGCAGGCCAAATTTCCGGTTTACCTTCGTTGTTTATCTGGGGTATGAAGGATCCATTCATTAAACCAAGTTATCTTGAAAAATTTCTACAAAAATTTAAGCATGCAGAAGTTGTCAAGCTACCAGCTTGTGGTCACTTTCCGCAAGAGGAAGAAGCAGAAAAAGTGAGTCAAACCATGTTTGACTTTTATTCCAAATTATAAGATACCCCATCAGTTGACTTCAAAAAAAATCGCAGCAAACACTTTATGAATATACATTTAGAATTCAAAATTTATCTGTAGAATTCTAAGCTAAAAAAGTGGCTGAAAAATTAATCCTAATTATTGGAGTGGAACAATGCATTTATTTTGTCCACCAATTCGCCTGCAATTCTTTCTTGTGCTTCCAAAGTTGAGGCGCCAATATGAGCGCTGGTGCAAATTTTCGGATGATGGATCAATGCTTCTTTAATATGAGGTTCATTTTGAAACACATCCAGGCCCGCAGCGGAAACTATTCCTGAATCCAATGCATGGAGCAAGGCTTCTTCGTCGATATTTTCACCTCTGGAAGTGTTGACTACGAAACATCCCTTCTTCATGATTGCAAATTCATCCTTTCCAAGCAGAGCTGATCCGGTAAAAGGTGCATGTAAACTTACGTAATCAGCCAGAGGTAAACCCACTTCCCGTGTGACCATCTGAAGTTGGATTTCAACTTCCTGAGTTCCCAATTTAATTTTTAAAATTGCCTTTTCGACATATGGATCATTAACGATCACAGTCATTCCCATTGCGGTGGCCATCTTAGCCAACTCAGATCCAATTCTTCCAAAACCTAAGAGCAACAATGTTTTTCCTTGTAGTTCAGAGCAAGAGGACCATTTCTTTTTCAATGCAGAAAATTGATCTCCTCCTGAAAATTGTCTGTTTGAATCCTGCAATCCCCTGGTAATGGAAAGCAAATGAGCCATGGCTAGTTCGGCGACTGAGCGCGAGGAAGCAGCCGGTGTATTTATTACTGCAATTCCTTTTTCTCTTGCATGACTCACATCAATGTTGTCCATGCCCACTCCACCACGTGCGATAAATTTCAATCCAGGACAAATATCTATAAGTTCCTTACGGACTTTTGTCGCTGAGCGTACGATGATGCCCTGGTAATCCTGTAATTTTTGAGATAATTCCTCCTGTGGGATTTTTTGAGTATCTACTTCAAAGCCGAGCGATTTCAAAGCGTTGACCCCACTCTCTTCCATTCCATCATTGATCAGTATTTTCCAGCTCATGGTGTAAAATTAAAAAAGGAACCCAAATCTGGATTCCTTTTCGTTTGCGTATATTTTAAAAACTATTTTTTATTTCTCTTGGCTTTTGCCTGATCTACTACTTTTTGCATTGCTTGTTCCAGGGCAATTGCGATATCTGTATGCCCGGCCTGCACTGCAAAATCTCTTGCCGTCTTGCCTTCTTTACTTTCGTTCATCACATTAGCACCTGCTGCGAGAATTAAATCCACACATTCTTTATTACCGCCTTTAGCAGCATACATCAATGCATCCTGTCCGTCGACAAGGGTTTTGGCAGAAGCGCCTTTCTTAAGCAGTACGCTGACCATTTCTGCATCTGCTCTCACTGCAGCGTAAGACAATGGAGTCAGTCTCTGGCCTTCGCTTACAAAGGCAGCATTAACGTCCACATCAGATTTCTGAACGGTACGGATATCCTTCTTTTCTATGGCAGTCTGATAATTATTCTGTGCGGCAAGAAAAGAAACGGAAACAAAAACGGCTAAGCAAGAAAAAAGTAATTTTGACAACATGATTTTTATATTTTTTGATAAAAAGTCTGACCTACTGAGATAAGACCCCACAATATTAAGAAATGCTGCTTATTGTAACTACTCTTTAGGTTTTTTTCTTTTTGGAAACTGGTGTTGCACCCATCGAGGCTGATAAAATTTCACCAAATTATATTTTGTAAATTGAAAATAAATAATTCAACTTAAAAATATAAACTCAATAATAATATAATTTCAAAATAAGGTATTGAAAATTATTTAACTGATTTTGTTCCAGCTCAAACCATCTTCTTCAGTGCTCAACAGTTTTCTCAACAATTGATTGGCCGGATGAGATAATAATGGGTCTCTTTCCAGAACAGCTTCGGCCAGTTTCCTCGCCGCAATGAGAATATGGTTGTCCCTTACCACATCTGACACTTTCAGCTCCACCAGTCCGCTTTGTCTGGTACCACTCAGGTCCCCGGGGCCTCTTAGCCGCAGATCTTCTTCAGCAATCTTGAATCCGTCATTAGTTTGACACATAATGTCCATGCGGGCTTTGGATTCTACCCCCAACCGGTCTGCCGTCATCAGGATGCAATAGGATTGTTCCGCTCCACGCCCTACCCTACCTCTGAGCTGGTGCAATTGAGACAATCCAAAACGCTCTGCATTTTCGATGACCATTACGCTGGCATTTGGCACATTTACCCCTACTTCGATCACGGTAGTAGCGACCATGATGTGAGATCTGCCTTCAGCAAATCTGCGCATTTCCATATCCTTGTCTGCGGGCTTAAGTTTGCCGTGGACGACACTGATCCGGTACTGAGGCAAAGGGAAGAAAGTCAGGAGTTTTTCATATCCCATCTGAAGATTTTCAAGATCCACCTTTTCAGATTCTTCAATGAGGGGATACACAATGTAAATCTGACGCCCTTTTGCAATTTCTTCCCGCATGAATCTGATCAGCTCACTTCGGTGAATGTCCTTAATCTGCCTGGTGTAAATCTCCTTACGGTTTGGTGGCAGTTCGTCTATCACTGAAACTTCCAGGTCCCCATAGATGGTCATGGCCAAAGTTCGGGGAATGGGGGTCGCGGTCATGACCAGAATATGGGGCGGTAGGTCTTTGGATTTGGCCCATAGTTTGGATCGTTGCGCCACACCAAACCGATGTTGTTCATCGATGACCACCAACCCAAGATTATTAAATTTTACCTTGTCCTCTATTAAGGCGTGGGTTCCAATGGCAAAGGCAATTTGGCCGGATTCCAGTCCTTCCAGGGCTTCTCGCCTGTCCTTGCCTTTAACGGTGGAAGTCAGCAGACAAATTCTTATAGACAAGCCATCCAGCAGGTCTTTGAAAGATTTAAAGTGCTGGTTGGCCAATACTTCAGTGGGCGCCATGATGCAAGCCTGAAATCCATTCCCTGCGGCGATCAGCATGATCATTAATGCAACAATGGTTTTACCGCTTCCTACATCCCCTTGCAGTAACCGATTCATTTGTTTTCCGGACTTGAGATCGTGGTGGATTTCACGGATGACACGTTTTTGGGCTTCTGTTAATTGAAAAGGCAATTTTTCCTGATAAAACTGATCAAAAAGTTCACCCAATAATTGAAATTTAAATCCACCTCCCACCAGGTGACGCTGGATTTTGGCCGAGATGATTTTGAGTTGAAAACTGAGGAGCTCTTCAAATCTGAATCGCTCCTGTGCTTTTCTGATTTGGTCCTGATGAGTGGGAAAATGAATCAGTCGAAGACTTTCCTGCCTTCCCAAAAGTTTGAATTTGGTGCGAACGTATTCAGGAAGATTTTCTTCAACGGCTTGAAGGTCAAATGATGCAAAAGCCGACTCTACAATTCTTTTGATGCCCTTACTGTCCAGGCCGGCAGCAGCCAATGCTTCTCCACTGGAATAGACCGGTTCGAAGCGAGCAGCATTAGGCTTGATCTGGGTGGGGTCATATTCCTCAAACTCGGGATGAGAAATACTAAAACCATAGGCTGATTTCTGTACTTTGCCATAAATCTGGTAAGTCTTTCCGGCTAAAAAATGATCCTCCACCCATTTTTGTGACCTGAACCAAACCAATTCAAGAGTTCCGGTAGCATCTTTGACAGCAGCCACCAAGGGTTTACCTCTTCCCTGACCACGATCCCCCATTCGCACCGCCTGAACCCTCAATTGAACCCATTGTCCGTCGAATTCAATGTCTTTGATCTGGTGTATCTGAGTTTTATCAATATAGCGGAATGGGAAATAGAAAAGCAGGCCTTGTACATCCTGAATGTTTAGCTGTTTGCGCAGGAGTGCGCCCCTTTGAGGGCCTACCCCTTTCAGATATTCAATCGCACTGTCGGGTTTAAGAAAACTCATTTTATTTCTGCGTGCAAAATAAGCTTAAGCCTCAGACAAATTACAAATTTCGGGCATGAATTTGATTATTCCCTACCTTTACGCATCCAATAACAATACCCTTTAGAGAAATTCGTTAAATCCGTTATCATGGAAACCATAAGACAAAAACAGGTTGCTGAGTTGATTCGAAGGAATTTCAGTATGGTACTTTCTTCTGAGGGAAAGTACATTTATGAAGACGCTATGGTTACGGTTACCGGTGTTAAGATGAGTCCGGACATGAGTCTTGCTAAAATTTATGTATCCATATACAATTATGAGAACAAACAGGAGGTGATCCTGATGATGGAAGAGCACTATGCACGTTTAAAACAGGCGATGCATCAAAGGTTGAAGAAACAGCTTCGATTGATGCCTGAGTTTCGTTTTTACCTGGATGAAACGCTGGACGAAGTATATCGTCTGGAGGCACTGTTTAAGAAACTCCATGAAGAAAAGCAATTCGGAGAGGAGTAGGATTAATTGCTACGGTGATTTATAAAATTAGTTACATTTAGTAATCTGCTTTATTCTTATACATCATTTCAAAATGAAATTTTTTCCAAGAAAGGATTGGTATGGAATTAAAGGCTTTTACCTTAAAAAAAATAACTTACACTGCCATGCCCTTAACTTATATTTCAATTTTCGATTCATATCCATGTTGAAAAATTGAAGGAGTAGTCATTATCCAGGCATTGTCAACAGAACTTTGTGTAATGATTAAAATCTGAAAATTCTATCAAGAAAAATGAATTACTTAGAAAAAAAATGATCCCCATAATTGGGGATCACACATACTACCCTAAATTTAGAAAAATGATTAGTTAGTTCTTCAAACAAGTCTTTGAAAATTGACTTGAGATATTTCTTTGTTGTTCATCCAGAAATTATAAACGTTTAAGTATTCCAAAACTCCACAACAACTGATTGTATTTGTCGGCGTTTGGACCGAATCCATTTTGGTTCAGCATTCTTTTAAACTGGACATTTGTAAATACATTCATGTCCGGTCTTAAAGCATAGGTTAATCTCGAACCCAAAATTAAATTAGCAAATGAATTGTCACTAAAACTATCATCCTGGGTAAGTCCATGAATGTAAGATTTGTTATCCAGCAAAGATTCTTTTGGAATATTTGAGATGCCCTGGGTTGAATTTTTATCGGCAGTTTCTTTTACAAAATCAAAACGGGTATCCACACAAGCTGTAATGGACATTCCTCCCGAAGAACTCAGTTCCCAAGGTCCTGACTTCATCCACTTAAGATGGATGAGTACCGGAAGATCGATGAGTGAATAATTAGCCTGAACAAATCGCTTTTGGAAGTAGCCTGTTACCAGATTTCCATAAATATTTTTGATACCCGGTTTGTTGCTTAGAAATGCATAAGTGACTCCTGTTTCCAGCAGCCACCTTTGATGATCGAAGAGGACTGATAATCCTCCGACATAAGCCGAGCCAATCGAATTCCTGGATGCCAGGTTCAAATGGACATCTTTGGGTGTCGCAATAAAATTTATGCCTCCTCCTGCTGATCCCTGAATCCAATAAGTGGTGGATAGATCTTTCGAGGTTTTTATCATTTTCGGGATCTCAACGCTGAGTGGTAAGCTAAGGAATGAAATACCTGCTGGATTTAATTTTTCCGGCAAGAGATCGAGCTGGATACCTTCCCGTGGAATTATGTTTTCCTTCGGTTCAGCGTCTGGGGATTCTATTGGTGTATTAGAATTATGATCTTGCAGCGGTCGTGCTTCTGTTTCTACTTCTGTTGCAGGCTTTGATTTGGAAGATTCTTCCATGTTGCCGGTTGAAGAAAGTGGAACGGAATTTTTGGTTTCCAAACTTGTTTTTACGTTTGCAGGGTTAGAATTTGTTTTTGCCAAATCCATCGTTTTGGTGTCCCCATTTGCGGACATTTTTTTCTTAGGAAGGCTGCTTGTTTTTCCGTTGAATGATTTGGTAATTTTAGAAATGGAATTCTTCTCCGCGACAGAATTATTGCCTGATTCTTTTACTGCAATACTTGCGGATTGATTTGAAAGTAAAGATTCCAAATTTGATGGAGCATCGGAATTCAACGCAATTTTATTTTTATCCGAACGGTAATTGATCACTTCCGGAACAACAATTCCATTGACAGTCCAAATAAGAAGTAAAATGATGACCGCTTCCAACACCCTGGTGGTAAGAATTCTACGTCGTCGTTCCCTGAAAATGATTTGTTTCTGATGGTAGGCTTGCCATTCAGCACCCGGAATGTGTTTCTCTGCAGCCTTTAATTTTTCACGTATGGATTGATCAAAATTTTGATTGGCTTTATCGGCCTCCTGCAACCGGCTTTTCATTGCAGACCAATCAGGTTTTACATCTTTTGGTGTGTATTGATTTAAACTTTCTTTGATCCACTGATCAAACTGGTTATTTTCCATGGTCCACATTTAAGAGTTCTCTAAGTTTTTGCCTTGCTTTGACCAGGTTTGATCGTGATGTACTTTCTGTGATGCCAAGGATGTCCGATATTTCTTTATGTGAATAACCTTCGATGATGTAGAGGTTAAACACGGATCTGTAGGTAAGAGATAGTTTTTGTACGGCCTTCATTACTTCCTCCAGGGTGAGTGCATCAATTGGACTGGAAGAACCATGGTTCATGTGTTGTGCTTCATCCAGATCGGCTGTTTGACGCCTGCTTTTAGATCTGTAATAATCTATGCTGGTATTCACCACAATGCGTCTCATCCAGGCAGTCAGTGAAGTATTCGGTTCATAAGAACCTATGTTGGTGAAGATCTTGAAAAACCCATCGTGCAATATGTCGAGTGCATCGTCCTGATTGGCAGCATATCGCATACAGACGACCAGCAAATTTCTGTAGTTGTCTTCATAGATTTTTTGCTGAGCCCTCTTCCTTTCTGATACAGGCTTGTATCAGTTCGGATTCAGAAGATAATATGCTTAGGCTAATGTCCATAAAGTATGGCTAAAATAATTTAACAGGATAACGCAGGATGTAAACATTTCGCTGCCTAAGGTAACACAAATAGAGTGTTAAATATTTTCATCCTCAAGGAAATTAATCCTTCAAAAGAATTTTGAGGGTAGGTTAAATCCACTTTTAACAGTGCTGAATTCAATTTTGAACAATTATTCAAACATATTGAGAACCAGTTGCAAGAATTTATGTTTGGTAAATGAGATTATTATTAGATTTTGGTTGACAGGGAGACAGAGTTCAGAAGGATTTAATTCAAAATCCAGGAGAGAAAGTAGATTGAAAAAGGCCTGACGAATTTCAAATTCGCCAGGCTTTTTCGTTAAAAGACAACAAACCAATAATTTAAACATATCACATTATTTGCATATAAAATTTGTTTGGATTCCAACGGAAGGTATTCGGGCTTGCGCTTTTGATTGATTACTTTTGCCTTTCCAAATTTGAATTTAGCGTGCAGAGAGTGATACATTCGATTTTACATGAAGCTCTGGCCTTAAGGCTCCTGACACTGGGCATCTATCCCGGTAAAAAAATCGAATTGATTCGCCAGGCGCCTTTCAGGGGTGCGTGTTATGTACAGGTAGATGACTCTGTGTATGTGCTAAGAAAGGAAGAATGGGATGCTATTGTATTTCAGGAAATCAACCCTAAAGATGGCATCTCCTAAAATTGCATTTGTCGGCAATCCCAATTGTGGAAAATCCAGTTTGTTCAATTTGCTCACTGGATTGAATCAAAAGGTTGGAAATTTTCCGGGTGTAACGGTGGATGGTAAAAATGCACATTACAAAAGTGCGATCGGACATAGCCTCGAACTCATTGATCTTCCGGGCGCTTATAGTCTTTATCCGATCTCGATGGACGAATCCATCCTTTCCAGGGCATTGATTTACACATCCGATCCAAATCATCCGGATGCCGTGATTTATGTAGCAGACATCCGTTTTTTGGACAAGCAACTGATGTTGCTGACCCAGGTGCTGGACCTTGGATTACCTGTTTTAATTTGTCTGACCAACACAGATCTTTATCCAACTCCCATGGCCGATGCCTGGGTTCGCTTATTGGAAGAAAAGACACGTTGTACAGTGATTCCCATCAGCAACCGTACAAAACAAAATATTGAATTGGTCCGCGCGCAGGTAGATTCCTATGCGCAAAATCCCATCTACGGAAATAAAGCAGATTCGTTTTACAAGTTGGATCAGGAATCCATATCCATGCTGCCAATTCTGGAAACCAATAAAAGCGAGAAAGACAATTATGTGACCTATCTGAAATCCCACCCATCTTTAAATGGTGATCAAAAAACACCCTTGTTTACCGTTTCAGAATCCATACAACGCCAGATACAAGAGACCCTGAGTCGTTACCGATTAATCGAAGAATGGAATAGCCGGATCCAACAAGCTAACACCGACCAAACGGGTAGCTCCAAAACCCGCATCAGCTTCACCAAAAAAATAGATGCTGTGCTGACCCATCCCTGGTGGGGCATGTTCATTTTTTTGGCGGTGGTCTTTCTGATGTTTCAAATGATTTTCAGTTTTGCCAGTTTTCCGATGGATGCCATTGATTATACATTTGCGTTAATGGCAGACCAGCTGGATCAATTCTTACCTGAAGCCTGGTGGTCTGATTTGTTGATTCAGGGCATCTTACCGGGACTTGCGGGCGTGCTGGTTTTTATTCCACAGATAGCGTTGCTTTTTATGGTTTTGTCCTTGCTGGAAGAAGTGGGATATATGGCCAGAGTGGTTTACCTGCTCGATCATATTCTGGTAAAATTCGGACTGAACGGCAGATCCGTTATGGGATTGATCTCCGGAGGCGCCTGTGCGATTCCCGCCATCATGTCGACCCGCAGCATCAGCAACCCGCGAGAACGGCTCATGACTTCATTTGTCATTCCGTTGATTCCTTGTTCGGCGAGGATTCCTGTGTATGCTGCATTGATTGGATTTATCGTACCCACACAATATTATTTCGGGATCCTGAATCTTCAGGGACTCGTCTTTATGGGTTTGTATTTTATTGGGATAGGCATGGCGCTGATCACTGCGTGGATCATTCATAAATTCAGCAGGCGAGAAGAAAAAAGTATTCTTGCCATGCCGCTGCCGACTTATCAGTGGCCACAATTGACACAGGTAGTCCTGGTGGTGCTGGACAAGATAAAGAGTTTTGTGATAGAAGCAGGAAAAGTGATTTTCATGATCTCCATCGTACTGTGGTTTCTGGCAAGTTTTTCCTTTCCCGGCGAACAAGAAAGGACAAGATCAGAAGCCAGTGCGGAAGCCTTGAAATTAAATATGTCGGCAGATGAAACAGATCATTATGTGGCAGCACAGATGTTGGAACATTCCTTTGCCGGCAAGATTGGAAAAAGTATTGAACCCGTTATAGCCCCGCTTGGATTTGACTGGAAGATAGGGATAGCACTGATTACTTCATTTGCTGCGAGGGAAGTATTTGTAGGGACCATGAGTACCATCTACAGTTTGGGGCCGGACTCAGATGTCAGCACCCTCAGAGATAAAATGGCCCTGGAAAAAGCACCGGACGGCTCTAAGTTTTACAGTCCGAAAAGATCCCTTTCGCTGGTGTTGTTTTATGCTTTTGCCATGCAATGCATGAGCACATTGGCAGTAATGAAACGGGAAACAGGCAAGTGGAAGTGGGCGCTGATTCAATTCTTTTACATGGGGGCGCTGGCCTACCTCAGCAGTCTGCTGGTATTCCAATTTTTATAGACCTTCTTAAAACGAGGGCTCTACTTTGTAGACAATGTATTTAGTCTCCCCGATGAAGAAAATTTTTACATATTTTTCCTTGTAAAACAAGGTCACTTTTTGCCCACTTTCAGAGGCTTTTCGGACCTGATCAGCAACATAGCCATCACTTACCGAAAATATCCAAACGTTGTCCACCGGACGATTGGTACCCGTGGCGCCACCAAAGAAACCAAAATTCAATTCCCCCTCAAAGGTTTTAAACACATATCCCTTGCGGCTTATCTTGGTCACGTAACCCGTCCTTGAACCATCGCTGTAATTGGCCAAGAGGATGAAGGCAATAAACGCAATAAACATTACAAGGGCGAAGATCATCAGCCTCCTGAACCATTTTACTGTGGTTTTTCCCGCTTGTTTCAAATTTTCTTTTACACTCAGTTCGTCCATAATGCAAAGCTAGTTAGAAATAATAATTGGTTTTGAATCGATTTGCACCTTAATCAACATAGATTTGTGTAACAAAATTCCATTTTGGATTATAATAATTCTAATACCACCATTGCAGCCATCGCCACACCGGAAGGGGTCGGCGCTGTCGGACTGATCCGGCTTTCAGGACCGGAAGCAATTAACATTGCAGACCGGATTTTTAAAGGAAAGAAATTATCCCAACAGAAAAGTCATTCTGCTCATCTGGGAAAGATCCTTGACGAACAATCAAACACGCTGGATGAAGTGCTGGCGACCGTGTTTGTGGGTCCCCATTCCTATACCGGGGAACATGTGGTGGAGTTTTCCTGTCATGGATCTTCCTATCTGCTCAAAGAGATACTGGAACTCCTCCTGCGTCAGGGTGCCGTAATGGCCAAGCCGGGAGAATTCACCCAGCGGGCATTTCTTAATGGCAAGCTGGATCTTTCTCAGGCCGAGGCTGTGGCAGATCTGATCGCTTCAGAATCACAAGCGGCGCATCGTCTTGCCATGAGTCAATTGAAAGGCGGCATAAAAAACGAAATCGGAGAACTCAGATCGCAGCTTTTAAATTTTGCCAGTCTGATCGAATTGGAGCTGGATTTTGCCGAAGAGGATGTGGAGTTTGCAGACCGAACTCAATTCAAAAAATTGTTGCATGCTGCATTGGATAAAATAGATACGCTGAACCAAAGTTTTGTGTTGGGCAATGCTGTAAAAAATGGGATCAGCACCGTTATTGCCGGCAGGCCAAACGCAGGTAAATCTACTTTGCTCAATGCCTTACTCGAAGAAGAACGTGCAATCGTCTCAGACATCGCCGGAACAACCAGAGATACCATTGAAGAAAAAATGAACATCAACGGAGTGCTCTTTCGTTTTATAGACACTGCAGGGATCAGAGAAGCACAAGATCAAATTGAAGCGATGGGTGTGCAACGCACCATGGTAAAGATCGATGAATCCACTGTGTTGATTTATGTCTTTGATGTGGTCAAAACTTCCAAAGAAGAGATGTGGCAGGAAGTACACAGCCTCCTTCGTCCTGATCAAAAATTACTTGTTGTAGCGAATAAAATGGATCTGAATCCCTACATCGATTATGAACATTTTATCCATAACGAAATACACAAAGAAAACATCATCGCCTGTTCAGCAAAAAATCTGATGAACATTCCATATCTGAAAGAAAAACTTTATGAACTTGCGATCGGGGATCAAAAAATTCAAAACAACAGCATTGCCATCAATGCCCGGCATCGCCAGGCTCTTGAAGCTGCAGCAATAAATTTGAAAGAAGTACTCGCCGGCCTCGACAGCCATCTGGAAACAGACTTGCTGGCGCAATCTATCCGACAAGCACTATACCACCTTGCAGAGATCAGCGGGCAGATATCCAATGATGAGATCCTTGGAAATATTTTTGGGAAGTTTTGTATCGGAAAGTAATTTACTTTCTTTTGTTTGTTAAGTGCCTGTTTTTGTTGAGTTTCAGTACACTTTTCTTTCTCTTTTTTGTTGCCCAACTCTACTTTTTTACTTATATTTGTTGCCCAGTTGTTGCCCAATTGGCTATTTTGTTGCCCACATATCAGTTTGATGGAAGTCAGGCGAAATAATGCACCAAGTAGCACCACCCAGCAACATACTGCAACAAGTAGCAACAAATGAGTAGTACAATTAAACTTCCTAAATTCTGTAATCATTGTGGTAAGGCTTTCATAGCCCAAAAGACCACAACGAAGTATTGTGGCCATAAATGCAACAGTGCAGCCTACAAGAAAACCAAACGAGAAGAAAAAGTAAACGCAGAATTTAAGAACCAACAAAGCAAAATTGTTTCCGCTTCTCCAGTAGTTGCTACTGAAACCCTATCCAACCCGATAGCAGGTAATCACACTAATTTAAGAGAGAAAGAATTTTTAAGCATACTGGAAGTTGCTACCCTTTTGGGTGCAAGCAGATGGACCATTCAACGGATGATAAAAAGTAATCGTTTGCCGGTGGCAAAGCTGGGCAGTCGTACCATCATCAAAAGGGCTTCAATTGATAATTTATTTAACTGATAAGAAAATGAAAGTAACATTAAGACAACGGCTCAAAGGCGATAAAATAAGCCTTTATTTAGAGTACTACTCCAATGGCAAACGCCAATATGAGTATTTGAATTTGTACCTAACACCCGACCCCGAAAAAGGGAAGCTCACCAATGCAGTAAAAGAAGAAAATAAAAAGATACTGGCATTGGCTGAAACCATCCGCAGTAAAAGGCATTTGGAGATACAAAACAGCACTTATGATTTCCACGATAAGGAGAAGCTAAAAACTTACTTCATTATGTATATGGAGGCATTGGCTGAAAAGAGAAAAGACAGCAAAGGGAATTATGGCAATTGGGATAGTACCATAAAGCACTTGAAAAGTATTGCCCAAGAGATATACAATTCAATCAAATCAATAAAGCCTTTGTTGATGGCTTCAGGGATTACCTATTGAAAGAAGCCAGTACCAAAACCAAAAAGGCAATTTCAACCAATACCAAATACAGTTACTTCAATAAGTTCAGAGCAGCACTCAAACAAGCTGTGAGGGATGGCATACTAAAAACCAACCCTGCCGAAATGGTAGATGGCTTGCCACAAGGCGAACCAGTAAGAGAGTTTTTAACCCTTGATGAATTAAAGACCTTAGCCAAAACCGAATGTAAAAACGAGTTGATGAAAAAGGCTTTTATTTTTGCTTGTCTTACAGGCTTGCGTTTTAGCGATATTCAGAAATTGAAATGGAGTGAAATGCAACAATCCACCGAGTTAGGGCATTACATCCGTTTCGTACAGCAAAAAACAAAAGGATCTGAAACATTGCCCATATCTGATGAAGCCTATAATTTATTAGGAGAAAAAGGAAAGCCAGCCGACCCGGTATTTCCTGATTTGATTTACTCCGATAGTCGCAATGCTGATTTGTACAGATGGATGATAAAGGCAGGTATTGAAAAGCACATCACTTTCCACTGTGCAAGGCACACATACGCCACGTTGCAGCTTACTTTGGGTACTGATATTTTCACAGTATCAAAGTTGCTTGGACACAGGCATTTAAAAACAACACAGATTTATGCTAATGTAATTGATGAAAAGAAAACAGTAGCAGCTAACAAAATAAATATTGGCTTATAATGGAAATAAAAATATTGAATAGCATTTTGTTCAAAGAACTTATGCCCTGGACTTTTGATGCCAAAGGCACAAAAGCCATCAACGAGAAAATAAAAAAGGTAGGCAGCAAAGAACCCACCACAGAAGCCGAGTTGGTGCAACAGCTTCAAATATTGTTGGCTGATTATTCCGACCTCTCCAAATGGCTTACAAAGCAAAATACAAAGGGTACAAGCACTTTGAAAAACCATTGCTACGCAATAGATTTTCCAGCTTACAGCGATGCAGTAAGCAAGTTTTATAATGCCGTTATCAGCCTTGAAACACTTCGTGTTTACAATGCTTTTAATACCAAAATGCAGAAGTACAGCAAAAAGGTGGATATAGTGTACCACACCACCATTGCATTAAAGAACATCAAAGCACTTACAGTAAACACAGTTAAGGAGATTAAGGAAAGAGGATTTGAGGAAGCACCTACCGAGCAAAGCTCGTTACCTCATTTTGTATTGCAGTTATTAAGGCAACACCTCACTATTTTATTTTTTGATATACAGGAGTTGAGCAAAGCCAGTATTGACAGCCCCACCAGTATTGAAGATTTTTATTTGTTGGATTTGAATTTACCAAAGGCACAGATAAACGAGTTAGTGAAAGTTGAAATTGAAACAGAGAAAACCGAGAAGCCAACAACCAAAGAGAAACTATCATTTGGCTTTAAAGGAACGGAAGCAAAACTGAAATCAGTAATAACATTGCTAAACAATCAAGTTGAGTTCTTGAATGAGAGTAAATGTAGTACCGAGGATTTGGTAACGATACTCACATCAAAAGCACTTACTACCAAAATGCACAAAGTGTATTTCGGTTGCGAAACAGTGCAGCTTAGATACATCATTGATAAACTTAGTGCCAGCTTCAATAATCTAACACCATCAGCACTTGAAAAATCAGGTTTGTTTTATACAAAAACCAATAAGCCATTAAAGGCTCAAAACTTGTATTCAAATAAAATTGACAACCTAAAAATCAACCAACCATTGACAATATAATCAACCAAATGAAATAAAAAATAGTGAGATTAGGGAGTTATCTCAATGAGATATAACACTCTAATCCTTTGCCCCTGCTGCATTGTAGAGTTTTGTTCCATCAATTTTAAAAATATAAAAAGATGGCAACAGAAAATTTAATTCTCGACAAGCTCACAGAAATTGCAAACAAATTAGATGAGCAAAACTTACTGCAAAAAACAGTATTAAACTTCAATGAGGCTTGCACATTCCTTGATGTAAGCCCCTCACATTTGTACAAACTCACAAGTACAAAGAGTATTCCCCATTTCTGTCCCCAGGAAAGAAACTCTATTTCAAGCGTTCCGAGTTAGACGAATGGTTGCAGCGTAACCGTCAATCATCAACCGATGAAATTGATGCTATGGCTACCGAGTACATACTCAAGAATAAACGCAAATAGAATTTTTTAACCGATAAGAAAGAAAAGAAATGGCATCAAGTACCATATTTAAAAACTTTACTATCCCGGTAGAAAAAAAATCTCTACTGCTGATAGGTAAAGACATTATTTCCGACAAGTACAAAACGGAAGTAGAAGAAATCCGCAATCTTATTGCACAAGGCAATAAGGCAGAAGCCGACAACAAAAAGAAACAGTTATTAGCTTTTACGCCTTCGGCTGTATTCAGCGAAAAAAGGCAAATGCCTTTTCTTGAAATGTACAGTGGCTTTGTGCATTTAGATTTTGACAAACTCACACTGGAGCAATTGCAAACTGCGTTTGCAATCATTAGCAAAATCTCCTACACATCACTTTGCTTCATCAGTCCAAGTGGCAACGGCTTAAAAGTATTTGTTGAGGTAAGCACCGAACTGGAACACCACGACATTGCTTATTTGCAAGTGCAGAAGTATTATGAAGATGCCACAGGACTAAAGGCAGACCCAAGCTGCAAAGATGTTACAAGGCTTTGTTTTATGAGCCACGACCCCAACGCTTACAGGACCATCCAAAACGAGAAATTCATTGTGGCTTTGCCCCAATTCATTCAAGAACAACAATCGCAAACGCCTACGGCTATTGCTCCAGTTGTTCCAATAGAAAAGGCAGAACCCGAAGACCTCAACATTACATTTTTATTCAATCAACAAATTCAATTCACAAACCAAAAAGCATCATACACCGATGGAAACAGAAATAATTTTATTTATCTGCTTGCTTCTAATTGCAACAGAGTTGGTTTATCGCAATCCGATACTGAAATACTATGTACACAGCATTTTGATTTATCTGAAAGAGAAATTAAGACTGCCGTAAATAGTGCCTATTCACACCACACCCAAGAACACAAAAAGTTTGAACCCAAGCAAAAGGCAACGGATCAAGAGGAAACACAGCCCGAAGAACAAATGCCTACTTTGCCCGATGCAGTGTTTGACACAATACCAGAGTTTTTAAAACACATTACACAAGTAGCCACCACCAAAGAAGAAAGGGATATTTTATTGTTAGGTTCATTGGTTACGTTAAGTGTGGCATTTCCTAAACTCATTGGTAAGTATGGCGACAATCCAGTAAATACAAACCTGTTCATTTTCATTTCTGCCAAAGCATCAGCAGGGAAAGGCATTTTAATTCATTGCCGAAAATTAGTTGAACCCATACACTTAGCATTGAGAAACCAAGCCAAGATAATGAAGCAACAGTTTGAGGTGGATATGCAAGAGTACAACGCAAACAAGGGTAAAGATGCCAACACCGAAAAGCCACAGAAACCACCTCAAAAAATGTTGTTCATTCCTGCCAATAACAGTGCAACAGGCTTTTTAGAAATATTGGGCGATAGCGATAAAAGAGGGCTAATTTTTGAAACAGAGGGCGATACCCTTGCCAAAGCATTTAAAAGCGATTACGGAGACTTTAGCGATGGTTTTCGCAATGCTTTTCAACACGAACCTATCTCATATTATCGCAGAACAGACAAGGAATATGTAGAAATTGACAGACCTTGTTTATCAGCTTTACTTTCAGGTACTCCCAAGCAAATTACAACCCTCATTCCAAATGCTGAAAATGGTTTGTTCAGCCGTTTTATGTTCTATGTAATGAATATGAAATTGATTTGGAAAGATGTGTTTGCCTCCAAAACTGAAAACGGTTTAGATGTGCATTTTGAAAAGCTGGGCAATGAGTTTTTCAGTTTGTACCAAACTTTACAAGCCAACCCCGATGTACACTTTTCTTTGACCCCATCACAGCAATTGCAGTTCAATCAATTCTTTGAGAAAATGCAAACCCTGTATGTCAATATCCAAGAAGAAGAGATTATCAGTTCAGTAAGGCGTTTGGGCTTAATTGCCTTCCGTATAATGATGATTTTTTCAGCACTCCGCATTATGGAAGATGGAGAAATTACCACAAGCCTTTATTGTAACGATACCGACTTTCAAAACACATTGGATATGATTACCATACTGGTAAAGCATAGCAGTTATGTGTATTCTCAAATAGCCCAGGAAACCTATAAGCCAAAACCTAAGCACAAGAAAGAGCAGTTTTTAGAAAACCTGCCTTACCATTTCAACCGCCAAACCTATGTAGCTACAGCACTAAGTTTGGGCATTACCGACAAGTCAGCACAACGCTACATCAAGGAGTTTAAAGATGCTGATATTATCCAGTACGATGGTCACGACCAGTACACCAACCCCAACGCCAAAAATCCTCAATAGTTCCTATTTGAGGATTTAAGGATATGAGGAAGCGGTAATCTGCCTTTCCTCAAATCCTCATTTCCCCACTTTCTCAAACCTTTTTGAAGTACTACTTTTTTTAGTAACTCTTTGCTTTTGTTTTCTTATATTTGCCAATATTTGTCAAGACAATATTATTATAATGGCAACACAGTTTGGTGAACGAATAAGAGAACTAAGAACGAAGCAAAATATGTTGCTGCGGCAACTTGCTTCTCTGTTAGATGTGGACACTTCTATTATTAGCAAAGTAGAACGTGGCGATAGGCAATTAAAGAAAGAGCAAATCCCATTATTAGCCCAAATACTCAAAGCTGATGTAGAAGAACTGCAAACCCTTTGGCTTGCCGACCAAATTTATGCTGTGGTAAAAGATGAGAAATTTGCCAATGAAGCTATGCAAGTTGCAGACAAAAAAATAAACTTAAAGAAGAAGAAAAAATAGTGAAGAAAATAAAACCTATAACAGTCCACACAGCAAGAACTATTATGTTCATGGAATTAGAGAAAGTTATGAATTTCTCAATTCAGAATGATAATTATATTGAATCCATGAATAACAATGTTTTTGGCAAAAAATCGCAAGACGGAATAAAGAAGACTAGCGGCTTTTTGTTGCAACTTTATAAATTCGATTTGTCTTCAAATAAATTTAAAGCGTTTAAATATTTTTGGTCAAATGCTGATGAAAGCGAAAAAGCTGTACTTGCAATTGTATTTGCAAGTACAAATGACTACTTGTTAAAAGAAAGTATTTCTGCAATCTCACAAAAAAAAATAGGTGAAAAAGTTGATATAGAAAGTATAGAAGAGAACATTGAAAAATATCATCCTAATCGTTTTACTAAAAACACACTTCGTTCCGTTGCACAAAATATTGCAAGCTCTTGGAAACAGGCAGGTTTCATAACAGGTAAAATTAAAAATATCAGAAGCGAGCCTTTAATTACATACAGAATTGTATCTTTTGCTATGCTGTTGGCTTATTTGGATGGTCTAAGAGGTGACTTTATTTTAAACGCTAATACATTACTTGCTTTATGTTCAAACGAAAGCAAAATAAGAGAGCTATCAATTGAAGCCTCAAAAAGAGATTTAATGCAATACCAATATGCTGGAAACATTACTTCTATTTCTTTCGATTACTTACTAACTAAAATTGAAATTGATGCAATCTAAAATAGACCAATTAATAAGTGCTTATGAATCTGTGGTTAATGAACCATGGGCATCATCACTATCTGGCCAAGAACGAATTTGGTTCTTGGTTTATGACCCATTAGAACAGCGTAAAGTTGACCTTAGAATTGGTGACTTTGAAACAACTACTATCAAAGCACAAAAAAGATGGATTAGTATTTCCCTAAAAAGCTGTTTTCCGCTTTGGATGTCAAAGCATGATTACAAGGAAGAATATTTCAATGATCCTGATAGTTTGGTAGACCAGCTTGAAGCAGAATTTAAGCAGTTTGCTATTGATTTTTTAATTGCCGAGTTTGAAAAGCATGGTACGGACGATAATACATTAATTGCCGTTAGGGATATTTCATCTTTGTTTGGATTCAATCGTATGTCTGATGTCCTTTCCGGTTGTTCAAATTCTTTCAAGGGTAGAATGCTTCTGTTCTTTCCTGGTGAATACGATAAAAATCAATACAGGCTTTTAGATGCAAGAGACGGATGGAATTATTTAGCAAGACCAATTACAGCATAATAAATTAATATGAAAAATAAAGAACTTTTTACCCTAAATCCAGACGAGAATAACCTCGTAAATGATGGTGTTGTAGAAATCAATACAGCAAAAGACGATAAAGGTCTTACTATTATTAGGCACGAGCTTAAAACATTTGTATGCGAGGGTGAATATCAAAAAGGTATTTATCGCATTTTTAGATACATTCTAAAACATATTGATGAACCAAGGCAGCCAGCAGTTTGGGTTAGTGGTTTTTTTGGTAGTGGTAAATCCCATTTGGTAAAAATGTTGGGCTATCTATGGGAAGATTTTAAGTTTCCTAATGGAGACTCTGCAAAAAAAATAAAAGCATTACCGCAGGATGTAAACGATTTATTTATTGAATTAGAACGTAAGCAAAACATTTATGGCAAACTTTCTATTTCTGGTACTTTAAAAGATTTTCCATCTGCCGATATTCGTTACTCTTTCCTTCAGTTATTTTTAAATGAATTAGGATTGCCTCAGCAATACCACCATTTCAAATTTATCTATTGGACCAAGCAAGAGGGTATTTATGACCAGTTAAAAACAATTGTTGAGGCTCAAGGAAAAGACTTCAAAAAAGAATACGAAAATCTATTTGTTTCTTCAACTATTGCAAAAGCTATTTTGGATTTAAAACCAGGCTTTGCAGAAAATGAAGCAAAGGTCAAAGAGAATTTTAAAGCCAACTTCAAACGTATTGAGAGCATTAACAGGGAACAATTAATTGATACCATCAAAACAGAAATATTACCATTATTCTATGGCGATAAAATTCCACTTACTTTAATTGTACTTGATGAAGTACAACAGTTCATTGGTTCTGAGGGAAACAAGAGTATTGATGTTCAAAATTTAGCTCAGGATTTATGCAGCAATTTTGACTCTAAATTTTTACTCATTGGTACTGGTCAAAATTCACTTTCTGAAACAAGTCTTTTGCAGCGTTTGCAAGACCGCTTCACAGTTAAAGTTTCACTTTTCTGATGCCGATGTTGAAACAGTAACCCGTAAAACTGTTTTAGAAAAAAACCTACTGCCATAAGTTTAATTGATAAAAAACTAGAGGCTTCATTAGGAGAAATTTCAAGAAATCTTTCAGGTACAGATTATGGATATGTTACAAGTGATAAAACAACCCTTGTAGCTGATTATCCAATGTTGCCTTCTACACGTAAGTTTTGGAAAAAGGTTCTGCAAGTAATTGATACAGCTGGCACATCAGGACAGCTTAGAAGTCAGTTAAGGATTGTAGATGAAAGTTTAAAAAAGGTTGCCGACAAAGATTTAGGTTTTGTTGTTCCAGCCGATTTGATTTTTGAGCAAAAACAATCGCAGTTATTACAAAATGCCTTGTTGCTTAACGAAACAAATAATTTAATTGTTGGGCGTAAATCGCAAGGTGGTGACAGTGCATTAGAAGGTAGAATTTTAAGTGTTGTATTTTTGATTGACCAACTTCCCAAAGACACATCAGGCAAAAGATTAAAGTCCGATGAAAATACAATTGCAGAGTTATTATTGGATAACCTAAATGAAGCTTCCGATAAATTTAGAACCAAAATAAAAGAACTCACAGCAAAACTTGCAGAAGAGAAAATACTAATGCCAGTTGGCGATGAATATAAACTTCAAACAAAAGTAGGTCAAGAGTGGGAACAAGAATACACCATTCAAGCACAAAAACTAGGTGGATCAGGCGATGATTTAATTCAAGGTTTACGCAAAGAAAAAATCATTAAATTTTTTAAAGAAAAAACCAACACAATCAATGTAACACAAGGGCTCTCCAAACTAAATCGTGAATTTGATTTGTGGGATAAAACCACCATGCCAAGCACCGAACACAAATTAAATTTATGGATTAGAGATGGTTGGTACGAAAACGAAAGCACTGTTGTTGACGAAATAAGAGCAGCCGGTAGTGATTCGCCTTTGGCTTATGTATTTGTGAAAAAATTCAGAGACCCGGAATTACGCTTAGAAATTATAAAATTTCTTGCGGCTGGCTTTACACTTGATGCCATGGGCTTGCCTTCTTCACCCGAAGCAGAACAAGCTAAAAAAAGCATGGAAACACGAAGAGGACTTGCGAAAATTGCTATTGAAGATATTGTTGAACGAATTTGCAAAGAATCCGCAGTTATTTTAGCAGGTGGTAACATCATTCAAAAAGGTAATATTCGTGAAAATATAGAAGAAGCTTTAAGTGGTATTGCCGATAGACAATTTCCTGAATTTAAAAGTAAAGCAGATTTTGCAAATTGGGGCCAGGCACTTACAAAAGCCATTGCTACCAATCCTGATGCATTAAACTCAATTGGTTATAGTGGCGATGTGGTAGCCCATCCTGTTTCAGCCGAAATTCTACGTTTCATTGGCAACTCAAGCAATCAAGGAAAAGAAATTAGAAATATTTTCATGAAATCGCCTTATGGTTGGAGTCAAGATGCTATCGACACCATCTTAATTATGCTAAAAAACACCCAGCATATTTCTTGCGATGAACCTTCGCTTATTGTAGCAAAAATAAACAATGCTACCTTTAAAAAAGAAGTACACATACTAGCAGCAAGAGATAAAATTGCTATCAAAAGTTTGTTTCAAAAAAGCAGGTATTTCCTGTCCTTCCAACCAAGAGTTGTTTCCATTTTCAAATACCTATTTAGAAAAATTAAAACAACTGGCTGCCAATATTAGTGGCGATGCACCAAAGCCCGAACCCATCAATATAGATTTATTAAAGGAAATTGAGAACAAACAAGGAAACGAAAGATTACTCGAAATTCTTGAACAGCAAAGCACCCTGCAAAACTATTATGACGATTGGTTGGCAAAAAGACAAGTTAGTAACATCAAGGCTACCCTTTGGCACTTATTAAGTGAACTTTCTGCCCAAGCCCCAGACCATGCTGATTTTGAACCATTAAAAATAGAAATTCAAGCAATTAAAGACAATCGTTTGTTGTTGCAGCAGCCCGATTTAATTCAGCCCAAATTAGATGAAATAGCAGAAAAGCTAAAGGCTCGTTTAAATCAGTCGAAAGAAAAATTCATTGCATTGTACGATGCAAAAATGAAAATACTGCAAGCCGATGAATATTTTGGGAAGTTAACCCCAGAGCAAAAACATAGCATTTTATTAAAACATCAGTTGCTCACAAAAACAGAAATTAAAGCTTTGGATGCCAATTCGCTATTACTCGAATTGCAGAAATCACCACTCTACAATTGGGATACAAAAATTGCAGCTCTGTCAAGTCAGTTTCAAGCAGCAAGAGAAGAGGCCATTAAACTTTTAGCACCACAGGCAACTACTTTCAGTTTACCAAAAGTTACTATTACCAATCAAGCAGATATTGATAATTACATTACCGACTTGAAAACAGAATTAGAAGAATTACTTAAAAAATCTAGCTCTATAATTTTAAAATAATGGCAGTACTAACCCCACAGCAACGAAATACGCTAGAAACAGCGGTTAAGCAAGCCCGTAAATTTGCCGAGGTGGGTGCTTTTAATGCACTAAAGGCTATGGCGGTAAACAATCCTGAGCCTTTTTCGCACATGGCTGCCGAACAGCGTTCGCTAAGGAATAACCTGCGTAGCAAAGCCCGCTTATTAGGCGATGAATTACCTGCAAGTGGTGCTCAAAGAATTGATAATTTATCATACGAATTAGCTTATGAAACTTGGCACAAAATGTTGTTTGCAAAGTTTTTAGAAGCCAATAATTTGTTAATTCATACAGCTTCTGGTGTAGCTGTTACTATGGAAGATTGCGAAGAACTGGCAAGCGATGAAAATTTTATAGATAAATGGGATGCTGCTGCCAATTATGCTTCTAAAATGTTACCTGCTATTTTTAGAACAGACGACCCCTTAATGCAAGTAAACTTTGCAACAGACGAAAGCATAAAACTAGAAGCTATTATTGATGCCTTAGAAACTGAAATATTTACTGCCGATGATGCCTTAGGTTGGGTTTACCAGTTTTGGCAAAGCGAAGCAAAAGCAGTAATAAATGCCAGTGGTGATAAGATTGATGGAGCTAAACTTCCAGCTGTTACTCAATTATTTACCGAGCCTTATATGGTTCATTTTTTAATTGACAATACATTAGGTGCTTGGTGGGTAAACAGAAATCCTGGGGTCAAACCTCCAGTAAAATTTGAATATCTCCGCTTACTAGAAGATGGTACACCTGCTGCCGGAAACTTTGAAGGATGGCCTAATAAAACAGCCGAAATAACTTCTTTAGACCCCTGCATGGGTTCTGGTCATTTTGTGGCATCCCTATTTCCTGTCTTTGCTGCTTTAAGAATGTACGAAGAAGGTTTAAGCAAAGAAGATGCTACCGATAAAGTAATAACTGAAAACTTACATGGCTTAGAACTAGATGCAAGATGTACCCAAATTGCCGCATTTAATTTGGCATTAACCGCTTGGAAGTTTTGCGGACATTACAAAGAATTGCCCGAAATGAATTTGGCTTGCAGTGGCATTGCCCCAAAAGGAAAAGTTGAGGATTGGGTAAAGTTGGTAGGCAAAGTAAACCCTGATGAAAAAGGCAGAATGGAAAACGGAATGAGAATGTTATATGAACATTTTCAGTTAGCACCAGAATTAGGAAGCTTACTAGACCCTACTACAATAAAAGCTGATGTTTTTACTGCAAGCTTTAATGACTTGCAACCTGTACTTAAAAAAGCTCTAGAAAACGAAGCAGATACAGAACAGTTGGAAAGAGGTGTGATGGCCGCAGGGATAGCAAAAGCGGGTCAGCTACTTGCTAATACTTATACTCTAGTAATTACCAATGTTCCTTATTTGGGCAGAAAACTAATGAACGATTTTATGCTTGAATATACCGAAAAATATTTCAGTGAATCGAAACAGGATCTTGCAACCGTTTTTATAGAACGTATCAAAAGTCTTTTAAACAGAAATTATACAATTGCTGTTGTTTCGCCACATAATTGGTTTACTATTAAAACTTATTTGAATTTTAGAAAACTATTTATTAGTAACTTCAAAATCAATTTTACTACACATTTAGGTGCTGGTGCTTTCAGTCAAATAACAGGGGAAGTTGTAAATGTGATTCTATTAATTGGGTCAAAAAATTCAAAACCAAACAACGATAATCTATTCGGCTCAATTGACGTAAGTAAATCACTTTCTTTAAATGAAAAAAAAGATGGGTTGAAGGGTGAAACTACAATGTTGTTACAAGATAATTTAAAAAACAATCCAGATTGCAGAATAATTCTAGAGCTATTAGGTAATAGCCCATTGTTATCTAAAAAAGCGGACTCAATACAAGGTCTTGTCACAGGTGACAATTTTTACCTCAGCAGAAATTTTTGGGAAGTTAAGTTAAACTCATTTGATAAAACCTGGAAATTAGTTCAGAGTGCTAATTCAAATCACAAAATTTTTGATGGTTTTGACAGAATAATAAATTATCAGAATAAGGGCAAACTGTTAGCAAGAAACCAAGGTTTAAAAGCATGGGGTAAATCAGGAATTTCAATTAATGTTACCAGCAAACTTTTTAGCTCATTATATTTTGGAGCAGCTTTTACTTCTGATATTGCAATAATTCAACCTAAAAATGCAAATGATATTTTGGCAATTTTTGAATATTGTGCTAATGAGTCTTTCTATAATGAAGTAAGAAAAATTGATAAAAAGTTGGGGGTTACAAACGCTACCTTAGTTAAAGTTCCTTTTGATTTAGAACACTGGCAAAAAGTAGCAGCCGAAAAATATCCAAATGGTCTTCCAAAACCATACAGCGATGACCCAACACAATGGTTGTTTCATGGGCATCCCATAAAAACAGACAATCCTTTACAAGTTGCTATTGCTAGGTTACTTGGCTATCGTTGGCCAGCTGAAAGTGACACAGAAATGGAACTAGCAGACGAAGCCAAAACATTAATTGAAGCAGTAAAAGCATTCGACCCTTTAAGTGATGATGACGGTATTTTTTGTATTCCATCTGTAAATGCAGAACAAGCAGGTGCTGACAGGGTAAGAACATTTTTACAATCAGTATTTACTGGAGAATGGAACAACAATACCATTGCCGATTTATTAGACAAAGAGGGAGCAACTGCATCTAACCTTGAAGATTATTTACGCAAAGAGTTTTTTATTCAGCATTGTAAAGTTTTCCAAAACCGTCCATTTATTTGGCACATTTGGGATGGCCGTAACGATGGTTTTTCGGCATTGGTAAACTACCATAAGCTAGATAAAGAAAACCTTTCAAAACTAATTTATACCTACTTAGGCGATTGGATTCGTATGTGCGAAGCCAAAAAACGCAACGAAGAAAGCGGAGCAGAAGGTTTATTAAGTGCAGCACTAAAATTAAAAGATAAACTGGAAGCTATTCTTCATGGAGAAGCACCTTACGATATTTTTGTTCGTTGGAAATCTTTAGCAGAGCAGCCCATTGGTTGGGAACCCGATTTAAACGATGGAGTACGCTTAAATATTAGACCATTTATAGAAGCAGATGTACTTCGCAAAAAGCCAAACATTAAATGGGGTATAGATAGAGGTAAAAATCCACCAAACAGCCATTGGGGCGAAATACGTGACAATGATTTACATAAAACCATAGCAGAAAAAAGAGCTGCAAGAGAAAATATTAAGAAATAAAAATGGCAAATAGTATTTACGATAAAGTAAGGCAAGCATTAAAGCAGGCAGAAAACCACAACAGTAATTTGATGGTTAAGCCCGAAGTAATTCTTTGGCCCGACCCAGAAAATCAATTCACAGATGTGATTGAAATACTGCAAAATGAAATGCCACAATTGCTTTTATACGGTAGTTATGAGCCTGCAAAAAAACAAGGTCCATCCATTTGGTTAAAATGTATGGTGGCCAAAATGCTACCCGAAGCAAATTGGGCAGATGGTGTTATTCCAATTATTTATTTACCAGGTGTAGCAAAAAGCGATTTACGCAATGTAGAAGAAGCTGGCTTAGATTTTCAACCATTAATAGAATATCAATACACTGGTGTTTTATTTATGCAAGAAAATGGGCGTGAGTGGTCAATATTAGCATTTGTAGAAAACCCGCTTAATGGCTTAGGGATAAAGGTTGCAAAAGACACCGCAACCAAAGAGTCACTAAAAAAATCACTCCCATCAATTTTTCAAGACACCGAAATTTTAAAAGGCAAAACACAATTAGATGCCGCTTTTTTAAACAACCTTTTGTTCCCCGATTTAATTCCTAATTTGCTTAAATGGATGTGCAAAGGAGACAGTTTTTTGCAACAAATGGAAAAAGGAAGAAGCGAAGTATTTAAAAATTTATGCAAAAACCAATACGATTTTGAACCCGACTACAAAGACATAAAAGCTACTTCTGAAAAACTTGGGGCACAGCGTGGCAATTGGAAATATGTTTGGCAATTGTACGCCAATGCACCAAAAAAATACCCCGAAATAGAAGCACTACTTCGATTATCAAAACCAACAGACTTAGGCAGTGGCATGTTTGCTTATCCCGAAGAAAGTTGGCCTCAAGTAAACGAAACAGCCGAAGAAACACTCCTTGCTGAATTGGTAAAACTAGCTTCACTTCAACCCAAAGAAGCAACAAGTAAATTAATAGCACTGCACGAAACAAACAAAAAACGTCTAACTTGGGTATGGCACGAATTAGGTAAATCGCAACTTGCCCATTCCTTGCAGTTTTTAGTGCAAATGGCAAAAATTTGTACCGAAGCATTCCCCTCATCATCAATTGAAGAACTAAAAAAATACTATACATCAGAGGGCTTGCAGGCAGATCAATACATGAGAAAGGCTTTTGCAGCTGTAAAAAGCGATAAAGATAAAAAAGCAATTAGGGCCATTATTCAATTGGTTTATCAACCTTGGCTTGAAATAGTAACCAATCAATTTCAATCGTTAGTAAAAACAGATGCCACCATATTTTCAAATCAAAAGGCAGCAGAGGAAACTGAAAAATATGTATTGTTTGTTGATGCTTTTAGATACGAATTAGCACAAGAGTTCTATGAACGATTAATAAAATTAAAGTATCAAGTTACTCTCAAAAGCAATTGGTCTGCAATTCCATCACTAACTCCAACGGCAAAACCAAATGTTTCTCCAATTGCAATTTCCGTATCGGAAACAAGCAATATAGAAGAATTTAGACCTCAACTAGCAAATGGTAAAGATTTGCAAACAGCAGCTTTTCGAGAGCAATTAGTAACCAATGGTTTTAAGCTCATTACAAAACCAAATGATATTGATGCTAAAGGTAAATCATGGCAAGAGATTGGTGATATTGATACCAAAGGCCATGAAGAACAAGCAGACATGGTAAAACGTGTAGAAGAATTGTTTGAACAAATTCAAGAAGCTTTAGATGTTGCTTTTGAAAAGGGTGTAAAGCGTATAAAAATTGTTACAGACCACGGTTGGTTATTAATGCCAGGTGGTTTACCTAAAACACAATTAAATGCAGGTTTGGCAGAAACCCGTTGGGGTCGTTGTGCTTTAATTAAAGATGGTGCAACAACCGACCTATTGCATCTACCTTGGCGTTGGAATCCAAATATTTTTATTGCCTATGCACCCGGCATTAACTTCTTCAAAATAAATGAAGAATATGCACACGGTGGTATTTCTATTCATGAATGTTTAGTTCCGGAATTGATAATTGAAAATCCAAATGTTGATGATATAGATGCAGATATTAAAACGGTGAAATGGGTAAATCTAAAATGTTCCATCCAAACAAATGATGTGCCTGATGGATATAAAATTGATATAAGAACAAAATACAATGATGCATCAACTAGCGTAATTGACCGTTCAAATAGAGATAAAAAAATTATTGGCAATTCAGTAACGCTTTTAATTGATGATGCCTTTGAATACCAATCTGCAACCATAGTTCTTATGGACGAAAACGAGAGAATATTAAACAAAAAAGCCAACAACCATTGGGGGTTAAAAATAATATAATATGGAATTAGATAAAATTGACCAAATTTCAGCAAAAAGCTTTCGAAGGCTTTATTGTGCGAAAAGATTTACTAGAGAAATTTTCGCAAAACCTACCCAGTTCAACTTATGTAATAGAGTTTTTACTTGGGCGTTATTGTTCTACTACCGATGAAAAGGAAATTCAAGAAGGACTTGAAATTGTAAAAAAAGGCAATTACAAGACAGAACAGTTCGTACATGTGAAGAAGAATATTTTAAATCTAAAGCCAGAGAAAAGGGTTCTATCAAATTAATTGATATAATTACTGCAAAGCTAGATACTGCAACTGATAGTTATGTAGCAATTTTGCCTAGCTTACAACTCAACAAAGTTCGTATTTCATCCGAATTAGTTAGTGCAAACGATAGAATGTTAACAGGTGGCTTTTATGCTGAAATAGAATTGGAATATGATGCAGTAATTGCCCAAGAAAACTCAGGAAGACCTTTTGGTGTAGTGAGCCTTAGACCCATTCAGTTATCACAAAGAAATGTTTTAGAAGTACTTTATAAAGGGAGAGAAAATTATACGCTTGAAGAATGGAAAGATTTCTTAATTCGTTCCATTGGTATGGAACCTAGTACCCTAACAGAAAAAGCAAAAAATGTTTTGTTTGTTAGAATGATTCCATTTGTTGAAAGAAATTACAACATTGTAGAATTAGGTCCAAGAGGCACAGGAAAGTCCCATTTATATCAGCAAATATCTCCATACTCACATCTAGTTTCTGGTGGCAAAGCAACAGTAGCTAAAATGTTTGTAAACATGGGTAATGGCGAACGTGGTTTAGTATGCAAATATGATGTTGTTTGTTTCGATGAAGTTTCAGGAATTTCATTTGACCAAAAAGATGGCGTAAACATTATGAAAGGCTACATGGAGAGTGGCGAATTTAGCAGAGGTAAAGAGCCTATAAGAGCTGATGGTGGCATTGCAATGGTAGGTAATTTTGATGTAGATGTAGAACATCAACAAAGAGTAAGTCATTTATTTGGCCCAATGCCAAAGGAAATGAGAGACGATACCGCATTCATGGATCGTATTCATGCTTTTGTTCCTGGTTGGGATTTTCCTAAATTAAATAAAACCTACTTCACTGAACATTTTGGAATGGTAAGTGATTTTCTTGCAGAATGCTGGACAAGACTAAGAGATATAAACCGAGTTTCAACAGTACTTCCAAGGGTAGATTATGGTGGTGCATTAAGTGGTAGAGATACAACAGCAGTAAATAAAACATTAAATGGTCTGCTAAAATTAATGCAACCAAATCCAGAAGCACCAATTTCAGATGAACTTTTAGAATGGGCAATAAAAATTTCATTAGAATATCGCAGACGAGTAAAAGAGCAACAGAAACGTGTTGGTTCAGCCGAGTTCAGAAACACTCACTTTAGTTATAGAATTGGTGAAGATGGTATTGAAACTTTTGTTACCACACCCGAAATACACAGTGAAAACACAATTAGTGAAGACCCATTGCCACGGGGGCAAATATGGGCACTAAATGCAGGTGGTCAAGAAGAAACAACAGGGCTGTATAAAATAGAAATCAATTCAAACCCAGGTTCTGGAGTTAAAATTCTCAATAGGCCAACTCCACCACAATTTCAAGAAAGTGTTCGTTTTGCAGAACAAAACATATATAGCAAAGCAAAAGAATTACTTGGCGACAGAGACCCAAGGTCAACAGAATTTTCATTGCAATTAAGAGCCTTTGATGCTTCTAAAAGTGGCAACGGAATGGGCATGGCAGTATTAATGGCTATGTGCAGTTCCATTCTTGAAAAAAGCACAAAAGGCGGTTTAGTTATAGTTGGTCAACTAAACTTAGGTGGTTCATTAGATATGGTTTATAATGCTGTAAATCTTGCCGAAATATCAGTTGAGAAAGGTGCAACAACTTTGCTAATACCCTTAAATGCCAGAAAGCAACTAAATGAGCTTTCAGATGAAATGATTACCAAAATCAACATTCAATATTATACAGATTTAAAGGATTGTTTGATTAAAACATTAATGGATTAATTAATAACAGAATAAAATGGCACTATACATAAACCAAACAGGCAAACTAAAAGAGGTAAAAGAAAAGCCCTTCAAACTGGAAAAGGATATTCAAAAAGTCTTTGAGGCAAACTTGTATGCCATTATGGGTTTGGAATTGGTAAAGAGTGAGTTTACCATTAAAAACAAGCGTATAGATACGTTGGCTTATGATGCACAGGCTTGTGCCTTTATCATTATCGAATACAAGAGAGATAAAAATATCAGTGTAGTTGACCAGGGCTTTACTTACCTAAGCCTAATGCTTGAAAATAAAGCAGATTTCATTGTGAGTATAACGAAAGTTTAAAACGCAATCTTAAAAGAGAAGATGTAGACTGGAGTCAAACAAGGGTAGCATTTGTTTCACCGAGCTTTACAGAAAACCAAATACAGGCAACAAACTTTAAAGACATTGCTATTGAATTATGGGAAGTAAAGCAGTTCGAGAATGACACCCTTGCCATCAACCCAATTAAAAAGTCTGTTGCAGCTGAAAGCATAAAGCCCATCACTCAGCAAACCCAATCACTAAAGAATATAACTGCCGAAATCAAAGTATATACAGAACAAGATCATATTGAAAAAGCCTCTGACCTCACAGCAGAGTTGTACGAAAAATTCAAAGCAGCTATCCTCAATCTTACTGATGGAATTGAAGTAAAGCCTCAAAAGTTTTACATCGCTTTCAAGAAAGGAAAAAACGTAACAGACATTGCAATCTTAAAAAAATCACTAAAGCTTTTCATAAATGTTAAAGCTGGACTGTTAGACGACCCCAAGAAATTAGCACAAGATGTTTCCAATATTGGGCATTGGGGAAATGGTGATTATCAAATTCAAGTGGAAGACGATAAAGACCTTGAGTATATAATGAGTTTAGTAAAGCAAGCAATACAATAATGACATAAAACTTTTTTGATGCAAGAGATTCAATTAAATATCATCCCATTTTCACCAACTGTTACAAAGTTGGAAGTAGGTTTATTCAAAGAAAAAACTGAAGGCTACGCCTCTTTGCATAAAGGCGAATATCCAAAAGAATTGTGGGAGCAATATGAAAGTGAGTTAAAAGAAATTAGTCACCTGTACTGCAACTTTTCTACTACAGAAAATGCTGATTATACAACCACAGTAGATATAAAGAAGAACAGCAATTTTGGTTTGCATTACTTCCGTTTTCTTATCTATAATTATTTGCAAGACAAAGTAGATGTCTTGTTTCCAAATTTTGTAAATGATGTAGAAGTATGGCAACACGATAAAAACAAAAGCACCACAAAATTTAATCTATACAACAAATTCACCCTTAAAGTGCAGTATGCAAGGGTATCTAATACATTTGAATTAGTAGTGTCTTACGATGGCACAGCAAAGCTGTACGCCAAATCAATGCAAGACATTGGCAACATAGACACCGATAAAATTACTTGGGTAAACAGCAATGGCAAATTATTCCGTTGGATAAAGATGCCACCGGAAGAAAAGCAAGATTTAGATAAAATATTTCCACTGCTCAATAACCCACTAAAAAAAGAGTTTGAAATACCATTCGATAAACCTGATTTCAGCAACCGCTATCCAAAGTATTTAGGATTTATAAATGCTTTCTACAATACTGTATTAAATACCAAAGGCTTTAAAAACATTATACCATTAAGCAAAGATGGTTTTTGGAAAGTGAATGAAGACCAAACTTTTAGAACCAAACACAATTCTAACGAATTGTTATTTGGCAAAAACACACTTTCCATCAATCCATTGGCAGGTATGAAAAATGGTCCGTATAAAAAATCACCGCACAATAATGTTAAATTCTTTTTCATTTACCATCCCGAAGACAAAGCCATAGCAGTTGCAAATATTTACCGCTATTTCAACAAAGGCTTTTTCAAAAAGAATGATGAAGGCCAAGAATACAGAGCATTTCCAGACATCTACACTTACATCAAACAACCTCTTCTATTAGATATTGCAAGCAATATTGAAATACAAGACAAAACAAATATTGTTGCTGAGGTTGATGCAGCCATAAAGAATACAGTAAGAACACCCAATACGCAATATGTGGCCATTTACATTAGCCCAATTGCCAAAACAGAAGAAAACACCGACCTGCTAAATGTGTACTATAAGGTAAAAGAAATCCTCATAAAACACGACATCAGCTCACAGGTTATCTTCAATCAAAACTTAGCAAGAGAAGATTTTAATTTATACTTACCCAATATTGAAATTGCATTGTTGGCAAAGCTGGGCGGTGTTCCCTGGCGTTTAAATTGTTCAACAGTCAATGAGTTGATAGTTGGAGTTGGTGCATTTTACAGCCACAGCAATAAAACTAAATACGTGGGTTCGGCTTTCTGTTTTAATAACGAAGGCATATTTGAAGGCTTTGACTGTTTCGGTGCAGATGAAACGTTGATGTTGGCAGGAAGCATTCGTAATGCTGTTACTACTTATGTGGAGCAAAAGAAAGATGCAAAAAGGCTAATCATTCACTTCTACAAGAAAATGTCCGAGCAGGAATTAGAACCAATCTTGGATGTGCTGCATCATTTAGAATTGGACATTCCTGTAATAGTAGTTTCAATCAACAAAACAGAAAGCAAGGAGTTATTGGCATTTGATATTAAAGACCCTAAAAACTTAATGCCATTAAGCGGCACTATTTTGCAAATAGGAAAAAGAGATTATCTCCTGTGCAACAACACACGTTATGCAGCAAATAGTCCAGTAAGAAATAAAGAATATCATTTCCCAATCAAACTGCACATATCAAGTACCCACCCGGAAGAGTTTGATGACATTGCTGTAGTAAAAGATTTGATGGATCAAGTGTATCAGTTCAGCCGTATGTATTGGAAAAGCATCAGCCAACAAAGTTTACCAGTTACAACCCTCTATCCCGAAATGGTAGCAGAAATGTATCCCCACTTTGAGAACGAACACTTATCCGATTTTGGTAAAAATAATTTGTGGTTTCTATAAAATAAAAAGCAATGTAAAATGAGCAGAACAATAAATACCCAGCATTTCAATAATATTTTCATCAATGCAGATACAGTGCACAGGTGTGTATTTACTTTGCTCCATAATCTTAAAAACGTAATTATATGGACTCATTAAACGACTTCTTAATTCAAAAACCAAGACCACTCCCTGTTATTGTTGCAGTAGACAGAAGTGGCAGTATGGGAACAAATGGTAAAATAGATGCCTTAAACATCGCACTAAAAGACTTTATTAATTCAATAAAGGACGAAGACAGCAACAAGGCAGAAATACACATTTCTTTATTCAGCTTCGGGGGTGAAAGTGCAACTTGTGATATCCCGTTAACACCAATTAGCCAAGTAAACACACCGGCTTATCAGGCACAAGGCAGGACCCCTATGGGTGGTGCGTTTACAATGTTAAAAGAACTAATAGAAGACAAAGTACAAATTCCATCAAGATCTTATAAACCAACAATTGTTTTGTTAACTGATGGTATTCCGACCGATGATTTTCTTTCTCCAATGAATGAACTTATTAATGATGGTCGGTCTTCAAAAGCCTTCCGTATTGCTATGGCAATTGGTGATGACGCTGACCATAATATGCTATCAAAATTTGTAAGCTCACCTGAATATTTGGTTTTGGGTGAAAGTGCAAGAGATATAAGGAAGTTTTTCAGGTTCGTAACAATGTCTGTTACCCAGCGAATGAAAAGTCAAACACCGGATATGCAGCAAATACCACAAATGCCTGATGACGAAACTCTTGATTTCTAATGGAGTTGAAAACTACAATCATACAAGCAAGTATCCGTGGCGATAAACATGAAACTATTCCCAATCAAGACTATATAAATGTCTTTGAGAATGATGAATTTCTGATAACCACAGTTTCAGATGGATTAGGTTCATCTAAAAATTCGTTAGAAGGAGCACAAATTGCTTGTAAGAGTGTAATTGATGAAATACAAAATTTTCAACTTTCGTCTGAACTTCAATTCCTCAGTAATAAGATAAAAGAAAGGTGGAAAAAGGAAATAGAATCAATTTCCAGCATTATAAGTGATTATCGAACTACCAACTCCTTTATAGCTGTTTTCAAAAAGGAAAAGAAAATAATTGTTGGTCAGATAGGTGATGTTCTGGTTTCGCTTAGAATGGATGGTTTATTCCGCTATTTAGAATCAACAAGTAAAGATTTCTCTAATGAGACTGTTTGCCTTGGTTCTGGTAGAGATGAAAATTTCAAACTGGCCTTATTTGAATTTGGGCACACATTTGATTTTTTGATTGCAACTGATGGCATTGCTGACGAATTACAAACAGAAAAAATTGAAACATTGCATGACTATTTTAAAAACAAATTTCAAAATATTGAAGAATCAAGAAGAAATGATGCTTTAAAATGTGATTTAGAAGAATTCCTAACCGAAAAAAACAATGATGATAAATCAATGATTTTCATCTGGTCAAATAAAAATTAAATGAACGTAGTAGATTCAAAAAATATTAGTTACGAAGTGCTTGAAAAACTTGGAGAAGGTTCTCAAGGTGTAACCTATTTGCTAAAAGATAAAAAGCATATTGTTAAACTCTTCAACCAAAGTTTTGATGACAATTCAACCAAATCCAAAATCAATTTCCTAATAAATTTAGGGTTAGATAAAAAAGTGTTTGCAGTTCCATTAAGACAAATTACACAACCAAAGAATGGTTATGTATCTGAATTTGCATCTGGAATGATTCCGTTGTCATCATTAAAACTTGGAACCGTAAATACAAATCTTGCAGAATGGTATTTGTCATCAGGAGGTTTATTAAAAAGATACAATGTTCTTATTCGTTTAGCAGCATTATTGAGAGCATTACACAGTAAGGGTCTCGCCTATTGTGATTTATCACCTAACAATGTTTTTATATCTGAAAGGCCTGAATCAGATAATGTTTTTTTGATTGATTTAGACAATCTCAGGTATAAAACAAGTATAGTAAATAACATCTACACCCCTTTTTATGGTGCACCTGAAGTTATTTCTAATAATGCTCCAAATACAACCATGTCCGACTGTTTTTCATTTGCTGTTTTGGCTTATGAACTGCTCACATTAAACCACCCTCTAATTGGAGATTATGTTTCTGAAGGTGAACCGGAATTGGAAGAAGAAGCCTTAAAAGGTAAATTACCCTGGGTTGACCATTCTGAAGACAACACGAATGAAAGGGCTACCGGCTTGCCTTCAGAAAAGGTAATGCCGGAAAAACTACTAAATCTTTTCAGGAAGAATTTTGAAGAAGGGCTAAATAATTCTCTTGAAAGACCAAGTATGGCAGAATGGTTTGACATGCTAAATCTTGCATTAAATGAGCTTCTGAGATGTAGTAACATCAATTGCAATCTTAGATACCCATACAACAATTCAAAAAAATGTAATTTCTGTGGTCAAGCACCTCAAAAAGTGACTCGTATTCAAATGAGAAGATGGGAGGAAATTGAATATTATGATGAGAAAACACACGAAGTAAAACAGCAGTTCTGCTTACAACCGGAAGTTTATGATGAAATTTTAATTGATGAAAACACACCAAAGGAAATTGCTGCCTTCAATTTTCTTTTAACCGAAATAGAGCCATTAGCTCCCCTTTTAAAAATTGAGTACTTGAAGGAAAAAGATGAATTGAAAATTTTACTTACACCATTAAATGGTGTAAAGTTCAATATAAGTCCCCGCAATGGGTTGTCTGAAGGTGGCAAAACCATTCTTCTTGACACTCCTAAGAAAATAAGGGTAGTTGATGCTACCCAACAGGACAAACAAAAATATATGCTTCACTTGAAAGACTTAAACACTCCACAAAGGGTGCTAACAATAGATTAATATGGCGGATTTAAAAGACATACTGAATAATTTTCCTGAAGAAACACTTCAAAACACCATTAATGGAAAAATCCTCAATGGTGCTATAAATTGGGAGAAAAAGCCAATTCTCTTGAAAGCTGAACAAATTGAATCCAACCAAATTTTATTCAGCCTTAACACAGCCCCACTGCGTGTATCATTCACAAGTAAAGCTATTGGCGACAATGAAACTGACAAAGCATCCATTGCTCAAAGCTTATTCTGGATTACTAATGTAAAAGATGAAAGCATTGAGATAAAATATCTTCCCTGTGGCACTAGCCAAACTTTCAACGAATCTCTTGAAATTGGTTTTGGCGACAATATAATCTTGGCAAATAAGAATGTTAAGATTGAGAAGTTATCTGAAAATCTTAATAATGATTTTGTATTCCAATCCGAAAGATCTGATTTTATTTTTGTTCAAACCTATCCCGGCAATACAGATTTAAGCTTCACAATACACGGTCTTCGCAAACGAGTTGATATTTTGGTGAAAGAGAATAAATGGATTGTTCAGAAAATAACCAATAAGCCATTTGCCAAAAAATACGCAGACTTTTCAATCCTGAATGTAGCTCAATACCCGTCAATAAAATTTGTAGAAGCTTCAAAAGCAAAAGAAGCTTACGAAACTATTAAAGCAGAAGAAGCAAAGGGAAATACACTTATTGCATTATGGCAAACGTATTCTGCAATTGAATTAGAAAGGGCAAACCAACTCAAGGAAAAGGTTGGTGAATTAAGTTTCACCCGTATTAGATTTCTTCCAGATGGAATTACGAAAGTTCGAATTGGTAATTTGACGGAAGAACTGAAATTAGCAATTAACGAAAGTAAGGATGATTTATTAAACACTTCACTAGAACTTACAATAGAAAAGGAAGGTGAAGTAAAGCAGGCAGAAAATAAGCGGTTCTTAATGAAATCAATAAGTAATGATTTTTCTTTTGAACTATATGATGAACTAAGTTCTATTCCTGAAACAGGTAAATTCCTTATCTCTCTAATAGGCGATGAGATTGTAAACAAAAGAAGGGAAAGGGCATTAAAGAGTCTTAGAGAGGATAGGAAATTTATTACCAGAAATCTGCTTTTTGCAATCGAGGGTGCTTCTGATGCTATGTTAGCAAAAAAGAGGAATGAAAAAGCCTTAACAGAAAGAACCAGAAAGTTTTTGAAAGACAAATTTGGTATAGATGATTTAACGGCAAATCAGAAAGAAGCTGTTGAGATTGCTATTAATACCCCTGATATTGCAATAGTTCAGGGTCCTCCAGGAACAGGTAAATCTACAGTGGTTGCCGCCATTTGCGATAGACTTATTGAAATTGCCGAAAAGAGCAGAAAGAATTACAATGGCAAGCTTATTTTAGTTTCTGCCTTCCAAAATGATACTGTTGAACACATTGCTTCAAAAATTTACACCTTAGGTTTACCAACAATAAAAATTGGGAAAGAGACACTAGGCAATATTAGAGCTGAGGATAAACTTATAGAGGAAATGAAATTGCAAATTTACACATCTCTTCAAAGGCTTAAAATCAAAGGCACAAATCACAGAATTTCTAAAAAGTTAACTGACATTAAATCAATTTATATTTCTGAAAGGAATGATCAGAAATTAAAACAAGCTATTGAAACTATAATTGCCACTATAGATATAAGCGATCAACTTTGGAATGATTGGAAAGAAATTAATGGCGACCGGAGCTTTAATGAATCCACGAATTTTAAGAATATAAAACTTGTAAAAGGGATTCGGGCAGAATTTGAATCATACAATGACGATGGGTTTTATAAAATTCAGCACTTGTTAAAATCCGACATTCCCTTTACGGAAGAAGAAAAATCATTTTTAGAAGCTTGCCCAGTTGACAATCCTGATAAGGCAATACTTAAACGTCTAAGCGAAATTCAGGAAGGCTATTTGGAGAGAATTAATTCATCTGCAAATACCATTGTTTCAGGTAACAATATTTCAATATTAAGTTGGCTTGAAAATGCGATAATATTCTTTAAGCAGAAAGAAGAATCTTCATACGAAGATCAGGATACTTTTTTTACCGCAAACCTTGAAGTATTAAGAGATGAACTTGATGGGAATGCTGAGTATATTAGGAATACTATTAAAGATTATGGAGAAAGCCTTGCGGCAACCAATCAAGTTGCAGGTGGGCGTGAAATGAGTACATATTCAAGTATTGATAATGTTATACTTGAAGAAGCAGCCCGTTCAAATCCATTGGATCTTCTTATTCCAATGGCTAAAGCCACAGAAAGAATCATTATGGTTGGCGACCAGAATCAATTGCCGCATCTATTAGAGGATGATATCGCAGATGAAACATCAACAAAACTGTCAGATAAGTTTATAGCGGCTGAGACTAGAAAAAAATTAGAAGAATCATTGTTTGGTGTTATTTTCAAGAATCTACATACTGCTAATCCGAGAAGGACAATTACACTTACCGAGCAGTTTCGTATGCACCCTTTTATTGGCGATTTCATCAGTAGGGTTTATTACAAAAACGAACTGAAAGCAGGTATTCCAAATCAAGCAGAACTTAAAAAACACAAGTTAGAGTTGCCCTGGGCAAAAGATAAAGTTGCTGTATTCTGTGACCTTAGAAAAATAAAGGCATGGAAGAAAGCGGTAAAAGTAAATCACGAAATGCCGAAGCCCAGCGAATAGTTAAAATATTAGATGAATTAAAAACAGACCCAAATTTCGAAAATTTAAGTATCGGTATCATCACTTTCTATGCAAAGCAGGTTAATGAATTATTTAAAGAAGCCAGTAAGAAGGGATATGCTGAGCTAAAGTCTGATGGTAATTATGAAATTGCCTTACAATACCGTGAAACTGCTGACGGTCGTGAAAAACTGAGAATTGGCTCTGTCGATTCATTTCAAGGGAAAGAATTTGACATCGTTATTCTAAGTACAGTCCGTTCCAATGCTATTAATCGCAACCATGATAATTTCAAAAAAGTATTTGGCTTTTTAACCTTAGAAAACAGGCTTAATGTAGCCTTTTCCCGTGCTCAAAAGTTGCTCATTGTTGTGGGTGATGGAGAGATGTTCGCTGATGACTTTGCTAAAACCTATGTAGAAGGTCTTTTTGAATTTTATACAAATCTCTCAATTGATAATGAATATGGCAATAGAATACAATAACATATATTTTCATATTAAACGCAGGCCTTCAAGAAAGTCTATGATGGTATGTATTCCGTTTTATATGTATCGGATTGAGACGAATGAGTTTGAACACGGTTTAAATTTCTTCCAAAAGATTGTTCTGAAATTTAAGGCTAGACCAGGTATTAAAGATGAAGCTATTGCTGAATATACAGGGCTGGATTCAAAGCTAATCGGGATTGTAACAGGAGAACTGCAAGCAAAGCAACTTATTAATGAACATGGTTCATTAAGCGTAAAAGGAAAAGAAAAGTTAATGGAAGTTGACGGTCTGGTGATTAATTCTGGCAAGAAGAAAATTGGTTATGTATTCAAATATGTTAACCAAGATAAGCTTTACCCGTACTACATTAATCAAGTTGTCCCAGCAGATTTAATAGAAGATTCAAAGGGGCAGCATCCAAAAATTGTAACCGGCACAAAAGGTGATGGTGAGGATTTCACAGACCTTCCTTTTTTCTTAGATGAAGCCATTAAAACTAAATCTAACTATAATCGACCTTCAGAAAGGGAAGTATTACAACTTATTCAAAATAGTAACAGAAAAGGAATTAATCAGGAAGAAGATGAAGCTAAAAATGAGAAGTTATCTAATCAGCTAAGCGTTCGATTTTTAAATGACCAACCTGAAGTTATTTGGGCTTGCTCTTATGTGTATTTACACCAGCATGAAGATGAGACCTATGAGCCTGATTGGAGAATGCTTGACCCGTTTGGTTTTGGCGATAACGTTGCACTAAAGTTTTATATCAATAATCCGGTAAATAAACATTTATTAGAAAGTATTCATAACAGATTCGCTGATGCAAAAACATTAGGTGGTAAAGTACTTGCGGATTATCAGGAACAGTTAAACAAGCTAATAGAAGAAAAGTTGCTATCCGATTTTTCAATAGGTTTCAATAGCCTAGATAAAAATTTGCAATTGTATCTTGAGACAATTATAAAGAACCTAATTCTTATTGAAAACAATAATTTCAATGACTTGGATGGTAGTGTTTCCTTCTCTCTAAATCTACAAAATGCTTTAGAAAATATCTTAAAGCAAGACAAAGAGAAAAGAGCTTCATTTTATGAAATCGTTTATGCGGAATTAGATATTGATTCTTCCAAAAAGAGGAATAGTCTTATTGGGATTTACCGCCAGAGATTGTTTTCAAATAACACTCAAGTGCCTCAGCCGTTATTAAACGCAAGTAGAGGCAATTTGGCTAAAGGCAATTCCCTGTTATCCTATTTAGTGTCATTCGTTCTTACTTACAATTTCGATAACAAATCTGTTCTATTTAAAATCCTGAATGATAGAATTGAACTTTTTATTGAAGTGGCTCAACTTAGAAATGAAAAAGGCCACGGACAAACTTCAAACGAAAAGGCCTTGAAGCCCCTTTCTAAAGAAGAAGTAGAAAAATATTATGGCTTCATAAAATCATTTATAAACGACTGCATTAAATTCAATTGATATGGGAAAGAATAAAAATAGGAATAAGAATATTCCGCAAAATAACCAACCAGCTAAACAAACTCCTACAGCACCTGTAAAACCAATGCTTACAGATGAGCAGAAAATTGAGATTGAGTTTAAGCAAGAGGAACTTCAATCTGTAGATCCAGTTGAACAATTAACTCCTGAATCTGAGTCTAAATTGAAAGAATCTGAAACAAAGGATGACTTGTCAAAATATTGGACCTTTGTAAAAGATATCAATAAACGCCTCGAATCTCTATTGGTGTCAACTAAGGATGAAAAAGATAAGACAAGTAAATTAAAAGAAGAGTTAGAATCTTCAAAAAAGGAAGCCGATGGTATAAAAGCTGATTTAAAGAAGAAGCTAGAAGACTATAACAAAAAGGACAAAGAGCTTACAGAAAGGGAATTTGCTCTTGACAATGGCGAATATACTTCTGTTATTAGAAGGCTTCTTGATACAATTAAAGACACCGAACAAAAGGTGTTTACTGATACTGAAAATTTATTGAAGGAACTGTCTGCGTTTCATAAGAAAAATATTGAGGATTTTTCAGAACATATCAGTCTTAATGCTGATTTTGAAAAGCAACAGGCAGAACTTAAAAGAGAAAAGAAAAAGTTTGAAGTTGAAAAACAAATTTTCAAAGATGATTTGCAGGATGAGTTTGAAACCAAGTATTCTGAGCAGTTAACAATAAAAACCGCAGAACTAGAAAGATTACAGCGTAAAGCAAATACAATTGAGCAGGAGAATGCGAATTTAAAACAGCTTTTTGAAGACTTGCAAAATGCCTTTGAATCAACAGAGCCACAAGAAATTTTAATGCAACATTCTTTTCTGACTAAAGAATTGGAAAATCTGAAAAAGGAAATAAATGAAAGACCAGAACAATTTGAATTAGATACTAAACAAGCAAAAATTGAGGAGCTTCAGGCAAAAGTAACAGAGTATCAATCAAAGATTAATGAAGGGGAATTACTTGAACTCAAACGTATTTTAAGCAATATGGATTCTTATGTTATAGAAATTAACGCTTACAAGAATCAAATAGAAAGTGCAAAAGTTCGGGAAGCTTCATTGAAAAAGACCATTGACGACTTATCAGTAACCATTGATCAACTTAAAGGCGAATCGACTAAAAAGGCGGATGCCTTTGAATTTGCCAAAAATTGCGATTCTGATGCCAGAAACCTTGGTTTCAATCATCTTCAAAACAAAAAGGATGCTCCTGCTAATTTGGTTGACCTATCCAGCTATGTTCAGCAATGGATGGCATTCAAGTCGGATAAACCATTTTATTATTCACTAGAAACAATCAGAATATTTCTTGCGGGTTTGCACATGTCACCAATTAGTATTTTGCAAGGAATAAGCGGAACAGGAAAAACAAGCTTGCCAAGAGAGTTTGCGAAGGCTTTGGTTTCTGACGGATATTATGTAGGTGTAGATGATGACAACCAAAATAAAGCTCCCTACAGGATATGTGCTGTTCAATCAGGTTGGAGAGACAACATGGACTTGATGGGCTATTACAATTCTTTTGAGCACAAATACAAAGAGACCGATTTCTTTAAAGCTCTATACACAGCTAATCAGCCAAAATATGCTGACACCTTATTCCTGATCATCCTCGATGAAATGAATCTTTCAAGGCCTGAGCACTATTTTGCTGATTTCCTATCACTGTTAGAACAATCTCCATCTGAACGTTATATTGGTCTTACAAACACGCCTAATGAAGTTTTACCGGCACTAATTAAAGGAGGTAAACTCAAGATTCCGGAAAATGTAAGATTTATTGGAACTGCAAATCATGATGAAACTACTTTAGAGTTTGCACCTAAAACCTATGACCGTTCCAATTTGATGGAAATGCCAAAGAACCATCCAGATAAAAAAGACTTTAAAACAACTGATGGTAGCTTCAATGTAAAATACAGTTGGCTGAACAAAAAATTCGAAGAGGCTGAGCAAAAGCAGAAAGACTCATTCAATAAGTTCCATACTTTCATAAATTCAGATGATATGAAATTGCTCTTAATGGATAAAGGAATCGGGATTGGAAATCGTCTTGAATTTCAGGCAGAGAAGTTTATTAGCGTTTTTGTTGAATCAGGTAAGGAAAAAGAAAAAGATGTTGCAAAAGCAATTGACCATTTAATATCAAGCCGTCTTTTTAGGTCCTTGAAAAATAGATACGATTTAGATAAAGCAAACATGACAAAATTCAAGGATGATTATGTAAAACTATTTAATACTTCATTTAAGCTTCAGCCAAGTTTTGCAATTGAGTTATTAACAACAGAAATAAGTAAGAAGTAATGAATCTATATGACAGATATATAGATAAAATTGTCTTGGAAAAAGACCTGCCAAATCAAATTGATTTTGGTAGATATTGTATTATGGATAATGACGGAGGTTTTAAGGATATTACTTATTCAAACTTTCAAACAAATAAAGCAATCAGCCAGGAATTACTTTTAGCGAAAAATAAAAGCATACAGGAAATATTCATTGATATTTCAATTGACATAGACAAAGCAGGAAATGATAATTTTAATGTAATACCATTAATCCGTAGAATCAAAAATAAATTAGGATTAAATGAGTTTGAAAAACAACTTTATGAAAAGGTTTTTCACCTCGAAGAGATATTCAGAGTGCCGCATTATTTGCTTGAAAGAGAGATAGAGAAAGTGAATGTATCCAGAGCAAAGAGGATACCTTCTAAAAGTTATCAATACCTGGCGTCACATACAGAAGATTGGATTCATAAAAGCATTGTAAGTTTTAAACCAAGCAGAATTCTTAATGAAGAATTGGAGTTGAATTTTGATATTTATGAAAATCAACTGACGGTTGCTTTTCTTGAAAGATGCTTGGTTTATCTTAATTCAAGGATGAAGGAAATCCAGGATATCAAATCTTTTCTATCTGAATATGAAAAACTACTTAAAAACAGAAACGACCAAAAGGGATGGTATAAAAAGATAAATAGAAATCTGAGTTTGATTGGTGCTGTTTATGAAGATGACCATTTTCATGGCAAAAGCAAAGATGGATCAACATTAACTGAAACAGAGGAAACTTTGAATCAAATCAATAAAAGGCTTTTGCTACTTCGCAAAAGTGACCTTTTCGACTTGGTAAACAAACGAGCCACACAATCTATTTCGCTTCGCAATACGAATGTATTAGTAAATCACAAACATTACAGGTATATAAAATCTTTATGGATTGAACTTGAGAAGGTGAAGCCAGAAAAAAGCGATTCGGAAAAAATCAAATTTGAACAAGATGTTTTTAAAGGACTTAGAGCTTATGGTAAAAGTCTATTTACATATATCTTAAAAAACAATTTGGAATACGAACTTAATGGGAATTATAAAAATCTAAGTGGTCAACATTTGCTTTTAAGCAAAGTAAATTTCATAGAAACAGACAAAGGAGCTTTTCTACTTACGATTGGTAATTACCAAATCAAAATTGTCATTATTGGCAATGAACCTATTGTTGATGATAATCTTTACTCATCACTAAAAAGCAAGAATACTTTCGTCTTGTATTTTGCTGAGCAAACAATAATAGGTAATTCAAAGCTAATTCAAATAAATCCATTAGACCCTGATAGTATTGAACGCTTAGGTACTTTGGTCAGAAAGTTCCTTTTGATGGCATATTTAGATAATATCTTCAACGAGTATGAATTTAAACACCTTCTAAAAGATTATATAAAATATATACCAACTCAATTCATAGATTTTATCAGCTATAGTTACAAGTTTCATTCATTCCCCAAAACAAAACTATCATTTGAAGAAGTAAAAAAAGCTATTGAGAACGACTCAGTATTTAAATCCAAATGCAGACCTGACCAGGATAACATCTTAAAAGCAATTTCTGATTTGCTTGAGGAAATAGAATTGAATGCGATTCGGCTAAAGGACGATTATTTGAACTGTTTCAATTGTGGTGAAAAACTACATTCATTCCACATTGAAAAACTAAATTACCTCAAATGTACATCCTGCCAATGTTTGATTGATAGTTCAAATAATGAAAAATAATTCTGAAAATAGATGATTCAAAATATAATACAATAGCAATTGATGAATTTGGCATGGATGCTTTAACCTTTAACCAAGCGGATTTATGAGTATCAATAAAAACGCTTATCTAAGATACCAGATACTTGATAAATGCTTTAGCAACAAGTACAAAATTTATTTTATCGAGGATTTACTGGATGAAGTGAATAAGGCATTGGAAGACTTCAATGGTTCCGGTTCTAAAATAGAAAGAAGGCAACTTTTTGATGACATCAAATTTATGGAAAGTGAAGCAGGTTGGTCAATTCCATTAGAAAGAATTAAAGATGGTAAAAAGGTAAAATATCGCTATAGTGAAGATAACTTCAGCATCAAAAATCAAAAGATAAGTGATGAAGAATTAGATGCTATTAATGCTGCATTGATGGTTCTATTGCGTTTCAGAGGGCTTCCTCAGTTTGAATGGATTAACGAATTGGTTCCTAAACTACAATCGCTATTTCAGCAAGATGAAACAATTGAAGTGATAAGCTTTGACCAAAATGAATTTCTCATAGGTTTAGAGCATTTACCAATGCTTTATAAAAGCATTATAAAGGAAACAACTCTTGTAATTGAATACCAATCATTCAAAGACACAAATCCTAAATTGTTAAAAATTCATCCCTATTGTTTGAAACAATTCAATAAAAGATGGTTTCTATTTGGCCTTAACAATACAGACAAACTACTCTATAATTTACCATTAGACAGAATTAAAAACATTAAACCTGATTCAACTAAATTCAAGAAAAATACTGGCACAAATTTCAAGGAATACTTTGAAGACATTGTTGGAGTTAGTTTTCAAGCAAATAGTAAACCGATTAAAATAAAGATGCAACTGGATAACGAAATTGCTCCCTACATATTGACCAAACCGCTGCACGGTTCGCAAAAGAAGATTGAGTCAAATGACAAAGGTCTTATTATTCAAATAGAAGTTATCCCTAACCATGAATTGAAGCAACTTCTTCTGTCATATGGAGACGGTCTTGAAATACTTTCACCAAAATCATTCAGAGTCGAAATTTTTAACACTATTACCCGAATGAACAAAAAATATAATAAAACAGAAACCCTATCATGAATCATAATATATCCCCAAATAAAAATGGTATAGGTGTAACAATTGATAAAATAAATTTAGCTAGCGATTTATCTGCTACTTTAATAATTCAAATTCAGGATTTACTTAGTAAGTATAAAGTTGTCGTCTTTAAAGACCAACACTTAACTGATGAACAATTAAGTGATTTTGCTTTTCGTTTTGGACCTCCATTTGTACCTGATAATAAATTTCCTGTATTAGGCAGCAAGGATTCTAGTAATCCGATTGTGATAGTTGGAAATCAAGCACATGAATATTCTAATTCATATTTGGGGCATCAAGAAGTACTGCCGCATTCAGATCACCAGTGGTTAAAATGTCCATCATCAGCATCTTTGCTATACGCATTGGATATTCATCTAAATTCTGCACCAACTGTATGGTTCGATATGGTACAGGCATACAATATGCTTGATTCTGAAACCAAATCGATTATTGAAGAAATAAATTCAATTACGTATAATCCTTTTTATAGACCATTTGGTTCTGTTTCAGCGAAATATGTTGATAGAAACATTGATATTCCTCCGGGGGATACCTTCCCTCATCCTTTGGTTAGAACGCATCCTCTTACTAAAGAAAAAATTCTTTACTTGAATATTGCATATGAGTTAGATTTTGTTGGTGTTCCTTATAAAGTTGGAAATGAATTGTTTTCAAAATTGAATGACCATATAATTAACCTTAGTTACAAATACGAACATCATTGGCATAATGGTGATTTGGTATTCTGGGACAATCGGTCTACGATACATTACAGACCGTCATTTGATTCCAGTATTAGAAGGGTTTTAAAGCGTGTAACGATTGGCGGTGAAATGCCTTATTGATAAAAACTAAATAGTTTAATAACATGAAATTGAATAACGAAGGTTTACATCCTCAGGACATAAATGTCATTTCTAATAACCTTTTAGATATGCTGGTAGATATTGCCAGACAGATAATCGAGACTAGGCCTGAGAATGAAAATTTCCAAGTAAATCCTGATGATCCAAATGAACATGTAAGTAACTGGCATCAATTTGGTATAATTACGCACACAAAAGTTGTATTAGATGCATACATAACTACTATATCCGAGTATTTTATCGATTGGCAAGTTGAAGATAAAATCAAAAGTAAACTAGCTGTAAAAATTGATAATATAGCGAAATATGACTTAATTAAAATTGGCATTATTTTGCATGATATTGGAAAATTTGCAAGAAACTTCAAAAGTGAAGGTGGCAAATTCGAGCATAATTTTTATGGCCATGAAGCAATTTCTGAAAATTTAATTATTTATGAAGACTCCTTCATTCATAAATTACTAAAAAACTCCTTTGGTTTAACCATTCCTCAGATAGCTTATATAGGGCGTATTGCAGGGTTGCATTTTGAGTTAGGTAAATCTCGTGATGCAGCAAGAAGAGCGTCACATGGTTATTCAATAAGCTTCTCTGAAAGTAAAGAATGCGAAAAGGTATGTTTAGATATTGCATCCAAATTTCATGATTTCAAGGAAGAAATTGGTATACTTTTTCTCTGTGATAGCTTGGGCAAAACCGATATTAGGATTAGGGTAGAAAAGGACGAAGAGATTGACCTGCATATAGCCTTTATTATTCAAGCATTAGAGGAAAGGAAAATAAACCCGCTTTTAATTAATGCTATAAAACAACTTCCGGTTAATGTAGCAATTACTAAAAAATATCTTCAAACAATATAAAAATGGCAATCAATAAAAAATCAAATATTATATTAATTGGTTGTGGCCCACATGCCAGGCGGGTTTACCTTCCTGCTTTGCATAGAATCAGCAATATTAAATTAGAATTAATAATTGACTTAGAAAGCCAAGGTTCGGAAGTTCTTAAGGCTGCAAAAAATTTTGAACAAACTGAGTTATGGTTAATTCAACCATTTACAGATTTTATGCCTGCTGAATTAGCAAAGAGACTTTCAAATTTTGTTCGAGAAAAAGAAATATCTGGTGTAATAATAGCCACTGAACCACTAGTACATAAAGCTTATGCCGAATGGGCATTACAAAATGGTTTAAATATTCTTATGGATAAACCAATAACAACCAGGGTAAACGCTATAAGTGACCTTTCAAATGCGGAAGGGATACTGGATGATTATTTTATCTTACTAGATAAATACAAAAAATTACAGTTTGAAAAATAAACTGTATTTATGATTAATTCACATCGCAGATTTCATAAAGGATTTCAGTTTGTCATTGACAAAATTCGTGAGGTTGGTGAAAAAACTAACTGTCCTATTACTTTTATTCAAGCTTATCATTCTGATGGCCAATGGCGATTGCCAAATGAAATAGTTTCCCAAGTATATCACCCATATTGTTCAGGTTACGGCAAAGCTTCACACAGTGGATATCATATTTTTGATACAATATACCAGTTTTATAAAGCAGCAAATGTTCATGAAAAATTCGCTGACACAATGGAAATTGTTAGTTCTTTGATTCAACCCAATGGCTTTTTTACTCAATTTAATGAAAACGATTACTTAAACATTTTTGGCGAAAAATATAATTTAGTAAATCAACTGAATGATGAACAGCTTAAACAAATATGCAGTGACTTTGGGGAAATTGATCTTTCATCAATTATTACGTTAAAGAAGAATGAAGAACCGATTGCTAATTTTAATGTGAATCTTATACACAATGGTTTTGCAGGGAGAACATGGCTTAAACCTGGGGATGATTTGTATAAAGGGAATGGGCGAATTAAACACGAAAGTTACAATATCCAACAAGGCCCATTTCAAAATATACAAATCCACGCTTATCAGGCCTGCGATAAACATGATGAAATAAACGGAGTAGAAGATTATTTAGGTGGTAAAAATCACTTCGAGATTTATATTTTCCAGAATCCTTTAGTAGCTACTACTTCAAAGCAACCCCAAGTTTATAATCTTAGAGATATTCTAGATTGCCAGAACTCTGAAGATAAATCGATGATTACGATGGAATGGGTGAAATTTAAAGTTGTGGAAGAATTTGCAGACTATTTAGCAGGATCAAGAACCAAGGATTCAATCACTTCTCAGATTGAAGACCATCTTATTCCAGTGCAAATTATGAGTGGGATTTATTCTTCTAATATTTTAAGAAAAAGGGGCGAAAATAATATAGTCAAATCGAATTTTGGTCTTGTAAAAGCATGCTGCAAATGAAAACAATACTAATTCAATCTGATGTAAAAGGTGCTGAGGAGTTTCGTAATTATTTAAAAGGAACTTTTGCTGATTTCAATGTAGTAACTTCAATAAAGGAAGTAGAATTATCTGAAATAGAAGTTGTAATTATTTGGCTTAATATACCGCCATTCCTAAAAAGTTTGCCTAATTTGAAATTGATACTCTCCTGTGGTAGCGGAGTAGAACACATTATTGACTCTCCATATCTTTCCCCTGTAGTACCTCTTGTTAGACTCGTTGATGACTATTTGATAAATCGTGTTTCAAATTACGTTGTTGAGCAAATTTTAGAAAAATACTTCCCTAATACCAATATTGTAAATATTACTGAAGACCAGCCAGAAATATTTAAAACAATTCATCAAAATAAAATTAGGGTAGGGATTTTGGGCTTGGGGCTATTAGGTTCTGCAAGTGCAACTAAACTTATAAATTTCGGCTTTGAGGTATCTGGTTGGGTTAGCACAAAGAAGGAAAGAGTAATTGATGATGTATTTATTGGAGAGGCTGAACTTTGCAATTTTGCAAAGAAATGCAATGTTTTAGTATGTCAATTGCCATTAACGAGTGAAACAAAAGGGATTTTAAACACACACCTTTTCAATTTTTTACCTGACGCATCTTTTTTAATTAATGTTGGCAGGGGTGGCCATCTGGTAGAGTCTGATCTTATTCTTGCTTTAGAAAACAAAAAGCTATCAGGTGCATGCCTTGATGTTTTAGAAGTGGAACCTATACCATTGAACCATCCATTTAATAAATATCCCAATATAAAAGTTACTCCTCATGTCGCTGGATATATAGGGCCAGATACCCAAGCACCTTATGCTTCAAAGGTGATTAAAGACTTTTTCAACAACGATATAATCAAGGGGGTAGTAAATTATAATACCTTTTATTAAAACTGTTTATGGGTTCAAAAATATATATTAAACCGAAAATTATTCTTCACTGTCAATATGTTTATGGCATAGGGCATTTCGTTAGAGCACTTGAACTGGCAAGTGGTTTAAGTAAATATTTTGAAGTATACATCATCAATGGTGGCGAAAGTGTACCCAATTTCGACTTGCCAGAAACAGTGAAATACATACAATTACCAGCTATATATAAAGAGGAAAATTCAGACTTCTTATTATCAGTAGATTCATCATTTACCATTGAGGAATGTTTTATTCTTCGCAAAAATATTATTCAAGAAACGGTATTGAATGTTATACCTGACATTCTAATTACGGAGCATTTCCCCTTTGGTTTACTTTTCGAAAACGAAGTGATTGAACTGATTAAAGAAGTAAAAAAATCTAATCCATTATCCAAAGTAGTATCAAGCGTTCGGGACATTATAGAATCAAATGGAGGAGGAGAAAAAGATGAGTATATATCTGAACTGATAAATAAATGGTATGACTTAATCCTTGTTCATGGTGATGAAAGAATGGCAGATTTAACATTTAGTTTTTCGAAAGTTGCAAAAGTAGCAGTCCCAATTTTTCATACAGGCTATATTGTAAGAGAAATACCAAACAAGGAAATTTCAGCTGATTACCCTCTTGTCCTGGTATCGGTTGCTGCTGGTCGTCTTGGCAATGAATTACTGGATGCCATAATTGATAGTCATTTATTAATTAAGGAAAAGATAAAACACAAGCTCGTACTTTTTTCCGGTGCGTTTCAAAAAGATTTCAGTAGTTTAAAAGACAAGGTTTATTCTATTGCTTCGTTGGATATAAATATTCATTGTTTTGATGGCAATGAATATTTAAAATATCTATCAACTGCTTCCCTAGTTATTTCACTCGGTGGCTACAATTCCATAATTGAGTCAATAGCTGCAAAAAAAACAATGTTAGTCTACCAAAGAGGATTTTCTGGAGTTAATAAAGAGCAGGATTTAAGAATTACACTATTTGAAAAATACGGCAGCTTGTCCATATTAAAACCAGAGGATCTGGACAAAGAGAGCTTGTCAAATATTATAGTAAGAATGATTGAGGATATAAAATCAACTAAAATTGAATTAAACTTTGACGGTGTTAAGAACTCGATAAATGCCTTACTTAAACTTAACAACGACTATAAATCTATTTAGATGATAAACTCAAATAGCACAAACATAAACATACTATTATATCATCAAATTGGTGATGCTCCTGATTCTAAAACAAATCCTAATTGTTTTTGCAGCGTTAAAGAATTTTCTAATCAAATGTTTTTTCTTAAAAATTCTAATTACAAAGTGATATCCTTAAATGAAGCAATGGATATGATTTTAAAAATAAATAATATCGATGCAAATTATGTTGTTTTAACGTTTGATGATGGCTGTGAAAAGTTTTATGATGTCACTTTTCCAGTTTTAGAAAAATTCAATTTCCCTTCAACAATATATCCATTAGCCGGATTTTTGGGTAAACATGCCATAATAAACGGTCATGAATATAAAAGTCTTAAAATTCTTTCACAAAGTATGCTTTTAGAACTAAATCAACTGGGTGTTGAAATTGGTGCTCATACAATGAATCATGTTAAGTTGGCTCAGGTAGATAATGACAAAGCGATTACTGAAGTTAAAAAAAGTAAGGATACACTAGAGCAAGTTATAGGCAATAAAATCAATTCGTTCTCTTTTCCACACGGGGATTACAATAGTGATGTTATCGATATACTTTCTCAAACTGGTTTTACTAATGCCTTGACATGCATTAATGGTTATGCAAATAATGCAACATCAGCTTTTGAAATACCAAGAAAGTACATAACTTATTTTGACACGTTGGAAAAATTCAAATCTAAACTTAATTGAAATGAAAGACAATATTCCATATCCCATTTTTGAAAAAATCTCCATAGAGATTAACTCATACTGTAATAGATCATGTTCATTTTGTACCAGAACACTGGACAATCGAGAAAAGGTCCGCATGCCTGAAGAATTGGTTCATAAAGTGCTATATGAACTGGCAGCAATCAAGTATAATGGTCGTATTGCTTTTCATTTTTTTAATGAAGTTTTTACAGATAATCGAATATTTTCATTTTTTGAGAAGTGCAAAGAATTAGGTTTAAATAATTACTTAGTAACTAATGGAGATTTTTTAAAAAAGCACATTGTTGAACGCTTGAAAACATACAATATAAAGGAGTTTGCCCTTTCAATTTATGACTGGAAAACCGAAGAAGAGTTTCAAGAAAAATGTAATTACTTCTTGGAAGAACTCAAGTTACGTGACCATAATTGGGAATTTTACATTATCAAAGGCGGGGATAATTTTGGAAATAGAGCTGGTTATGTTTCTCATAAAGAAGAAACTTTGTCATTACCTCTTACTGCTGCTTGCTCTAAAATTGAAAATAAAATTGACATTAGATATGACGGCTCTGTTGTAATATGTTGCTTAGATTATTATGCAATACATAAGATAGGCGACATTAATAAGGATAATATAATTGATATATGGTATGGGGATATTAGACAAAAGCAAATTAGTGACCTGAGAAAAGGGTTGAGGAAGAACTACAATTTGTGTTCAAAGTGTTCAGATTATATTGTTGAAGTTAAAAAATAGTCGTTCAAATGAAAGTTGTAAACAAATTAATAGAAATTCTGAAAAATATATTTTTCATACCAAGAAACTTGGCTATTATCACTAGGCAGTCGAATAGTATAATTAAATTGGAAAATAAATTAGAAGCAATAAATCAGAAGTTAAATGAATTGGACATACAATCAATTTTACAAAAGTTAGATACACTTTCACAAAATCAAGCAAATGCGGCAAACATCAAAACCAAAGCTCCAATTAATTTGGAGTTAAACGAATTAGTTTCCAAAATACAAGAAGGGTTTGAAAATCATTTTTTGCAGCTTGAATCACTACTCTTTATTTATAATTCTTTGCCTAATCTGAAGTTTTTACCTGCTACTAGAGGCTGGGCTGGGTCCCCGGATTTTCTTGCAAAGATTGTTGAGTTGATTCTAAAAGAAAAACCTCTTTTTGTTTTGGAAGCAGGCAGCGGTGTGTCATCAGTAATAATAGGATTAGCTTTAAAACTAAATAATTACGGTGAATCAATCTCCTTAGAACACGATATTACTTATGCAAATATTACAAGTGAAAATATGGGCATAAACGAATTAGAAATGAAATCTGTGGTGAAGCATTCTCCTCTCATAGAATACGATAACTTAGAGCAAAAATGGAAATGGTATGATATAAATGAACTAAAGTTTTCAAATAAAATTGATATGTTAATTGTCGATGGCCCACCTAGGATAACGCAAGAATTAGCACGTTATCCTGCAATCCCTATACTGCATGAATACTTCTCGGATAGATTTACGATTTTTCTAGATGATTCAAAAAGAGATGATGAAGCAATTATCATACAAAAATGGATTGTGTTCCTTGAAACAAATAAATACAAAGTGAAAATTGAAAACTTTATAAATTATGAAAAGGGTATGACTATTTTACAAGTTTATCGCTGTTGATTCAATTATTACTAAATCAGTTTATGTAAAAAATTATTTCCGATGTGGCGAGCAACGTTCTCATCAATATAAATTCATTTATTAATAGCTAAAAATACATACAAAACTAAATTTCCCCCCGACCCACCGCACAGAAAAGACGGCTTAGTGCTTTGCCAACACACAAGGCAAACGCTTCAAAGCACTCTATGGTATTGCAGTCAGTTTTTAACTGTCATATTTTTTGTGGCTATGCTCCCCAAGCATTTGGCACATTGCCTGTTACGCTTTGCTCCACAGCCAAAGAGCCAAGCCAACACACAGCATAGCAACAAAAAAACGCTACACTCCAACCACCACCACCGTTCCGCTTATGCCAGTATAAAAACTGCCTGAAGCTAAATAACATAATGTGGCATTATGTGTTCGCTACGCACAGCCTTTTGCCATCGCTTATGCAAGCATCCAACCGCACAGGCTGTCACATAATAACATTATGTTAAATAGCCAATACCATAGCCATTTTGATAAAATGGAAGCCGTCTTTTCTCCCACCGCACAGCCCCCCAAAGCCACACACCCCAACCACCCTTTTCAGCGGTGCAGAAAAAAATAAAGCATTAGTTGTTGATGGCAATGTGCAATAAAAGGTTCATTCATTCCAGTTCCATTTCGTTACAGCGTTTCGCTTCGCTACACTACCTTCCACTACATTACACTTCCATTCATTTCACCATTTATTTTGCACCGCACAGCAAGAGTATTCCCTCATTCCATATTGCAAAACCAACCCTTTGCTTTCCGTGTCTTGGCTTTTGCTTTGCCTACGCTACAATGTTTTTGTGTTGAAATAATTTACAAAAACGCTATCACACACAAGCAAAAGCTACAAGCCACTCCAAGCACCTCCGCACTTTTTGCAACATTCCATTCAGTCATACACTTGCTTTTTTCCCTACGCTACCACAGTATGGTATGCTTTATTTTTCTGCGACATATAGCCCCAATCCAACGCACTAAAGACATTTCGTTTTTTGATTATTGATTTTGATTTAAGCCAATCGGTTTTTATCAGTGGAATTTTTATTGAAATCCTGAATACAGTTTTGAAAAGAGGATAAAAAAATAAAAATAAAAAGTGCAGCAAAATTAGGTGGCTCACACAAGCCCACGCTGATAAAAAAACCAAAAGACTACGGCATAATGAAAGGCAAATAATCTTTTATTTTTTATTGGTATTTGCCTTTCACCCTTCGGGACTTATTCCGTTTCCTTTTGGTTTTTTAGCCACGCCACCTATCAGAATGCTTTCTTTTTTTTTTTCTGGTTTTTTTTCTTTGTCAAATTATATATGTGTTGCGGAGCGTAAGCGAAGCACAGCACAGGCAAGGGCAAAAGCAGATACAAACTTAAAAGCAAGTATTATGCACAGTCCAAAAATTCACACATTCAATCCAAAAAATCAAACAAGCGATTTTGATGTTTACATTTTATGCAAAGGTTTAAATAGTGGCAAACCACTTGAAAAACCTTGCCCCAATTGCTTTGTAATTTCCTGCAAAAATTCAGATGATATGGATTTTTACAAAACCCTTTCTTTCGGCTTATGGAAGGCAAAGCATTTTCATCAGTTCCTTACTGGTTCAGTTATTCCATTTATCCGAATAAGTGATTTTAAAAGCACCATTAAGGCACAAGCCGAAGCAGTCAGCAAAAATAAATATGCCTTTGTGCAAGATGTTCATAAAGTAAAGCTGATAGAACGAAAAGAAAAGCAGATGTACGAAACATTAGCACTCTTAGCCGATGTAAAAAAAGCAATGATGTACAGGCATTTTAAAAGGTAGCCGTATTGGCTGCCATAACCTGGGAAATGCTTTTGCACCATAAAAATTTATATGCAAAAATAGCAAGGGGGGCAGACGCACAAAGCCAACACTAAAAAACCAAAAGACTACGGCATAAACACAGACCCACCGCACAAGGCTATCATTTATTCCGTTTCCTTTTGGTTTTTTATCCCCTTGCTGTGAGAAGCATATCACTTATTTCATTATGCAAAATCATCCACGTATTTCAGCAGGCAGCAGTTAGGCATTTGTCCTTTTACTCCGCAGGTTCTTCATCAGCACTTGCAGCTTTCACCTTTTGCTTATCAGCGTTACATCCGCAGGTCTCGGTTAGCCCATCAGCCAGTTTTTGGCATCAAGGTTTATCAGCTTCCTTGTGGTTGTTTCGTTTGGTGCTATCCATCAGGTGTTCGTGAGCTTTCAGCATTGCCCTTTTAGGGCTTTGCTATTGCTTTAAAACAAGAAGCCCCACCACAAGGGCAGGGCTTCTATTTAACCGATAAGAAAGAATATTTATGAAATTACATACCACTAACTGCTACCAAAGAAAGTGCATTGTATGACCCGTTTTTCAGTGGGTACATTGTGCCGTTTACTTCTTGATAAAATTCAATACCCAATGCAAGGAAAAGAGGATGTGTACTTGCAGCGGTAACGGTATTGGTAAGCGTTAATGCAGTAGTAGCAACAGCATCCCAAGGAAGTATCGCAGATGCATTACTATCAATAACATAAGTTTCATTTTCAAAATCAACATCCACACCAGCAGAAATAATTTTGTAGTGTGTAGTACCACCAGGTGCAGCAATCATATTGGAAGGAATATAAGAAGGAATATCTACACCCAAAACACCAGTAGGACGGTCAATATTGCTTGTATATGGTGCATAAATGGTAGTCCCTAACTTGCCGTTAATATTGAACTCAAAGCCCAACAACAATTCAGCTTCACCATCAATTACATTTCTTTCACCACGAGGATTAACCGCATCCATCTGAATAACCTTAATCATTTTTTGCGTTAAGCGACTAACCATTCTGCTATCAGACGCATTTTGAAGCAATGCTCTTAAAGAAGTACGCAAAATTTTCCCAGCCTTACCGGCTCTGCCAAATTCTGCACCATTTTCACGAGTACGTTGAAAGTTTGGATCATTGGCAATACGGTCAGCAGATACACCGCCTTTTTCACGAGCCAAATAACCGTCTTTAGATTTGTAAAAAGTGATACCACCGATAGTGCCATCCAATTTTATAATGCCTTTTTGTTGTGCCATTGTATTAAATATTTAATGCGTTAATAAATCAATTTGATACAAAACTAAACCACTATATAAGCCATTACAAACCTGCCCTTCCGCTATTTCCGTTATTACCACATTATTCCAACAAACACACTTTTACCGCTCATAAATAAGTAATATCTTTGCAATAGATACATCCTATCCGAAGTATGGATAGTGTATGAAATAAGTATTGTAATGATGAACAGACTGTGTATTTATCCGAAAGACATTCAGATAATCACAGGCAAAAGCGACAGATATGGTAGATACCTTATTAAGAGGATTAAAGAGTACTTCAACAAAGAGCAACACCAAGTTGTTACCGTTGAAGAGTTCTGCCAGTATATGGGCTTACAATTGGAAGCAGTTGTTAGTCAATTAAGATAGTGTAAAAACTTATCTTCGCCTTTTGCTTATGATAAGGACAAACACACTCTACACTAAACTAAATATTTTCTTTTCTTTGTGCTGTACTTGCACTTGTTTTAGTGGGTTTTGTTGCCCAGTTGTTGCCCAAATAAATACGCAACCCCTGAAACGCCTTATTGATAAGGCTTTACATTTTAACTTAACAATTTGTATCGGAAAGTAACTGCAGAAAAGGGAACGGCAGCCGCAAGGCTGCTGAAATTTTTCCTAATATTGGCACGAAGCACAAACAAATAATTACCGATCCTTTCATACTATGTAAGTAAAGTTAATTATTTTTGGAATAGATATGTACACCTCTTATTAAACAAATCTCAATGCAGGTAGACAGACTTGTGCCTTGATATGGCCGTTATATATGAGTTATTGGCTATTTCAAAAATTGACAAATGAATATGCGATACATTATTATATTGCTTTGCATAATAAAAACAAGCAAAACAAACGTCTAAATTATTGCGATTGAAAACACGAGATTAAATTATGCATATCCTAAGATTGAAAATAAATTAAAGATTATTGTAGAGAATGAAAAATGCGAATCCATATTTCTTAGAACAGATAATGGTAAGATAATGAATTCGTATGACTTAGGAAATCGTTGTCAATATACATTTATCCCAGATTCAATTGGACTTGCTACTTTGACTATCTATAAAGTTAAACATTTTGATACCATTAAGATTGGCGAGCAAAAATACTGAATCAAAAAATGGCCAGAACAAAGAGCAATGATTGGAAACATCGAATCAGGAAGTATGACAAGAGGAATTTTTCTAGCTCAAAGAGGAATTATCATACTGATTGAGTTTTATGACATACAAGGATGAATCAAATTAAATTCATACAAAATAGAAGTTTTACGAAATAACAAATTATTTCTACAATTAATAAATTTTGGCGATAATTTTGAAAAACAGAATTATGATAAATTAGAATCCATAAAAAATGGTGATATCATAATCTTTAGTGAAATCAAACTGCGAATGCCAGGAGAGTCTAATGAAACTAAATTAAAAGAAGTTAAAATTGAAATAAAAAAACAGTCCATAACATGGCATAAACGCTACACAGCAAAGCATCAAAAATCATTCACTTTTAATTTTTTACGGTAATGAAAAATTAATTCCTTACTTTTGGCTGCAAAGGTTTGGCGGTGCAGCGTTTATGCCAAATTCGTTATCGGATATGCTTATGCGAAATTTCTTTTACCAAACAAACTGATTGAAACAAACAGAATGAATAATATCATGACTCTTTATTTAACCCTTTGCGCAATTGTTTCATTTGCACAGAATCAGGCAATTGATTCCCTTCAGCAGGCATTAAAAAATTATGATGCAAAAAAACTCGAACTGCACAATGACCTTTTGCCTGATGAAAGCGACACATTAAAGGTAGACATTTTGAATAAAATCAGTTGGGAATGCATAATGGTTTCTGACTACTTAAATGCTAAAAAATATGCTGATGATGCGCTCGCTATTTCGCAGCTTATTGGTTTTAAAAAGGGCATTGCCAATGCTTATAACACCATTGGAATTATCTACAATAAACTCGGCAATTTCCCAGAGGGGATTAAGAACTATTTTGCTGCATTGAAAATTCGCGAAGAAATAGGAGATAAGAAAGGTGTTTCTGCGTCTTATAACAACATCGGAAATATATATTTTGAACAGGGTAATTACTCGGAAGCGCTGAAGCATTATTCTGCTTCGTTAAAAACTAAGGAAGAAACCGGTGATCAAAAAGGCATTGCGATTTCTTTTAATAACATTGGTAATATATTAAAGAAGCAGGGCAATTATTCAGAAGCCCTGAAGAATTACTTTGCGTCTTCAAAAATAAAGGAAGATGTCGGGGACAAAAAAGGCATTGCGACTTCATACAACAACATTGGAGTAACTTATCTGGACCAAGGAAATTACGAAGAAGCGATCAAATATCACCTCGCTGCTTTGAAATTATTTGATGAGATCGGAGACAAAGAGGCAATTGCAACAAGCTTTATAAATATTGGAAGCATTAAAATTAAAATTCAAGAGGCAAGAGAAGGAAAGGCCTGGTTGTTAAAAGGCTTAAAACTTGGAAAAGAAATTGCTGCTCTACCGATATTAAGAGATAGCTATGAAGGACTTGCTCTAGCTGACAGTGCACTTGGTAATTTTAAAGACGCTTATGAAAATCATAAGAAATATATTCTATACCGAGATAGTTTAAATAATGAAGAAGCCATCAAGAAGTCACTTCAAACAAAGATGCAGTTTGAGTTTGATAAAAAGGAAGCCGAAACAAAAGCTCACACCGATTCTGAGTTAAAAAGACAAAAGCTACTGCGCAATGTTTTTTTGGTAGGTTTTATCATAGTGCTGCTATTTGCAGGAGTTTTTTTCCGTCAGCGTAATAAAACAAAGAAAGAAAAGCAAAGAGCAGAAGAAGAGAAAAAGCGAAGCGAAGATTTATTGCTAAATATTCTTCCCAGTGAAGTGGCCGTTGAAATTAAAACCTCAGGCACAGCCAAAGCAAAAGCATTTACCATGGTTACCGTCATGTTCACCGACTTCAAGGATTTTACCAAGGTGAGCGAAAAAATAAGCGCTGAACTGTTAGTGGACGAAATACATGCCTGCTTTAGTGCCTTTGATACTATCTTAAGTAAATACAACATTGAAAAAATAAAAACCATTGGCGATGCTTACCTCTGTGCAAGCGGTTTGCCAGTTAGCAATTACACTCATGCTTTGGATATGTTGAATGCTGCTTTTGAAATTCGCAATTATATGTTGCAGCGCAAAAAGGAAAAGGAAGCCAAAGGAGAAATTTCTTTTGAATTAAGAATAGGTATTCACACAGGTCCTGTTGTGGCGGGTGTGGTAGGCGTTAAGAAATATGCTTACGACATCTGGGGTGATACGGTTAACATTGCAGCCCGTATGGAACAAAGCTCAGAAGTAGGAAAAATAAACATTAGCGGTAGTACCTATGAATTGGTGAAAGACAAATTCAAATGCGAGCACCGCGGAAAAATTCAGGCGAAGAATAAGGGGGAGATTAATATGTATTTTGTAGAGGGAATGATTTGAAAGGAGCACATCCTATAACATGGGCTTGGCGCGATTTGCTTTCGTTGAGCGCGTGGCGTGAGTGCGGTTCCCTTAAGTAATAAATTCCCTGGAAGCTAAAAAAACGAAATGGAGGAATAGGGATGGAATGATCTTTTTATTCAATTGTTGCTTTTTTAATTAACTTTCCTGAAGTAAATTCAACAAAAGCAAACAGCCCCAAGCTATAAATCTTTACCAGCAAGGCTATGACGACAACGACTAACAACAATATGATAAGAAACATTTAAGACATTGCACCTTTGTTAGCTGACCATTATGTGGACATTGAAATTGAAGCAACGACTTTTGAAGTGAACAATAAATTGGTTGCTGAAAATGAACAACGACGTGGACTTTACCACAAGTATTCAGGACTGCTTCACGACAGTTGGTTTATTAAGGCAAATATCACCTCTGATAAATTTTCAAATACGCTCAATGACTTTACAACTCTCGTTTTTTCAGACGTAATCGTTGACAAGAAAAAAATAAAAATTGACCACGAAAAACTAGTTTTTCCAATACAAGTTGACCTTGAGACAATTAACTTGTGATTCAACACAGTGAACGAGGACGTTATCATTCTACATATAGCATAACTGCAACATTATACCTCAATAAATACAGAATACAACTATGAATACTATTTCATGGTATCTTCTTAACACAGCTTGTCTCTTTTAAAGCACAAATCTTTTGGAAGAAAAAAGTTTGACCCATACATGAACGCTTTTGGACCAAAATAAATAAAATACAAAACCATGAAAAAGTTGCAATATTTGTGAATTAATCCAAAGAGTTCAATAATTTATTAAACCATTCAATTATGATCGGCTTTTTTACTATTTTGGCTAACATTCCTGACATATATCCTAATAGCCATATTCGCTCAGACAACATCTTCTGGTGGAGATCAGTTTGGCCGTGCATATTCTGCTTTTGTATTAATTTCAGCTTATGCTGTATTTAGCCTGTTGTTAACGATAAAAATTGCAGCAAATGGAGGTTTTAACTGGATTTCCGATAGTACATTAAAACGAAACGTTATCGTTGCATTAATATGGCTTGGCATGATGTCAATTGCTATGTGTACGCTTGGGAAAACGGAATACCATAAATATTATCATATAACAGGTTTCGCCCGTTCGTTTTCCTTCTTTATATCTTATGGTGCCATTTGGTTGCCATTATTGATACTCATACCTTATTTCATTTTTTTAAAACCAGAATGGCGGGAAACATGGTCGCCAATTTTGTTTAAAGTCTCTTTGGCAATTGGTTGTCTATTAGGGTTTTTATGGATTTTGACACCCAAAATAATGTCAGATTTAATATCAAAATCTTATAAAAAATTAGATGAACGAGAGTTGGCATTCAATTCTGCAATGCGTAACATTGAAAAGTATCAAGACGTAATGTCTCTCTTATATTATATTAGTAAAACTTACGATGAACAAATACGTAATGCGGCATTGGCTAAAATAAAAGCCAACAAAAATATGGAAGATGAATTGATAGGCACATTGGAACGCAGTAGCCCTTATAGAGTGTTCGATTTTTTGGATGAGAACAAAGTAGAACATCCTGAACGGTTTATTGAACCAATAGTTAAAAGTTTTTCTGTGATGATTGCGGATATGGAAGAAGGCATTAAGAACCCATACGATAATGGGGCCTTTGATGTAGGGCCCTTGCTCCGAGTTTTGGAGGAACAATTCAATGGCAGCATAGAGGTATTTAAACCGAATGTACTAAAATTGTATGAAGTTATGAAAACGCCCCCTGCTAAAAATCGCGTATATGTTGATACAGAGCAATGTAACGAAGTACTTTATGCATATCGAGAAGAAGTAAAAAACTGGTTAGCCAGGCACAAATAAGTTCTAGTTATTAGTAAAGTCAATGGCTCTTTAAACAAGGCTAAGAGTGATTTTATGATGAATATAATTGATTTCCGTACTGGATTTTACCAACTTAACATTCAGCCGTTGCCAAATCCTGAGATACCAAATGATTTTCTATTACTTGCTTTCATTTACCTGCGGCACTCCAAGATCTGCTGACATCTTCTAAAATTCAGTTAAACAGAGCACCTTTTCGCCATCTTCACTTTGTTTTCCTTCGGGAAAATCATCCCTGTGCAAGCTTAGGTATCCAATTCTGTTTTTTAATAATTGGGGCTCAAGGAGTCACAGAAAAATTAATAAATTCGGATTCACTTTACTATAAAGATTCATTTTTCTTTCCAGATTGACTTTTTTTAAGACTTTCAGAACTTAATTATTTTCTCGAACTTACATGGGAAACAAAAAAAAGTTGCCCCTCTTACTCATAAAACTGCCCGGCATAATCTCATAAAATGTATTTTTTGGAATAATGAATAAAAAAGATGGTATTTTCACCGTATGCAGGTAGCCAGAAATAAACAAAAAACATAAGAATAAATTCAAGCTACCTAAAAACTAGTTTTAAAAGTTCCCATGAAAATATTAATCAGGATATATGAAAAAAATAAATAAAATATTCTGCTGGACAATATTAACATTGTTCTTTCAGTTTGCTGCTTATTCCCAGAATTGCAATACCCTCAATATTCAATTGCAATCGGAAATTGCATCTACTTGTTCCAATATGACCATGACCATGATGCATGATGAACTTAATCGTCCCTATTTGTTTGTAGCAAATAAAGAGGCGGGGTTAAAAATTTATGACATATCTGTTATAGCAACGCCATCTCTTGTGGCCACTGTTCCTACATCTCTATACGACGCGCTTGATGTGATGAGTGTTTCTCAAAACGGAAATTATCTATACCTCGCATTAGGTAATTCTTTTACAAATCCCCAAAAATCGGGAATGGCCATTGTGGATGTTAGCAATCCAAGTTCACCATTGGTAACTGATTTTGAAAAACTAAATTCATCTCCAGTCGGCGGTGCAGGCATTGTCAAAGTAGAAGGAAACTACGCATATTTAGGCGCAATGAATAACGGACTAGTCATTTTGGATGTAACAAATAAAAATAATATCCGCCTGGTCTCTCAGTTTATACCAAGCCTAAATTATCCTCCCATTAGAAATCCAGATCCTAAAAAATACAATGCAAGAGGAATGGAAGTAAGGAACAGCATTGTATACTTATGTTATGATGCAGGCGGAATCCGAATTATAAATTGCACCAATAAACTATCGCCAGTAGAAACGGGACACTGGTGCAATCCCGTCATGTACACTCCACTTGACCATCCGAAAGCATACAACAATTGCGTGTTGGATGATTCGCTTCTTTATGTCGCTGTAGATTATGCAGGAATGGAAGTTCTGGATATTTCCGACACCAGCAATATTCAATTGCTCGGTTGGTGGAATCCATATAATGCTCCGAACAATAACTGGTTTACCAGTCCAAGCCATTGCAATGAAATAAAATTTGAAAAGAATTGTAAACTAATTTTTATGTCTTGTGGAAAAAGTGATATGCAAGTGATTGATGTTTCCAACCCTGCATTACCCGACTCCTGTAATTTTTATGGGGGTGTTTCAAATAATATTGGTACTTGGGGAATTGGGATGTGGCAAAATGAGATTTATCTTTCCTATATCTGTGCAGTTGTTCCATTTTCCTCTAACTGGACGGGTGTAAAAATTCTTACCTATAATTCTTGTTCGTCAGGTATAGACAAACAGGAAGCTGAAAATAAATTGACTATTTTTCCCAATCCATTTTCTACACATTCAGTTTTAAAATCAGAACATTTTTTAGAAAATGTAACGCTTACCATGGACAATGTTTTTGGGGAGACCGTTAGACAAATAAAAAACATATCGGGACACACAGTTACTCTATCTCGTGATAATCTTCCGTGCGGGTTATATTTTGTTAGGTTGGCACAAAACAACAGAATAATCATTACAAAAAAAATATTGATTACTGACTGATAGGCATGTATAATGGAAATTAATATTCCGAGGGTAAATCTTTAATCCGGTGATTCGCTATATTATTTTTTTTGGTCTAGAAATTTCCTGCCCACTGCAAGCGGGGCTTAACAATATAGTTTAGAATTATTAATAGTTCTTCCATAATTATGGTGGTCAAATTTTCATATTGATGGATTAACAAATTAAGCAATTTCTTCTACCCGATTGTTTTGGCAATAACCTTGTGTAGATTCGTTAATACTATTATTTTAAATTAGTCCACATCTCATTATTCGGATTCACCTTTTTATATTCTAAAAATGGTACTATCCCTCTAACCAAGTACTAATTCTATGGGTATTATCATAAAATTGAATTTTAAACCTCAAATATGTTAATTTTCTTATACGACAAAAATTGCTTTATGCTTAGATTCAGGAATAGCAAATTAATGTTTCAAAATCAATCCTTCAGAAAAATATTTAGTTAAAATTATTCCTGGGATTCAATTTAATTCAAATTAGCAGGATTGGACAAGTGCTTAATAAACCCTTACCCATACTTTTGCATCAAAGTAAAAATTATGATAACCAAATTGTGCAAAAGTATAATTCTGTCTTTTTATTTTTTTATAAGTTCTATTTCATTGAGGTCACAAGATTTGCATTTATGTGGACAGCACGAAGCCACCACAAAATGGTTTGAAATAAATCCGGATTTAAAAAGCAATTATGAACGGGCCGTTCAAAACATTCAAAGAGCTGTAAATTCAAAAATAAATACAAATCAGGATGGACCAACCTCAGAAACCATTACCATTCCGGTGGTATTTCATATTCTACATCTGGGTGGTCCTGAGAATATTAGTGACGAACAAATTTATGATCAAGTAAGAATACTGAATCGTGATTATCAGAAACTTAATGCAGATACTGCCCAGGTTGTTTCTGCATTCAAGGATAAAATAGCCAACGTTGGATTTAAATTTGTGCTGGCGGGTATAGACCCTGAAGGAAATTGCACCAATGGCATCACCAGACATTTTACCAGTAAAACTTTCTGGAATGCCGACAGCCTGCAAGATTTTACTTATACCTGGCCGCCGGAGAAATATTTAAACTTTTACATTGTAAAATCTATAAACATTGCACCTGCCTATACTTTTTTACCCGGAATCGGCATCCCTAATTATGCCGATGCTATTGTGAGTGAATCCTGGTTAGTAGGTAGTATCGGGACGGCAACGACGGCGAATTCAAGAGCTCTTACCCATGAAGTCGGACATTGGTTTGGTTTGCCCCATATCTGGGGTGTAAGCAATGCCCCTGGAGTGGCATGTGGAGATGACTATGTGGAAGATACGCCAATAACCAAGGGCTTTGTAAGCTGCAATGTCAACAATTCGACAATTTGTGATCCAACCGTACAGGAAAATGTTCAAAATTATATGGATTATGCACCATGTAAACTGATGTTTACCACTGGGCAGTCCGAATATATGCACGAGACGATTGAATTGGGCTTAAACGGCAGGAATCAATTGGTGAGCATGTCCAACATAAATTTTACTGGCGTAAATGGCAATCAACCCTGCATAATTAAAGCAGAATTTGCTGCTTCCTATAATGCAATCTGCAAGGGTGAGACGATTACTTTTTCCAATCAAAGTCAGACAGGGGCAGACAGTGCTCAAATTACATGGATCATAGAAGGCGGGAACCCTTCAGTTTCTAATGATCCAGTCATTGATGTAAGATTTCCGGATACCGGAATTTTTGAAATAAAACTTTTATTAAGAGGAACACAAAAAATGGACAGCATTTCAAAATTCGTTAAGGTATCGGATGGAGAAAAGGGCTTGACTACTCCACAAATGTATTCTTTTGAGAATGGAAGTTTGCCAAATGAATTTAGTGCTTATAATCTAGAAGCATCAGGAATTCAATGGGAGGTGATTAAGACTGCAGGCGCAGCCAATTCGCAGGCATGTGTTTTTTTAAATCATGCCAGCGGGAATTTTTCAGACCATAGATCCTATCTTGAAACACCTTACTATGATCTTTCACAAAACAATAAACCGAGTATGTCCTTTTACTATGCCTATGCTAAAAAGTACCCCAATCAAGCCGATTCATTCAGGTTAGAATATACCTTGGACTGTGGCAGAACGTGGAATCTATATCAGGGAATACACAGCACACAGATAATGTCCAATTTAACCGGGGGGATTAATGCATCTGCGTTTTATCCTAAAACATCAAAGGATTGGCGTAAACTAAACCTAACCAATAATTTTGAATCTTTATTTAAAAATCAGCCAAGCGTTAAATTCAGATTTTATTTCAAAAGTGATCCAAGAGCAAGTGGTTCAAACAATATTTTTATAGATGAAATCAATATTAATGATGAATCCATTACAGGCATATCTTATCAAGAAAATAAAAATTCCATTCATATCTACCCCAACCCATCCAATTCACTTGTATATGTGGATGTATATGGTGAGAACTTAAATGAATCTGAAATAGAAATTGTAAATCTCACAAACTACACTTTAGAAAAAATAAAACCCACGTATACTCCGGAAGGAAAAATCAGCCTTATTCTAAATACATCGGGAAATATGATGCCAGGTATTTATTTCATACGTATTAAAAAAGCAGGCGGTGCTGAAATTTCCAGAAAAATTGTTATCCTGGATAAATGATTTATCTAATTAAAACCAGCACTCAAATCATGCAAGTGACAAAATAGTCCAATTTACTACCACAATATTTTAGATGGTGACTTACCAAAAAATTGCTTAAATGCTTTGCTGAAGGAGTGGATATCACTGTATCCAACTTCAGTAGCCAAATTTGCCAAAGGCATGGGTTGTCTTTTTAAAAGATCATTGGCCTTCTGCATTCTTTTTTGTTTAATGTATTGATATGGACTTTGACCATAAGTATTTTTAAACAACCTAAAAAAATGGTATTGAGATAAATTAGATTCCAATGCTATTTGCGAAATATCTATGTCCGTGGTAAAATATTGGTCAATATATGATTTGCCTTTTGCCAACTTCTTCAACAAATCTCTCTTCGTTGCAGATTTAACACATCTTATAGATTGTAATTGTTTCACTACAGGTATGTAGTCAGCAAGAATATTTTCAGAAAGCTTATAGAAAAATTCTTTATTAAATTGATAATCACCATTTGGATTTCTTAGAAGGATTGCATCCAGATTTAATAATTCTTTTCCCAAGTGGGTTTGATTGGATTGAAATTGATGTTCCAAAAAGTCTGGTGAATTAAAAAAATCGTCCAAGGACAAATCCGCCATGTTAGAATCCGGTGCTTTATGGATGGCAACAACTTCCGAAAGCACATCGCGAGCAATGTCGATACAAATACCTTTAACATGTGCTTTGCTGTCAATGCTCACTTTACCTTCACAATGGTAATTGCATAATAGATATTCGCCCTGGTGCAACAGATAATCCCGTTCCTTAAGTCTATACAGTTCATCCCCCTGCATGACGTATTTGATAGAAAAATTCCTGAATGGCAGTTTTGATTCAAAATTTTTGCAAGAAGAATACATTACAATATTGCCATCGTGATTTTGGCCATTGCTCCTTACGCCATTGTCATCCACAGTAACATACATAATAAAATTATTAAGCCTAAAAGTAAGAATTCGTCAACAAGAAGTAAATATTTTTCGACCAATTCTTCCAAACAGCCGATAAATAAATTCCGCTGAATACTACCGAATTCCTCATTATAACCATACAGGACCCCATTAACTCTTGACCCTATTCTGTTCACTTTCAGACCCCGTGCTTTTATGCTGTGGTTTTTCAGTGCTGGATTTACCAAAACGATAAGAAAAAGACAAAGAAACAGATCTTGTATCTAATCTACTGTTCCAATCCGCAGTTGTATTTCTAAGGTTATTTATTATGCCATCAGCCCTTCTGGTGTACAAAATATCACTCACCCCTAATTTAAGGCTACCCTTCTCTTTTAATATCTTTTTCTGAAGGGAAAAGTTCAAAGTACCAAAACTTTTGATAAGCAGTTGTGCATAAACAATGTCACTCTGATAATCACCACGGATGTCGGCGTTCCAACCCTTGTTGAATTGAAAACTATTGTTCATTGAAACTACATAATAAGTCCCCTCTGCACTCAGTTGTTGAGCATACAAATCACTCTTGAAAATCTGATGTCCCAACTCCAGATACATATTTATCCGATACCATTTGTAAAGTGATCTGGAGGCGTCTATAGACAATGAAATGGCATCATTGGTGGAGATATTTCCCGGACGACTGTAATAGATGCTGTCTTTAATTTCAAGAGTCTCGTTGATCCCATCCGTCGTAATGGAATAATTGAGGGAGGTGTTTATGAAATTTTTATAAGAATAAGACAAGGAAAAATTGCTTGAATAAGTCGGTAAAAGATTAGGGTTTCCGCTGTAAAAAGTAAACTTATCCAAGGGGCTGATAAATGGGTTCAGGTCTTGAAAAAAAGGTCTGTCAATTCTACGGCCAAATGAAAATCCCCAATTATGATGCCCGGATGCATCAGCTTGCCAGGAAGCATAAAAAGTGGGAAAAAGATTTGCATAAGTTCTTGTAAAACTGGTATCGGTTTTTTCAACATTCCCCAATTGATTCCCTTTTAAGCTGGTTGTTTCAGCCCGCAATCCAAACTGCATCCCTACACGATTGAAATTTCTGGAGTAATTAAGATACGCAGCATGAATCCATTCCTTGTAAAGGAACCTGTTGCTCAAATTGTAGTCCGGAACAGTAACATTCTTTATGGTATTTGAATATATGGCTTCGTTGTCGGTTTCCGTGAAGGCAGATTTTACGCCAAGTTCCAGTTTAGATAACTTACTTATGGGTTTACTAAAATCAAACTTAACTGCATAGATTTTTATATCAGAAGGGATATTCCCATTGATTTGATCTTGATAATCCAGCATGCCAGATGAATTGTAAAGATAGTTTTTGAAAAGCTGTTCGCTAAGGGAATGGTAGGTCACATAATCTGCATCCATGGATAAGGAAGTACCAAACGTGTCCAACTGTTGTTTATAATAGATGTTGAATGTGGCATTGTCAAAATTGCTCTCTGTAGTGTTTTCCGCAACAACGCGTTGGATTAAAGCGGATTGGTCATCCCTTACATAAGCCACATTATTTGTTTGATCACCGGTAGGATTGAAAAGACCTCTTGCTGATATACCTAAAGTTGCATTATTGGTTACATAATAATCAAGTCCAATTTTAGCATTGGCGGACCGGCCATCTTTGACAATAAATGAATTTTGTGCAAAGGATGAGGTATGCATGTTCAAATCATTTCTGTAATATCTGTTGATGTTCAAATCCTGAAAACTATTTCTTACTCCTGCATTGATATTTGCAAAAACGCTGATTTTATTTTGATTAAAATTAAGATTAAGACTGTTATTGCTTCTGGTGTATTGGCCTTGCTGTACACTCAAAACTGTATTGCCATGGAATCCTAAAATTTTGGTTCTTTTGGTAATGATATTGATTACTCCGGAATTTCCGGCCGCTTCATATTTTGCAGGAGGGTTGGTCATGATTTCTATTTGCTTAAATGAGCTTGCGGGTAGTGATTTCAGATAATTTTCCAGCTCCTGACCTGAGAGGTAGCTAGGTTTGTTATCTATAAAAACAGCAACTCCGGACTTCCCCTTTAACCTGATGCCTCCATTTTGGTCCAGGGTAATCCCCGGTGTGAGTTCCAGTAGTTCAAGCGCATTGCCAGCGGTAGCGGATAAGATTCCATCTACATTAACTACTATCCGGTCGATTTTTCGTTCAATGAAGGGTACTTTTGCGGTAACGGCAACTTCTTCCAATGGATGAAAATCCGCAATTAATATAATGTCCTTTAATTCAATTTGGCTTTGATTCCCATTGACCTGTAAATTTTGCCTATGGGGTTTAAAGCCAATCATACGGACATGCAAAACATAGCTTCCTTCAAGGTACTGAACTTAATTCAAAACTGCCATCCAGGTCAGTGTAATCGGATAGGATTGAAGAATCCTTCTGTTCGATGGATAGGGATACCAATGCAAGGTCTATGGACTTGGAATCTGCATCCACAATTTTCCCACTGATGGAATAAGAGTTTTGAGCCGAAATTGCACAGGAAGTTATCTGTAAAAAAATTAAACAAATTTTAAGTTTAAATATCATAATTAAAATTTAAAGATTGGAAACGGCAGGATTTAAAAATATTCGGGATACATCGACTCAGGTTCCATATCATCCGAGCCTACAAGGAATAAGGAAGCCACCAATATATAATACCCCACGAATCTTGATTTATTGTACATTCAAACATGCAAAGGTAGCTCCAGTCTGTAGATCAAGTTTATCCAAAACTGCTAAAAATATATACGATTACCTAATCTAATCTTTTACAATGTTTTGCTATAAAATTAAGCAATTCAATAATCTAATCTTCTACAGGTTACATTGAGATAAAATATTAGCTTAAAAAAAACAGGCAGATCTTTCAACTTATTTAATAAGATCAGCTAAAAAATCTAGTTCTATTTAAGCTTCATCAAATCTCTGAGCTTCTTAATTGCAGTTGTTCTGGTATTTACATCCAACCGCATATAGGCATTGTTGATGTGACGTTTCAAAGTGTTGATGGAAATAAACAATTCCTGACTAATTTGTTGGTTAGTTTTTCCACCATATATCAATTGCAGCACCTCAAATTCTCTTTGTGAAAGAGGGCTATGAATAGACAAATTAATTCTATCCAGGTTCAAATCCACGTTCTTTAGATTATTGAATCCCGCGAAATTAGCCAGGGAAATCTCAAGTGTTGTCAGTAAGGTTTTCTCATGGAACGGTTTTACCAGATATCCTGAAGGCTGAACCTGTTTGGCACGATCAAGGGTATTCTTATCTGAGTAAGAGCTCAAGAATACAAAAGGGATACCCAATTTTTGATGAATGTACCCTGCCAAATCTATTCCATCCTGATTTCCATCGAGATTGATATCCAATAAAACAATATCCGGTTTGGCCACATTCAATTTGAGCAATCCTTCCTCATAATCATAAGCGATTCCAGCCACTTCGTAATCGTTGTTGTTCAGATACATGGCGAGGTTTTCCGCGATGAGGGGTTCATCTTCTACAATGAGTACGCGTACTTTATAATTGATTTCCTCCATTGCTATCTTCTGGTAAATTGAATCTGTACTTGCGTTCCCTGAAATCTATTCAAATCCATTTTTCCCTTTAACTTTTGAACAAATGCCCGGATCATTTTATATCCAAAACTGCTGTTGCTGGCTATATCTATTCCATCCGGAATGCCGATTCCATCGTCAGAAATTCCCAGATGAATTTTTTCATGTGATTCTTTCAAACTAACCTGAATGTTACCACCTCCGACATTATAAAATGCATATTTCAAAGCATTGGTCACCAATTCATTAATGATCATGCCTATCGAGACTACCGTATCCATATGCAATTGTATAGGATCCACATCTACATGAATTTTGACCTCTTCACCATCTTTTTGATAAGCTGTTCTCAAATGATCCACCAGATTTTGAATATAGTTAGGCATGTCTACCATATTTAAACCAGAAGATGCATATAAATTTTGATGTATAAATGCCATGGATTGAACGCGATGTTTGCTTTCCATCAATAGATTCTGGTAACCGTTATCCTGTGCGTAATTGGATTGCAAATCCAGCAAACTTGAAATCACTTGCAGATTGTTTTTAACCCGATGGTGAACTTCCTTATTTACAAATTCCAAATCTTTGGTTTGTCGAAGGATTATGGCATTTTTTTCCTTTTGCTTTCTAAGTAAAAATAAAACCATCAAAGACAACCCCGCCAGAAGCAAGATACCAAACCATAAAATGGTTTGAAAATTCCGTTCATCCACAAGGGTTGCTTTCCTTAAATCATTCTCACGAACCAGAGATTGACTCAATGCCCTTTCTTGTTGAAGTTGCTGACTTTGTAACGCTTGCTCCCGAGTTACGGCTTCATGCAATTGATGTTCTTGTTTTAAGGTATAGTCTTTAAGTTGATTCTCTCTTCTTAGTCCATCCCGTAGCAACAATTCCCGTCTGATTCGTTCCTCTTTAAGTTGATTCTGTAATTTAAGATAATCTATTTCCCGATCCCGGATATTTACTTCGGAATTTAATTCAATTGCTTGAGCCAGGTTTTTATTCTCCTTACTGGAATAACTGTTGCTGTTATGATTCAAGTATTTGGTTAATTCATAAGCTTTGTGCACATTACCCTTTCTGTAATAAGCTTCTGCAAGATTTGACTTTATGTAATAATCTATGAACGGAGTAAACCCTTGATGCGATAATGCTTCAGCCTTCTCATATTCCACCAGTGAAGCTTCTTCTGATTTTACAGCCATGGCATAATTTCCTTTCAATACGTGTAGGCGGACTTTAAAAAAATCTTCCTTTGGTTTGTCCTCGGCCTTTTCCACATCTTGTAATATGTTCTGTAGATTGGCGTAGTCCTTACATATGTAATAGAAATTTGCCAGCTCAAGTCTGGCTTCATATATGGCAGGAATATTTTTTTTCATTTGGGCCAAATCAATACTTTGGTTTATAAAAAAAAGAGCAGAGTCCAATCGTTCAAGAGAAAGGTAAATTCTGCCAAGAGCCAAAGTATTTTTCTGCATTGCAGAAATTTTGTTCAATTTGGAGAACAATGAGAGGGATCGCCGATAAAAGTGTATTGCCTTTTCAGGTTTACTGATTTTATCAAAAACCTGGGCCAAATCTTCCTGCAATTCAGCCATCAACTCTTCCTCATGATTAGATTTCGCCAGTTCCAAGGCAGATCTGATCTTGGTGGTGGAACTAAAAAATCGTCCATTTTTAAAATCAATTCCGGCCAATAATTTCAAAGCCAGAGCTTCGGTATACGGATCCGATTTCTTGACCAGTGAGTCCAGCAATTGTGCAGCCTTTTCCGTGTTGCCCAATTCAATCATGGCCTGTGCTTTATACACTTGGCATAAATTTGCAAGAGTATCGAATTTACTTTGATGATAATTGAATCTCCAGTTTTCTATTACATCCAGTACATTGTCCGGCTTATTATCCAATAGCTCAGACAAATCCATAACTAACCGGTCCCGATCAAGCGGAGAAAATTGTTCCTGAGCTTTCAGGGAAAGAGAGAATAGACAATAAATGATTAGAAAGACTCGCAAGATGGTTTCCATATTTTTTACGCGTTCAAAGATAGGATTTGGCGGTTGGAAAGCAATAACCCTTTAGGGTGAATTTAAATTGAATAAATGAAATCACCCTTATGGGTGAAAGACAAGTAATGGCTTGCTCATAAATTTGTTCAACAAATTATTAAATATGAAAGGAATAATTACCATCGGAATTTTACTTATTGCCATTCTACAATCCAACAGTCAGAGACGATTTGATGTACAATTTATGGTAGATGGGAGAATGCGGGAGAGCATTATTGTGTTACCCAGTACTGCACCTCCTTCCGGAGGATATCCAGTTGTATTTATGTTGCATGGCACAAGCGGGGATGGATTGAAATTTTATAATATATCCGGATGGAAAGAACTAGGAGAAGAAGAAAATTTTATTACGGTTTTTCCTTCCGCTTTAAGTTGGTGCTTTGTAGAGGATGGAATAGAGAAGCATCTTACGAGATGGGTAAATGGTACTGTTTTGGATCATCCTTGCTCCGGTCCTCCACAAGAATATGTGGACGATGTTAATTTTTTAAAAGTGCTTGCAAAGCGGATTGCAGATACCTTTCCTGTTAATCAAAAAATGATATTCAGTTCAGGATTTTCCAATGGCTGCTCAATGATTCATAAACTGGCAATTGATGCCGGTGATGTATTTGCGGCAGTTGCAGGAACGAGTTCACCACTGGCTGCCGGAGATTCCAGTTGGCCAGTTAACAGAATTCCTGTTTGGTTTATGCTGGGTACGCTGGATGATGGTTTTATAGTTCCTCCATTTACTGAGCTTCCTTTCGGTGGTGATTCCATTTTGAGTTATTTGAAATACCCACTGAACAGAGCATTGGTTTGTCAGGGACTAAGTAATGAATTTACTAAAACTGAAAAGGACAGTTCCCACACCTATAGGTTTACAAAAAATTTACCCGGTGAAATTTCCAAACCTTATTTTTTCACCTTATTAAAAGGTATGACGCATGAATATCCTAATGGTGAGAATTATCCTGTGAGTGCGCCAAGAATTTTTTGGGAATTTTTTAAGAACTCAGTAACTGTAAACACAGAACACCCCAGGAACATTTCAAATAAAATTCTTGCCCTTCCAAATCCTTCAAATGATCTAATAGAAATTTCCATTCCTGAACATTATGTAACCTTTCCATGGGGTGTATTTGATGCTTATGGCAGACTGCGCTTGACTGGACATCAAACACAAGGTCAGGTGATACAATTTCGGAAATCGGATTTAGGCGTTGGTCTTTATATTTTTCAAGCAAGTATAAAGGATAAAACAATTTCTCAAAAAATTATTTTCCAATAAATATTTCCAATATCAGGTAGTTAGATCGCCTTCCGTTGAATCACAATTTAACTGGCATTTATTTAATAATAATATTTGATTTCACATAATTTAAAAGAAATGAAACAACATTTAAAAATAATCTTGACTTTTATCTTATTAGTACACTCCTATAATTTTTATGCTCAACAAAGGATCGATGCAACAACGTTCATCAATGAAGAATTACGTGAATTTGTAATCTTCAGGCCTTCCGGTAACATACCTTCGGGAGGTTACCCATTGGTTTTTATGCTCCATGGTAGCAATCAGAGCGGACCACAATTCTATAATATATCAGGATGGAAGGAAGTCGCCGAGAAAGAAAAATTTCTCGTAGTTTTTCCCACTGCTTCGATCTATTGCACCACTGAAGGGGTTCAAACAAAATGGAGTCATGGAAATACCCTTTCTATACTTTGTCCAGGTGATACCCTAAGAGATGATATTCCTTTTTTTTATAAAATGTTGGATACGATTTCAGCTATCATACCAATAAATACAAAAAAAATATATGCTTCCGGGTTTTCAGGTGGTGGCACGATGGTCCCGAAATTAACTATTGAAATGCCAGGTGTATTTGCAGCAGTTGGGTGCGGAAGTGGTAATCTTGATGAAAGAGATATTAAACCAATGAACCCAAAAGTTCCTACTTGGGCTATAAGAGGTACTCATGATCACAATTTTATAGATAGGTTGGGAAGACCCTGTCCATTTAACGACACGGCAGTTGCAGTAAATTCGAATAACCTTTCCAGCCACCTTATTGCCATGGGTTTGAGCTGGAATTATTCCAAAGACTCAAATGCCTACTATATCCACTATACTTTTACAGATCCCCTGCCGGGTGAAACAAAGGCCTTCTTCAGATGGAGTATCTTTTATGGCTTAGAACATGAATACTTCAATGGTACCAACTACCTTAATCAATTGCCAAATCCACCAATTGAAGCGGAATTGTTTTGGGAATTTTTTAAAACTGTCTCCCTGATCAATTCAACAGAAAATAGCCAGCAACAATCAGGAATCACCATTTATCCAAACCCCTCTTCTGAATCGATTACTATTATCAATTCGGGAGACGCAGATGGGAATCCACAGATGCTGAGATTATACAACATGAACGGGCAGCTACTTTATCAAAAATTTGTTATGTCTAATGAAGAAGTTGTCATTAATAAATCCTTCGTCGGTAGCGGAATTTTCATCCTTCAAATGGTTTCCGGGAGTAAGAAAATAGTACATAAAATCATTTTTAATTAAAATAATTCTATAATTTGCAATGCATATATTAGATTTTATTCCAAGTCAAAGAAATTCGATTTTCGGTCCCGCCTGGTTGATGCAATTATATAAACCAGTATATCCAATGATGTTCCCCTGTGAATACAAACTCATTCCAAGTTATTGATTCATTTTTGGTTCCAAATTGTTATGTAAAATTTCTGGATATCAGTTTTTCTTGTATGTCAATATTTGATGGTGGTTCCTTGTGTTTGTAAATATTCCTCCAAACAAATATACACAAATGCTTTCTTCAGATCAGCTTGAATTTTAGTTGGAGGTGATCAGATTAGATATAGCAGGCATACTACAACTAAATAGAAGACACAAATATTTAATCCAAGAATTCCAAATTCTTTAGACTCCATTAGGTTTACCAGCTAATTGCATTAGTAAGACCGGTTACCACCATATTGATAAAATCCAATTTTTACTTATTTTTACCACCAAAGCGGAATTATAAACTCTTTGGCAAAAACCAGATAGCATTATAAAATGTATGATATCATTGTAAATACCTAAAAACAACATAATGAAACAAACTAAAAAGCGAGCATCTTTGACCCGACAAGCAATCCTTCTTTTTATCTTCATTGCCATCTTTTCGTGTCAAGAATACACAACGATGACCAAAGATGATAAAGCAAGAATTGAGTTGGATGTACGCCAGACATTAAGTAATTATTACGACGACATCAGAAAATCAGGACTGACTGCAGAATTTAATTACCTCGACCATTCACCGGATTTCTTTTGGGTTCCTCCAGGGTATTCAAGTTGTATATCTTACGACAGTGTTGTTCATGTTTTAGAAGAGAATGCACCCAAATTTAAATCCATTGATAATTCTTTTGAATCTTTAAGAATTGTTCCATTGAGTAATGACATTGCAACATACACGGGACGACAACATTCAATGATGACTGACTCAAATGGAAAAATAATGACCTTCCAACTTGTGGAAACAGGTGTTTTGATCAAACGGAAAGCTGGATGGAAACTATTAAGTGGTCAAACTACCATTTTAAATCAAAAATAAAATAATATCTGAAGTGTTAAAAAATGGTGACCAATGTATTGTTGTGGGCGGAACACATAAGGGAAGTCAGGCATCATACAAGACTTAAGAACCAGCAAGACAGGACACATTACATTAACCGTTTTACAAAAGGATGGTACGCGCTTTAAAACACTTGGTAAAAATGTAGTGCTATCGCAATGAGGCATTTTAATTCAATACAGTCACCATTAAAATTTTACCAAGCAAAGGGAATTTAAAAGAAATTGCATTTAAGTTGACTATAAAGTAAATATTTAGTCTGAAAAAGGAAAATCTTACTTCAAATGCAAGAATATAAAACCAAGTAATTACAAAGTAAAACTGAGTCTCATGCTGTCTGACATATGTGAATCAGTGCCCATTTTAGTTATTTCATTTATTCTATCCTTAAAAACATATATTCCTTGAAATCCGAATAATTTAACCAGGTAAAATTGTAGGATATAGTCCACATAAAATTACGAATATTTTATAGAATTGCAAATGGTTTCTCTGGTTGTTTTCCAGCTATTCTACTAAGTTAACAAAGGATTTAGAATCCATTTAAGTTAAGCGCTCCTTTAACTAAATCCATAAAATATATCCTATTAAAAATTTTCAATAAGCATAACCATTTAGTATACTTAAGAATTCTCTCCATTTACCTGAAATTATTAAATTTGTACTAAAGATAATCTCGAAAATGAATGTCCATGAATACAGAATCGATAACCACATGAACTACTACACCATATGTTATTCAGACTTTCCTTTCTTTCTGAATAAGATAAATGCATTTCTTGATCTGTGTATACACAATGATACTTTCTTTATTCCGGATCATCATAATGATTCATTTCGCATGTGTGTATTCATCCAGCAGTCTATACTATTTATAACCAAGTGACTCTTGTATGGAATTAGAAAAGCCTTTGGTAGACCGTGAATACACGCTGGAAAAGTTTCCCGGAAAAGGAGGCTGGACATATGCAGTCATACCGGAAATTCTGCAAAACAAACATTCCCCTTTTGGTTGGGTTAAAGTAAAAGGTCGAATTGACCACTTTGAGATCAAGAATTACAAATTAATGCCAATGGGTAACGGTAGCCTTTTTTTACCTGTCAAAGCTGAAATAAGGAAATTAATTGGAAAAAAAGCAGGCGACCGGGTTAAAGTTATTTTATATGCAGATCATGCGCCAACAGAAATACCGGAAGAATTTTTAACTTGCTTAAAGGAAGAAAAGAATGCTTACGAAACCTTCTTAACTTATACGGACGGACAAAGAAAAGAATTCATAGATTGGATTTATTCCGCTAAAACAGACGACACCAAAGTCGCGAGAATCCTGGAAACTCTGAACAAACTCAATAAAAAAGAAAAACTGCGAGACAATAAATGAGCACATAGTAAGTTCAGCAGGTACAAAAATATTACTTCAGCCTATTTGTACAATAATAGAATATTAACTTTGACCCCAATAAATAAAATCTCATGAGCAAAATTATCTTCGACAGCGGAATTTCATTGGATGGATTTTTCGCAGGGGACAACAGAAGTCCAGACAATCCTATGGGGGGCGTTTCAGGGGAAATTCACAAATGGATGTTTAAACAAAAAGCTTTTTGGAAACACATTAAAATGGAAGGTGGCGAAGAATATGGCGCAGACAGTAAGCTCATTGAAGATGTTTTCGCAAGAACAGGTTCCTACATTATGGGAAAAAGAATGTTTGAAGAAGGGGAAGTCCATTGGCCGGAAGATTTATATCAGGCCGATGTTTATGTGTTGACACATGAAAAACGGGAACCCTGGATTCAAAAAGGAACAACAGTCTTTTATTTCATTAATGATGGTATATATAGTGCATTGGAAAAAGCAAGAAAATCAGCCAATGGCAAAGTTATAAGAATACAGGGAGGTGCAAATATTATTCAACAATTCCTCAATGCCGGGCTTGTGGACGAGTTTTTCATTCACATCGCTCCCGTTTTTCTTGGAAGCGGTATTCGTCTTTTTGACTGTATAAAAAAAGACATTTATGATATTCAAATTGCAGAGGTAATCCCATCCAATTATACCACTCACCTGAGATATAAATTAACAAGAAAATAAAAACAAACAGCCCCAAAAGTGGACCACTAAAAGGAGGATCTATTTGATATATACACATAAAACATGAATAATATTATTACTTATTTAGCATTAACCATATTGAATCTAACCTTGTGTCCTAACAAAATTGAAAAGAAAATAAACGGTATGGAGATGATCGCGAATGACAGTTTGATTTTAAAAAAAGCTTATTCCGAAGTAAATGGATTGAGCATGTATTATGAAATATACGGACAAGGCAAACCCATTGTATTAATCCACGGGGGTGGCTCAACCATACAGACAAGTTTTGAAAAAATCATTCCATTGCTTGCTCAAAAAAGAATGGTAATTGCCATGGAATTACAAGCTCATGGAAGAACCAATGACCGAAACGCTGACCTTACATTTGAACAAGATGCGGACGATGTGGCTGCCCTTCTCAAAAATTTAAATATTGACCAATCTGATTTTCTCGGTTTCAGCAATGGAGGAACAACTGCAATGCAAATTGCCATTCGTCATCCTTCTTTAGTGGATAAACTGATTTTAGCTTCAGCACTTGCCAAAAGAAATGGCGTACCGGAATGGTTTTGGGATTTTATGTCACAAGCTAAATTGGAAAATATGCCTGAACAACTAAAAGAAAGTTACAAAAAAGTGGCAAAAGACCCGAACGGACTAAAAGTTATGCATGACAGAGATGCTAAAAGAATGGTAAATTTCAAAAACATTCCGGACGAGCAAATTAAATCTATCCAAGCATCTACTTTAATTATCATAGCTGACAAAGACATAATCACACCAGAACACGCCATAGAATTGCATAGACAAATTGCCAATTCTGAATTAGCCATCATTCCAGGTTCACACGGGCAATATATCGGAGAGGTAACAACCATAACTCCTGACTTTAAAGAAAGCGATCTGGTCTTTCCCATGATTGAAAAATTTCTGACTAAAACAACAGAAAAGAAGAAGAATTAAGATCTTATGTCAAAAAGAGAAATCGCAGAAAACTTTCTGATGCTTGCTTCAAAAGGAGAATCACACAAAGCTTTTGAATTATTCGTAGCCGACAATTTTATACACCATAATGCATACTTTAAAGGAGACAGACTTACTTTAATGACTGCCATGGAAGAAAATGCGTTAAAAAATCCCAACAAGATTTTTGAAATCCAAAGATCTTTGGAGGATGGAAATTTAGTTGCTGTTCATTCTCGTGTGCAATTGAAACATGGCAATATAGAAATCGCGGTTATTCATATTTTTAAATTTGACCAAGACAAAATCGCAGAACTTTGGGACTTCGGACAAGCTGTTCCTGCCGACATCGTAAACGAAAATGGGATGTTTTAAACTACTTAAATTACATAAAGACAACAAAAACGTAATGCGGAAATTTAACGATATAGCTTAATGTTTCAATTCATAAAGGGGTATACGGATCAAAATCCAAATGGAGGTTAATCCTTTGAATATGTTGTTTCCAAAATCCTTGGTAAAGTACTCACGCATCCAGGAGAAATAGCCTTTTAATCCATTATAATTTAAACTGAAATAAAAGAGAATAAACTCATTGTAGATAAAAATTACCAATGACCACCATAACAAAATACAAAATATTTTCACAAAGTGTTAGAATTTTAAAATCTATACCGTTCAAATTATAAAAATGAACACCCAGGTTAATTGCATTAAATAGAAACACCTAGCCTGTCCTACATTTTTCATAGTACGAAATGGATAAAAAAAGTATACTCTCCTTATTTAAATCATTCAGATTTTTACTTAACTTTACCTCTGTATCCGAAGTTTAAGCTCATTGGCTAAACTATCGGGTACTATACTAAAAAGTTATACGAAAGGCAAAAAATACCGATAACGGCAGTCACAAATGACCAACCATGCGTACATATATTTTCCTTCTGATGAAAAGGAAAGGTATTTTATCAAAAGCATTTGGAGACTACAGGAATATAATATTCTTGAAATGAAAGAAACAATATTGCCTAAAGGGACAGTTGAAATAATCTTTAATCTTTCAGACAGTATCACTTACATTAACCATGCCTTGGATATTAAGAAGACATTGCCTTACTGCTTTATTAACGGCATCAATTTTAAGCCATTCAATCTAATTAAAAGCGGACAACAATTATTTTTAGGCATTCAATTAAATGCCATAGGGCTAAAAGGGTTGTTTAATGTAACAGTGCAGGAATTCAACAATAACGTTGTGGAGAGTTCGGAGGTTTGCAAATCACTCAATACATTATTCCATCAATTGAGTTTGATGAAAACATTTAAAGAACAAGTGGAAACTATAAGAAATTGGCTACACCAGAAAATTTCAAAATCAAAACATTATAAAGGTATAGATCATTTTCACAACTTGTTTTATAAACAAAAATTAAATGAACTTAAAGTAAAGGAATTCTGCCACAGTATACCAATTTCAGACCGTCAATTAAGGCGTCTGTCAACGGAGTGGTTGGGAATGAATTTGGAAACATTTTTACTCTACAATAAATATCTTTTCTCTTTGCATTTACTGCACACTTCAGATTTATCCCTTACACAAATTGGACTGGAGGCGGGGTATTATGACCAATCTCATTTTATCAGAGAATTTAAATCTTATACTGACCTCACACCCAAAGAATATCAGAAATCCATTAAAGGACTGCCAGGACATATTATCAGATAATTTAAAAAATGTCCGAATTATACAATTTTTAACAGGCATCTCTTTCCAATATTTGCTATAATTATTAACCGTCCATAAAATACTTCTGGCAAATGGAAGATAAACATTATTACAAAAATTCAGTGGCTTGGATTACAATAGTATCCGGTGTAGTTGGATTTATCAGCTACCTATTAGTCGCTGGTTCCGTGGGTTTCAACTTTGAATTTTTTTCTAATCCTATCCTGATTTTTTCCCTACCGGGTGTGGATATCGGAATGCTCAGATGGAGCATGATTGCAGACATTTTCGGATATTATTTATTGCTATTGCCTGTGTTGTTTTTTATTCATGAATGGCTTTCGGGTAAAACACCATGGCGAAATCTGATTACCTTTTGCGGAACATCATATATACTGGCAGGGGCCATTGGCGCATCGATTCTTGCTGCTACATGGCCTTCATTACTGTCAAAGTTCCACATTTCTTCCACCGACCAACAAGAGACCATCAAATTGATATTTGAATCTTTTTCAGTAATGGTTGGAAACGGTATATGGAATCTGTTTGATACAATTGTATGTGGTGTTTGGATGACAGGTATAGGAATTTTAATCAAGAAAGAGAATTCCTATATGGGATGGTTTACGATGTTGGTAGGTATAATTTCATTATTGGATGGTTTAGGAAATATCCTGGAAATAAAATCCATATCTGATACCGCCCTTAACCTGTATCTTGTTCTTGCCCCCCTTTGGGCTATTATTATTGGCCTTTTGATTTTAAATAAAAAAATATTTATATCCTATAAATAATCTTGTAAAATGAATATTCAAAAAGAAACCAAACTTCTGTTAATGATTATGGCTGTTGGCTATAGCATTAATTTTCTCTTTGGATTAACAGGCTCCTTCTTTTCTCAAAACAGTTATCCCCAAATGACTCTATGGCAAGTTGGCGACTCTATGGCCATAATGGCCAGTGTGTTGGCAAACAGGTATATTGGAAGTAGGGGCCAAAATATTGCTGCGGCCGGTTTTACGCTGTTTGGAATCGCTTATGGTGTATCCTTCGCATCCAGTGCAATCAATGCCGTTAACGAAGAAAAAATGGCTACAATTATCTTGCCCTTAGTTCCTGCATTGTTTCTAATAAGTTTCTGTAAAATTTTCCCAGTATGGTTGCGTGTTGGTTCCCTTTTGGTTTGTGTGCCGTTTTTCTTTATGTATAAAAATGTAATTCAGGGAACCTATAGCTATGATAACCTTTCCAATACATTGGCATATTCAGGTATACAATTAATTGGCGTATTCTGGAGCATTTACATTTTTAAAGACTATAATAAACAAATCACCTTATGAAAAGACTTTTGAAAATATTCGCTTATATTTTTTGTGTAATATTATTGCTGTTTGCATTACTACTCATTTATGTAAAAAACATGTTACCTGCCGTTGGTAATCCTCCTGAAATAAAAGTTGAAATGAGTCCAGAAAACATCGAACGCGGATACTATTTGGCAAATCATGTTATGGTGTGTATGGATTGTCATTCAAAAAGGGATTGGACATTATTTTCAGGTCCAATTATTGCAGGGACTGAAGGGCAAGGGGGGGAAGTCTTTGATCAGAAAACCGGGTTTCCAGGTAAATATATTTCAAGCAATATTACCCCTTACAACCTAGGTAAATGGTCTGATGGAGAAATTTTCAGAGCTATAACAACAGGTGTTTCAAAAGATGGAAGAGCTTTATTTTCAATTATGCCCTATCATAATTTCGGTCAATTGGATGTGGATGATATCGCTGCTGTAATTGCATATATCAGAAGTATAGAACCCATAAAAAATGAACCTGAAAAATCAAGCTCAGACTTTCCGATGAATTTCATTATAAACACCCTTCCAAAGAAATCGGAGTTTAAAAAAATTCCATCAAAATCTGATGTCGTTAGCTATGGAAAGTATATGGTTACTTCTGCAGGATGCATGGATTGCCACACCAAACAAGAAAAAGGCAAATTTGTTGGAGAAGTATTTGCTGGAGGATTCGAATTTATGTTACCAGATGGTTCCGGTTCTATTGTAAGATCTTCTAATCTAACACCCGACAAGACAACAGGAATCGGAAATTGGACAAAGGAACAATTTATAACTCGATTTAAAATGTATTCAGATAGTTCTTACAAACATATAATTGTGAAATCGGGCGAATTTCAAACGCCAATGCCATGGACAATGTATACTGGCATGACAACAGATGACTTAGCGGCCATTTATGAATATCTACACAATTTAAAACCAGTAGAGAACTCAATAGTTAAATTTTCTATGTCGAAATAATGTTAGCCATTCTTTGCCACAAAGCTGACATAAAATGATCTATTAATTTCCAGGAGTTGAACAAATTCTATTTCCATATTATATCATTTCAACCATTTTATGACGCACGCAATACAGTTTAATTTGGTTTTGCATTGGGATGTTCGGCAAAAATAAAATGCTTTGCCACCTTACAATGGAATTCAAGAATGTTAGGACCAATGACCCTGCATGCATGGTTAGTGAGGATGAAGCAAAAAAACTGACTGTGTAGATACATTCGGAAATATTTAGAAAAAGTATACGAATTTACTTTTACGAATAGAGGTATACGGAATCTGTTAACAATCTCACCTCACAAATATTGAAATTTTATTCTATTTGTGATTAATTGTTTAAACCCTATTTAAGTTTCTGAATGTCAACTCCAATTCCAAATACCTTAAATTATGGATATAACAATTCGTGGTTACCTGCCGGGAACAGTTAGATAGATCTTTATGCTAGCCACAGATAGTCAAATTTCAATACTTGGATGGTAACCAATAAGTGTTGATTCATCAGAGTCCTTGTTTTTATAGGTCTTTTACCAAAATCACGAAATCCGAATGCTTAAAATGAGCCAAATAAAACACAGTAATTGTTGGATTTAGAAATAATAAAATGGTATTTTCACCTTCCTTCTTTAACAGCAAATATATGGAGACAATCAAACTTACGACACTGCTTTTGGCATTAGCTTTTTTCGGACTGACAGGTTGTAAGCAAAAAGGAACGACTGAAATTCGGGAAGACTTTAAAACATTATATGAGCGCTTCCATGTGGAGGGTTCTTTCGTACTTTACGACCCTCAGAACGACAAGTATATTTATTACAACCAAGGCCAGTTCAAACAAACATTTTCCCCTGCTTCGACTTTTAAAATTTGTAATTCGCTTATCGGGCTTGAAACAGGCGTTATAAAAGATAAGGACTTCGTAATTCCGTGGGACAGTGTGGTTAGGAATCCTGTGTGGGACAAAGACCACGACCTGAAGTCAGCTTTCGCAAACTCTACGGTCTGGTATTATCAGGAATTGGCTAGAAGGGTTGGTGGACAACAAATGCTTCACTGGCTGGAGAAAGCAAACTATGGCAATGTAGACACCTCAGGTGGTATTGACCAGTTTTGGCTCACAGGTGGACTACGGATCTCGCCGGAGCAACAGATTGATTTTCTAAAACGACTTCACGATAATGAACTTCCATTTTCTCAGCGTTCGAGCGACATTGTGAAAAACATAATGATCATCAAGGACACAATGGATTATATCATAAGAGGAAAAACCGGCTGGGGAGGATACGGCAATAAGGATATTGGGTGGTATGTTGGCTACCTTGAAACAAAAGATAGGGTTTACTATTTTTCAAACTGTGTTCAAGTTGAGACTGAAAAATTAAATGATGTAAATCGTGCAATTGATTTTGATTTGTCACGCAAGGAAATTGTTCATGAAATACTGAAAGAAATGAAACTTACACCTAAATAAATAATTCTCTGTTAAAACTAAATAAATATTTAGTTTTAACAGGGAATGGTTTAGCAATGCAGCTCATATGTCAGGATCGCTGGCTCTATCCACAAATTGCAATTACTGCTTAGAACTTTGAATGCTCATTTAAGAAAAATAAAACAAGTGTAGCTAAAAACCGATAAGAGTAATCAATTAAAAACCAGACCATGAAAATCAAATACAAAATTTTATCTGTACTAAACATGCAATTTTTATCTCCCTGTTGACCGCCAGTAAGGAATCCGCAAACGAAGTCCAGGAACCTGTGGAAAAGCCTGATGAAGTGGAATATTTTCTATTAAGACCAAACTAGAAAAATCTTTCGGTCATTCATTTGCAATGAGAAATGGGGATGACTTAAAAATATCCGGCGCCGTTATCATGGACGACAAAAGGGATATAGTGGTTCACGGTGATATGGTGTAGCAAATGAAAAATTGCTACAGCGAACTGGAAAAAATATTAAAACATTATGGCTATACTTTTGATGATGTTGTAGCTGAGAACGTCTATTCGATAAACATGGTTGACTTCATCAAAGTATCGGGCATTAGGAATTCCATTTACAAAAAGTAATTTCCGACCGGTACCTGACTCTAAGTAAAAGGTTTAGCCATTTCAGGACAGCTTATTGAAATCGATATGAAGGCTCATAAAACAAATTGAAGGAAGTAATGTAAACGGATAGAAAAAAGATTCGATTCGTAAAACTAAATATGAAAAAATAATAATTCTCTTAAGTTTTTGTTTGAGTGTTCAAATATTGGTTGGGCAAACTTTAGATATTGATTCCGTATATCAAACATTTTCAGCAGAAATAGATGAAAGCAAACGATTAAAATCCTTAAACTTATTTCTTGGCGACCCGGAAACCAAAGGCTCTATGGTGGACCTCCAACATGCCCAACGAATATTGGTACTATTCCTAAAAAATAAGGACAAAATCATCGAAGCATTTGGCATTGTCTCAGATCGGAATGGATTACATTTCATTTGGAAATACTGTAAAGGGCTTAGAGTATAGATTGAAGTCGATAGAGGTTGCTGAAAAAGCAAACAATCTGGAAATGTTAAAGGATTTAAAGCTTCATCTTCGATTGTATTTTTACGAACAAGGAGACTTTGAGAGAACGATAGCGTTAAGCTTTTAAGGGTATGACATTGCCCCATTAAAGACAACAATGAAATTATGCAGCTCCGGTCTTATTGGTTGTTGGGAGATTCGTATAATGAACTTAACGAACTAGATTTTACTTTAATGTATGCCTAAACGGCTTACGACATCTGCTTCCGAATCAAATATTATGATTATATCCACTGGATATATGAGTCTTTGGCCAGAATTCAGGGTAAACTTGGAAACAAAGCTCTTGTCGTAGCTTATTTTGATTTAACCATTAAAGAAGCAATCAAGAAAAAAATCCACAACCAGAGAAAGTCAGTATTACTCATCACTGGCTCAATATTATATCGTCTGCAAAATTGCTTTTGGATATTTACAGGACTACAACTGTGACAGTCCCTTTGAATATTCTGAAATTTACAGAAAAGCCAATGACAGTTTGTTTAGTGCCACAAAAATTAAACAGGCGACCCAGATGAATTTTACAGAAGATATCCGCCAGTTGTAATTGGCAGAAACAAAATTAAAAGAAGCTGAAGAGCAAACATACAATATCCAATTGGATTTGCAATCCATCGGCATCATTACTTATATTATAATTTTGTCATTGCTCAGCCGCAATATTATTACCAATACAAGACTTATTTATTACTTTTGAGTAATTAATTTATTATTGGTTTTTGAGTTTTTAAATTTATTGAAGAGTAATAAAGTAAACTTTTTTTAAAAATGATGACGACTGATTGTTATTCGACAAAATCTGGGATTCATCTAAAAAATTTGGAAGATACCAGTTTTGGGAACCCCGTTATTCACTAAAGTTGTCTTAAATTCCATTATATTGCATTGTTCTTTTTGTCTTGGTACAAATAAGCACCAAAAAAATCAAGGCTTTTTTCATTTCGTAACACTAAATCTTATTAACCAGAAATTAAAAATTTATACGAAATTTAGGACTATTTTGACATCTACTCGACAATACAAGAATTGAATTTATAATTAGACCTACAGAACATGGAAAATTTACCCTCTTACGTAAGCATAGTTTTCGCACTGACTACTATATGGACAGTAGGATTCTTTTACAAAGCGGCTAATAACTCCAAAACTACATTATTCATTTTAGTCATTTGGTTGGTATTCCAGACTGTTATCGGACTTTCAGACTTTTATATCGTAACAGACACCATACCACCACGATTTCTGTTATTAGTGCTACCGCCGATACTTTTTACCGGCGGACTATTTTACACGACACAAGGCAGACTTTACATGGATAATTTGGATCTAAAAAGTTTAAGCATTTTGCATGTAATCAGAATACCGGTTGAAATGGTTTTGTACTGGCTTTTCGCATATAAGACTGTTCCAGAATTGATGACCTTTGAGGGTAGAAATTTTGATATTCTATCTGGATTGACTGCGCCATTTATTTTTTATTTCGGTTTTAAAACAAAGCAATTAGGTAGAAAAGTAATTTTGATTTGGAATTTCATCTGTCTTGGACTTCTGTTAAATATTGTAACGAATGCCATCCTGTCCGCTCCATTTACCTTTCAAAAATTTGCTTTCGACCAACCCAACATTGCCGTATTGTATTTCCCATTTAACTGGCTTCCATCTATAATAGTTCCATTGGTTTTATTTTCACATTTAGTGACCATTAGACAATTATTCATAGATAGAATTAGTCAAAAAGCGGTTAATTTATAGTTGTCCCGACATTATTCTCTGTTTACCATGGCGCAGCCTTGCAGAGAGGAATTTGACAATTATGCATTGTCTTTAGCTCAAGTTGCTTCGATGTTAAGAACAATTAAGAGAACGTAAAATTCAGATGCATTTTTTAGTTTAAAGCTTATTGCATTAAAACTTCACTGTATAGAGACCAAAATATTTATCTTTGAAGATGAAATCCATTTTAGTATAATTATGGATATGGACAAGTATAAAGAAACATTTGAAACCTGGAACAAGCTTGCAGAATTATACCAGGATAAGTTTATGGACTTAGAGCTATATAATGAAAGCTATGACTTATTTTGCAATACAATAACTCAAACAAACGCCAAAATATTAGATATTGGGTGTGGGCCCGGGAATATCAGTAAGTATCTTTTATCCAAACGACCGGACTTTGATATTTTCGGCATCGACATCGCACCAAATATGATAGCACTTGCCAAAAAAAATAACCCTACAGCCAGTTTCGCCATAATGGACAGCAGAGAAATCGATCAAATCGAAACAAAATTTGATGGCATAATTTGTGGTTTCTGTCTGCCATATTTATCTCCGGACGATTGCAAAAATTTTATTTTTGATGCTGCCAACTTACTCTACAACGAAGGACTTTTGTATATCAGTTTTGTAGAAGGAGAATCCGAAAAATCAGGCTATCAGGAAGGTAGTACCGGAGACAGAACGTATTTTTATTTCCATAATTTAGAGGATTTAATAAATCAATTAGCTGAACATAATTTTAGGTTAAACAAAATGTTTAAAATAAAATATGAAAAATCACCTACCCAAATCGAAATACACACCGTATTAATTGCTCATAAACAATAATCAAAAAGAATTAAATGTACAATTTAACCTACTTTAAAGAAAAAGAAAAGCAAACACTTGTAAAATTCATGGAGGATAATCGTTTTGCCTTTATGACCGGGAGTTTTTTATCAGGCATACAGGTTGCCACACAGATCCCTGTTTTATTGGAAGAAAGAAATGGCGAACTGTATTTGCAAGGACACATCATGCGTAACACGGATCACCATAAGGCTTTCGTTGAAAATCCAAACGCATTGCTTGTATTTACCGGACCAAATTGTTATGTAAGTGCTAGCTGGTATAGTAATCCTCAGGTTGGTTCTACCTGGAATTATATGAGTGTTCATGTCGGTGGTCAGGTTTCTTTTATGACCAATGAAGAGTTGATACAGTTTATGCGAAAACTGACACTAAAAATGGAAAAAGGGAATAAACAATCACTCACTTTCATCGACAATCTTCCTGAACAATATGTAGATAAAATGATGCCTGCCATCGTTGGGTTTGAAATTAGAGCAGAGAAAATGGAAAATGTATTTAAACTCAGTCAAAACCGGGATGAAAAAAGTTATCTCAACATTATTTCGAAACTCGAAGAACAAGGTGGGAGCAGCGCTTTGATTGCCGAAGAAATGATAAAAAGAAAGGCAGAACTATTTCCTACCGGTGTAAAATGGGATGCTGCCAAATTTGATTCGTGAGCTTTTAAAAAGAAGATCCTCTAATAAAATAAAAATTCAGACAATTGCTTCCTTTTACGAAGAGGCTTAATTTAAAAGAAAGAAGGAGTACAACTTCCAAAATCTGATCAAAAATAAAGTTAAAAATAAGGACGAAAAAGAATTCGCAAATAATCGAAAGGATTATTGTACTTCCAATTCATGATAATATAACTTTGAACAAAAGATCAAGACTCATGTTGAATATAATTAATTAAAATTGTCAAAAAGACTTTAGAAACAATATCCCCCCTCCTTGTTACATAAAACTAAAATATAGTATCTTTGAGTGGTAGATTCAATTCAATAAGTTATTTGATTTAAAAAATAAAAAACCAATTTTCAGCCTCAAAGTGAACAATATTGCTAAAAGATTTTGGAGTATTAACTGAGGGGTTGGCCACTCCATAAAAAAGGACTTTGGTAGATTTCACAACCGGACTTATGATTTTTAATCTCTCAAACTAAACAAGAAATTATTGGATAACTTATAAAGATTTAAATTATTTATAATCATTCAAACCAAAATTATGCAAACCATACTAGGATCAGGAGGAGCAATCGGCATACCATTAGCCAAAGAATTAAAGAAGTACACCGATAAAATTCGATTGGTTAGCAGAAATCCAAAAAAGGTAAACGAAACTGATGAACTTTACCCAATCGATGTAAATGATTTGAATCAAATAGACCAGGCAATAGCCGGAAGTGAAGTAGTGTATGTGGTGATAGGATTCGAATACAAATTAAGCGTTTGGCAAAAAATCTGGCCGCCGTTTATGGAGGCTGTAATCCATGCTTGCAAAAAGCATAATGCCAAACTTGTTTTTTTCGACAATGTATACATGTATGACAAATCTGCAATTCCCCATATGACAGAGACTTCAGCAATTCAGGCATCAAGCAGAAAGGGAGAAGTCAGACAGCAACTGCATGAAATGATCATGAAGGAAGTGGAAAACAAAACACTTACAGCTCTTATTGCCAGATCGGCTGATTTTTATGGCCCCGACAATAGAAGCAGTGCCCTAAACTTGATGGTAGTTGATAATTTTATGAAGGGGAAAAAAGCACAGGCGTTTGGTAATATCGACAAAATTCATTCGTACACATTTACACCAGATGCGGCCAAGGCAACGGCTATACTTGGAAACACCATAGATGCCTATAATCAAGTGTGGCACGTTCCGACAACCAAGGAGAAATTAACAAATCGTCAATGGATTCAATTGATTGCCAATGAGCTTAAAGTAGAAGCTAAAATACAAACTGTGCCTGTATGGTTGCTAAAAATACTTGGTTTGTTTATCCCAATAATGAGGGAGTTTCCAGAGATGAATTATCAATATGAACAAGACTATTTTTTCGACAGTACTAAATTTGAAAACAAATTTGGCATGACTGCAACTGCTCCTAAGGATGGCATCCGCATTCTTATTGAAAGTATTAAAGCACAAAACGCCGGCAGTTAAAGTCAAAAATATTATTGACTTGAACTTTAACTTTAGTTTTAATAGTTGGGGATAATTTCGAAAAGTAGTGTTGTGACCAAAAAATAAATTAAACGGTCTGATGCATAATGTAAAACATTTTTTAGGAAAGAATGAATGGAGATAAGATTAGCATTTTCTCCATTAATTTATTCTAAGTAAAAAGTATAATGAATACCAATGCGCTTAAACGGAAGGGATGTACATGCATAAAAGATATTCACATGAATTTAAATAATTTTGCCATCCTCCATTTGGATAATTCGCTGGGTGCGTTTGGCAAATTCATAATCGTGTGTAACAATCAGCAGCGATTGATTAAATAGAGAACTTAACTCCTGAAATATTTCGAATACAATCTCACTGTTTTTTTTATCCAAATTACCAGTAGGCTCATCCCCCATAATGATAACAGGATCATTGATCAGAGCGCGAGCAATGGCCACTCTTTGCTTCTGTCCGCCTGACAACTGATTTGGTCTTTTTAGTGCTTCATTTTCAATACCCAGCACTTTTAATTTTTCATAAGCACGATGTTCCACCTCCTTTTCTGAATGAATGCCCAATTTGAGTCCGGGTAACATTACATTTTGGAGGACTGAAAACTCGTTTAGCAAATAATGAAACTGGAAAATAAACCCAATTTTTTCATTTCTAACTCTTGCCAATTCGCCTTCACTTTTATTGCGCATGAGTGTGCCGTCGATAAACAATTCACCTTCGTAATCGGTATCCATGGTAGAAAGGATGTACAGCAAGGTGGATTTACCACAACCAGATTTACCTATTATGGAAACGAACTCACCCTTATTTATGCCAAATGTGATACCCTTCAACACTTGAACTGATAACGGGTCATGAAAATATTTGGAAATCTCGTGGGTCTTTAATATTATTGATGACATACTATTTACCTCTAATGATAATTACCGGATCTATTCTGCTGGCTTTTCGCGAAGGGAAGTAACCAGCAAAATAGGTGGTTAGAAGGGAAAACACTGCACCTATGATATAAAATTTAGGGTCATAATCAATAGGATATGTTTTCACTGCAGGCAAAGATGCTGTATTAAAGGGTATTAAATCAATGAGTGCAGACAACCCTAATCCAAGTAACAACCCAAACAATCCTCCTACGATTCCAATTGAAGAAGCGATGGCGGTGAAGATCAGATTTACATCCTTGCCGGAGAATCCGGTTGCTTTTAAAATTGCTATGGAATCCATCTTCTCATAAATCATCATGTTCAGTATATTAAAAATACCAAAACCAGCTACTATCAGCAAGGTAATGCCTACAGCATAAGAAATTAAGGTTCTAATAAAGCTCCCTGTTTCAAACTGCGCATTTGCTGTTTGAATATCAATGGCGTCTAATTCAAATAATTTTTCATACTCCTTTGCAATGGCCGGAGCGGTTAAAATGTCCTTTACTTTTATCTGAATATCCGTGATAAAATTTGAAGACTCCCCAAGTAATTTCTGTGTAGTCTTCAGCGAACAATAACTTTGGATGTTATCAAATTCACGAATCCCTGATTGAAAATTACCAACCACTTTTAACTTTACCTGTTCTCCTTTTGAAGTGGTCACCTGAACAATATCTCCTATTTGAACCAACATTTTTTCTGCCACACCTTTTCCTAAAATAATACTGTTAGGTATGTTCTTTAAATCCATAAAATTTCCAGCCACTACATAATCTTTAAATAAAAATAGTTTATTTTCTTCTTCTACTTCAATACCATTAATGACACCTGTTAGATCAACCGAACCCACATTATAAAAAACCTGCGCAGTAATTTTGGGAGCAACACCCAGTACTCTTTCATCTTTATGCAAGGCAGCTAAGATGGCTCCGCTACTGTGTATTTCCAATCGTTGATTTCTTGGCTTAATGGAACGGATAAAATTATGAAATTCATTAAAGGAAAGTGACCTGTCTATCGGCTGCAGCGCCGATGGCTTGATCTCATTAAATAAAAGTATATGCGGTGTTCTATTCAGGATTAATCCATCCAACAATCCGTTCAATCCAGACATAAAACTGAGCAAACCAATAAACATGGTAATGCTGAAGGTAACGCCAATTGCGGCAACCAAAGTTTGTCTCCATCTTGCCATCAACAATGAAAGGGAAATTCTGGCTATAAGCTTATATTTCATTGTTGCGGTTCAATTAATTCATCTTCTGGGGTGACCCCTGATAATATTTCAGCTTTTTGATAATCTTTTAAACCTACTTTTACCACTACTCTATCGCCGTTGCTTTTAATAACTAATGAATCGTTAACCAGATAATTTCTTGGAATCAGAATTGCATTCACTTTTGTTGCAAGCACAATGTTTGCTTCAAAAGAGATATTAGGATACAATAATTCAGGACCATGAATAAATTCAGCCTCCACTAAAAATGTCTTGCTGCGTTCATTCATTATGGGGTAAATTTTTGTCACCCTGGCTTCATAAACCTCTCCTTTATAACTATCCAGGCTTATTTGAACGCGCAAATCTTTTCGCATTTTAATAATATCGTATTCATCCACCTGCATTTCCAGGATAAAACTGTGTGCATCACCAATTACACATATGGCTGTCTGAGGTCCAACGACCTCACCTATATTTTTATTTATACTGTATACCACGCCATCAATTTCACTCCGCAGGATGAATTCATTCTTAAGACTACTCGATATCTGAAGATTTTTCTTGGCCTGAGATGAAGTAAAACTTAGCTGACGCTTAAGATCCTTGTATCTTAAAATGGAAGAATGGTAGGTAGTCATTGAATTCTGATACGCCAGTTCCTTTTGTTCCAATTCGGCCTTTGACCCAATCTCTTGCTGCCAAAGAGATTTTTGCCTAAAGTAAATAAGGGAATCATTTTTCATTTTGTTGAATGAAAAGTCGATCAACATTTTTGCCTCATTTAATTTACCCTGGTTGGCTTGAAAATCCGTAAAAGAAGCATTGAGTGCCGCATTTTCCTTATTCAACCGTTGAATTTCACTGGAGATAGCTAAAATTGGTGACCCTTTTTTTACGGTATCCCCTTCTGAAACAAATATGCCATTTATTACACCACTGACTGTGGCGAATGCCTGATACTGATTTTTACTCTTCACTACTCCGGATGCATAGATAGACTCAGAGATCGATTCTACAGTAGGCTTTACTTTTTGAATTTTATGGAAACAAGAAGAAAAGGAAATGGAAATAAAAATAATTACTGAAATAAACCGCATAATACAAAGATCTCTTAAAACAAATAATTTTCAAAATGACATCTATCAATTCTATTTCTGACATCCATCATAATGATAACCAGATCATTAAAACATAAAAATGGGGTAGATTGTTCCAGGAACTTCATCCAGACTTAAGTTGAATTGCTTGTGCTGGTATTGTTTAAGATTTTCAAATATTAAACCTCATCGCAATAAATAGAGCAAACTATAAATTACGATTTCACAAATGGGGAGTTATTCTTTTTCTCCACTATTAATTTTAACGCCATTATTTTATGATAATAGCATGTGGATATCTTTACTTACTTGAATCCACTTTCTGCAAACATACCAAAATCAATGGATCATTTTTCAGTAATTGAATTCTGCATTTAGACGAATCACAATTCTGTATTTCGAACTATTTGAATTAAAAACTTTAACAAAAATTAAACCATCATCCAAACTGACTTACTTAAGCAAAAGGAATCGATATGGAGCCATTGTCTATTATACGGAATGGTCAATGAAAAATTGAATTTTCGGATTAGTATAGATTATTTCTATAACAAATCTACTATTCAGGTGTTGTATGTAGAACATCCAAATAAAAAGTAAAATTATTTAAATCCAACTGTTTTAAAAGTATCTCGAAAAACAAACGAATGAAGACAACCGATGTGTAAAGATGTCAAATACCAGCTAATTTCAAATTAAAGGAAATAGCTAATGTTGTTTCCTTTGTAGAATAATTAAATCCAAATAATATGGCCACAACATATAAAGAAGTCTTTCTGCCTCTGGAAGGTGTAGGAAGTGAACATTGTGCCATGATTGTAGATAAAGGCTTAAGCAAACTGCCTGGCCTTTCAGGACATAGAGTAGAGCTGAACAACCAGCGAGCAGTTATCCAGCCAAACCATGCAGAAGTTATTTTGGAGGCGGTCCATGTGATCACAGGATTGGGGTATGGGGTCACCACCCTTAAAAAAACTTTCCCGGTTCTGGAAATGAGTTGTGCTTCCTGTGCTGTGAGTGTGGAAAGCATCTTGAAATCACATCAAGGCGTTCTGAAAGCTGCAGTAAATTATGCTACAGCTACCGTGGACGTGGAGTATATTCCAGGTGTAACAGAGCCTAAAGACCTTAAAAAAGCTGTACAGGAGGCTGGCTATGATTTATGGATAGAGGAAAATAAAAACGAAACGGACACGCTTGAAAATTTGCATAAGGAAAAATATGCACTCCTCAAAAGGAAAGCATACCTGGCTCTGTTACTCTCTGCCCCATTGGTCGTCATCGGCATGTTCTTTATGGAAATGCCTTATGCCAATGAAATCATGTGGGCGCTCAGTACGCCGGTAGTTTTGTGGTTAGGAAGTGATTTTTTTAAAAATGCATGGAAACAAGCCAGGAACAGGTCTACCAATATGGATACCCTGGTTGCCTTAAGCACCGGAGTAGCTTACCTTTTTAGTGTTTTCAATACTTTGTTTCCTTATTTCTGGCACGCACAAGGTTTACATGCCCATGTTTACTTCGAAGCAGCAGCAGTGGTTATTGCTTTTATATTATTGGGTAAGCTTTTAGAGGAAAAAGCCAAAGGAAATACATCATCCGCCATCAAGAAATTGATCGGTTTACAAGCTAAATCGGTATCTGTGATTCAGGCAGATGGTCAGCAAATGGAAATCCCTATTGACCAGGTTCAGATCGGGGATATTATTTTGGTGAAACCTGGTGAAAAAATTGCAGTGGACGGAACAGTTTTAACCGGCAATTCCTACGTAGATGAGAGCATGTTGAGCGGAGAGCCTTTGCCTGTTTTGAAAAAAGAACAGGAAAAAGTTTTTGCCGGCACCATCAATCAAAAAGGTAGTTTTCAATTTAAAGCAGAAAAAGTAGGCGCAGATACCTTGCTTTCACAAATTATTAAATTGGTGCAAGATGCCCAAGGAAGTAAAGCGCCTGTGCAAAAATTGGTAGATAAAATTGCCGGCATTTTTGTACCGGTTGTAATCCTTATTGCCATTGCGGCATTCATCGTCTGGAATATCTTTGGTGGTGAAAATGGTTTCACCCAGGGATTATTGGCCCTGGTCACTGTATTGGTCATTGCTTGTCCCTGTGCTTTAGGATTGGCAACACCTACAGCCATTATTGTCGGTGTTGGTAAAGGAGCAGAAAAAGGAATTTTGATAAAAGATGCAGAAAGTCTGGAGCAAGCAGAAAAAGTAAATGCAATTCTTCTCGATAAAACAGGAACGATAACAGAAGGTAAGCCAAAAGTGTCCAATGAGTTTTGGACTGTTGACGATGTACATTTGAAACAAATATTATTCAGCATTGAAAAACATTCCGAACATCCGCTGGCAGATGCCGTCGTGATTTTCTTGAACAGCTATACGCCATTGCCTATTATCCATTTTGAAAGTCTTACCGGCAAAGGTGTAATCGCAACCCTGGAAGAAGAAACGTACATCATCGGAAATAAAAAATTAATCCTTGAAAAAAATATTTCCATTGAGGATAATATTTCTGAATTGGCTGAACGGTGGGGGCAAGAGGCAAAAACGGTTATTTGGTTTGCGGACAGAACCAAAGTATTGGCTATATTGGCTATTGCTGACGAAATTAAACCTACTTCTAAAGATGCAATTAATGAATTACAAAACCAAGGCATCGAAATATTTATGCTTACCGGCGATAACGAAGCAACTGCAAAAGCAGTAGCAGAAAAGGTAGGCATTCTGCATTACAAAGCTGAAATTCTACCTGATCAAAAAGCAGAATTTGCAAAACAACTTCAACTTAAAGGGAAGGTGGTTGCGATGGTGGGCGATGGTATCAACGACAGTGCTGCTTTGGCACAATCGAATGTAAGCATTGCAATGGGTAAGGGCAGCGATATCGCAATGGACGTAGCAAAAATTACCATCATTTCTTCGGATTTAAAAAAAATATCCGAAGCCATCCTTTTGTCAAAAGCAACTGTTGCTACCATTAAACAAAATCTTTTTTGGGCCTTTATTTATAACTTAATAGGTATTCCTATTGCAGCCGGTATTCTTTACCCCGTTAATGGATTTTTACTTAATCCGATGATTGCGGGCGCAGCAATGGCATTAAGCAGCGTCAGTGTAGTCAGCAACAGTCTGCGTCTAAAATGGAAAAAGATGTAATTATAATTATTGGCCATTCCATAATAAATCAATCCTTCAAACTGAACCAAGATTATTAAATTTTGTTACCCCCATATTAATAGAAATACAATGAATCAGGATCATATAAACTTACAGTTTAAAACCAACATTAACTGCAGTGGGTGTATTGCAAAAGTAACTCCTTTCCTCAATGATGCTGAGGGTATCTCCCATTGGGAGGTAGATACAAATAATAAAGACAAAATTCTGTCTGTAGAATCAGATGGAATTACGGAAGCAGAAGTAATGAAAAAAGTACAAGAAGCTGGATTTAAAATTGAATTGCTACATCAGTAGAAACATATAGATTTTCTGCATTTGGAGATCCTAATATTAATTCATTGCTGCATTCCATTTGCTTCCATATTTTCTAGCACAAAATTAATTCAGGAAAATTTAGCTCTTACATCATACAGTCCTTGCATTATTAAAGGGACAAAAAGGGTAAAATTCTATACCCTAATCTCAAAATGCATTGGTTGGAATAACTTTAAACTTTCCTATCGATAGCACTACTTTTTTTCTAACGGTCGCCAAAAAGTAAATCCCATAACAGCAAAAGGAATAGATTAAAATAGTCGTTGAATTCTCCTTCAATTTACTATTTTTATCCCTAGATTTTGGCTTTAATTCCGACCAAAAAAATTAGGTACACTTTTACGCGAAAAATATTATTAAAGATGAAACAAACAAGTTTAAAGTTATTGATTACCAGCTTATTGATTTTAGTGAACTGCATAGCTTATGGACAAGGATGCAGTGATGCGGGATTCTGTACGATAAACAGTTTTCAACCGAACAACGCTGCAAACATTTCTGAATTTAACAACCAAATAAAATTTGGCTTAACATTTGGTGGTGCGGATCAGTCTATCTCTATTCTTGGCAATTACCTTGAGTACTCCAGACAGATGAAGGACAAGTTTGTCGTTCATGCAAAAATTACCTCATTGTCGCAAAGTGGTAATGAAATTTCAACTTTTGGTCTTTCTGACATCTATCTCAATGGCGACTACAAGGCAAACAAAAATTTTAAACTATCGGCTGGGATTAAAATTCCACTTGCAAATGGAAATACAGAAAAAGACAATCTCCCACTTCCAATGGACTATCAATCCAGTTTAGGTACTTTGGATATCGTATTGGGAATTGGCTATGAAATAAAAAAAATTCAAATCGTTGCAGGATTTCAACAACCCCTAACGCAAAATAAAAATTCTTTTACAGCAGAAAACTATCCACAAAATTCAAAGTTGAGAAAATTTCAATCCACCAATAATTATAAACGAAGTGGGGATATTTTATTGAGGGTCTCTTACCCGATTAAACTTGGACAAAAGTTTATGCTAACACCAAGCCTGTTGCCTATTTATCATATAGCAAACGATAAGTATACTGATCTTCAAAACATAGAAAGAGATATAGAAGGCTCTCAGGGATTAACCTTAAACGGTAACGTCTATTTTGATTTTAATCTTAATCGTAAACACGCTCTGCAACTCAATGCCGGAATACCATTTGTAGTTAGAGAGACAAGACCGGATGGATTGACCAGAGGATTTGTGGTGAATTTGGAATACCATTATAAATTTTAAGCTGCAATCTTCTGCAGGAATAAGGATATTCTACCACAAATTCTGTATATATTCATTAGCAAAATTCAGAGAATAAACAACACTGCTTGCTTTGAACCATTAGAAACCAAGTTGAAATAAATAAAATTTAAAAAGATGGAACATTTATCTTTATTAGCAAAATTGATCCTGGGAAGTTGTAGTCTTTCCCTGATCTGTTTAGCCATTTTACATATTGTAAGTGCAGAGTTTAAACCAAGTTGGCGAATGGTAAGTGAATATGCACTTGGAAAACATAAATGGCTGCTCACCTCATTTTTTATTTTATGGAGCATAGGTTCTATTTTAACAAGTATTCATCTTTGGAATTTTGTTACTTCAAAACTTGCCTATACAGGACTAATATTGATTTTTATTTCGGGTATTGGCGCATTCATGGGTGGATTATTTGATGTGAAACATAAACTGCATGGATTCTCTTTTCTAATGGGTGTGCCCACACTACCTGTGGGTGCTATACTGGTAAGCTACAACTTACTAAACCTGGGATATGGCACTTCTTCCCAATCCTTCATTCTATGGTCTGCGCATGCTACATGGATGAGTTTAGTGTTAATGGCTATATCCATGATCGTAATGATGACGGGATTCAAAAAATCCGGAATTCCCATGGGCCCAAATATTGAACCACCCAAAGTTGTACCGGAAGGAGTAATAGCACTTGCCGGCTATGCAAACAGAATTTTAGTTATCTGTTATATCGGTTGGTTAATCGTAATCTCGAGCATAAATCTTACCTCCTCAGCGAATTTGTAATCCTATTCACCTATGCCAAAAAAACACAATAACCTGGCTCTTGGAATTTCTGAACCGGAAAAGGTAGATGAATTTATGAATCATCTAAATCATCCTTTGGCAGATGTGGTTCAGTATTTAAGAAAAGTTATTTTGAGTACCGATGTAAGTATTGGCGAAGGAATTTATTGGAACGCGCCGACTTTTTACTATACAGGCAAAATGGAGCCCTTTGAACCAAAAGAATACAAAAGATACCTTGTCGGGTTTGTTTTCAACAAACAAGATTGCATAAGATTGGTATTTCTCAGAGGTGGGCAAATAGAAGATGAATCGGGATTGCTCGAAGGAGATTATAAAGATGGCAGACGATTAGCCACATTTAAAAATTTAGAGGAAGCTAAACACAAAGAATCAGCACTGAAAAACATCCTTTCGAAATTGCTCGATAAAATGCAATAAACTTGGGCGACATACTTCGAGTCAGGTAAATTTTATGGGGATTAAGTAGAAATTAAACATCCAAACAGCCTTGATTTTTTTTGGTTCTTTTTTGTATTAAGACAAAAAAGTACGATAACAATAGAATGAAATTTAGTACAACTTTAGTTAATATCGAGGTCACATAAAACTGGTTTCTCCCCAAATTTCTGATTGATTTCCTGGTTAAAATAAATAACCCATCAACTTGAAAAATAATTTATAAAAAAAAAAATTTGCAACTAAGAGATTCCTGCGTAATTAAAAAATGTTAGAGCTTGTTCTTCATTCTATCCAGGGCCTTCAGAACTTCATCCCTGTTCTTTGCAGACTTTATAAAATCAGGAAGTTTTTCCACCATGGTCATTTTAAATCTATCCGTCGTGCGTTCTCTTAAGGTTGCCCTGACGTAGTTTTCAATTTCCAGTAAATGTTTTTGGTTATAAGCCCAAATAATTTCACCCTTCACACTTCCAGAATACCACAGCGGCAAACCAAAAGCAGGGTCTAGGATTCCGGAAGGATTGTATTTTAATTGATAGGACTCCCAGTTTTCACTGATGCGATTGAGCGTATTACAATTTCCGCAAGTAACGTTCACATATTTGGGAATACTTTTTCGCTCAGCAATGTCCATAACCAGCCATTCCAGACAATGACGACATTTTGCCTTGCTTGAAACTATATAGCGCATGCGGTCTTTGCCTGCTTCGGAAAAATGACAAGCAGTACATTTCAACATTGCATTTTTAAAATCAAAGACTTGCCCCACAGAAACTATCGCCCTACCTTGACATTTGGGACAATGCACTGCAAACTCATTCATTAAATCATAGAGTCTTATTGGCTCTGATTCATATCTTTCCATATTTCGAAATTAAGACAATAAGAAGATCCTGTTTTGAAATTTATCGCGATATAATGAAAATAAAATTCTATGTTCCACCAATTTTCTTTTTTCCTATTGTCAACAAAATTTATATTACTCGCTGATTATTTACTGCCATAAATTTTTACGATTTCTCATTGATGCCCAGTAAAGTTTTTATGGTTTCAAAAACAGTGGGCTCATTGGGATCAGGTGCCTCGTAATAATAATCACCCGGCTCATCTTTTGTTCTGTATTGATTAGGCAAATGGTATTGTCCAAAATAAAGCATGGCGTATATCTCGTCAAAAAGTATGACATGCTCTACAGACTTCCGTTCAATATAAATATTGGATTTCCTTAACCAGGGATGAAAGTTATCTTCGTCTGAATAATCCAGATATTCCAAAGAAAATGAAAATACCTTTTTGTGCAATGCAAAATTATCTATAATCCATTCCTTCACCTGCCGATGTTCCAGATCCATCTGCAACAACAATATTGCCTTCAACATCTCCAGGGCTTTTCTGCAATCCAGCTCATTATCTGCATAAGTAATAAATTCGTCCACCTCAGATTCATAAATGGTTCTAAGGGCACTGATACCGCCATAAGATTTTTCGCCATTGTATCTTTCGTCCAGCAACACATCGATCGATAGAATTATTTTGTCATCAGTCATTTTGTTTAGTGTTATTGTTGATCAATTCAGGAGCATACGAAATTAGGACAAATTATTAAATTAGACAGGAGAATTTTCTGAACTGAGTGAATAAAAAATTTCATCCAAATAAATCAAAGAAAAATAGGCTGACTTTCACTGAATCTGATGCATTAATCTTCTCTTTTAAACAAGCATTATGGGTTCCTAACTATATTAGCGCAATGGAGCTTTCAAAAACATTCATGAATTCGTAAGAGATGGAGGATATCAGTCAACTTGATTCAATGTTCCAATATTTTGAAAAGTACCACCGACTTTCCACGGAGGAAAAAAAAGTAATTGCCGGCATATGTGGAATAGTTCATTTGACAAAAAACAAGGAGCTGCAGGCAATTGGCCATACCTGCAAAACGATTTATTTTATTCATAAAGGAATGGCTCGTATTTATTATTATAAAGACGGAACGGACATCACAGAAAGTTTTTCTTTTGAAAACGACATCATTGCCAGAGTAGAAAGTCTTTTTACCGGAAATCCGAGTCGCAAAGCCATACAGGTCCTTGAGGATTCCGAAATCATCGCCATTGATGCAGTTAAATTGTTCAATCTTTATGACAACTACCCTGGAATTGAACGTTTGTTCCGAAAAATCTTTGAAGCCGGTCATGTCGATACGGTCAATCGAATAGAAGGAATTCAGTTCCACACTGCCGAGGAAAGATATAAGGCTTTGCTGGAAGAAGCACCGGATTTGTTGAAACGAGTACCCCTAAAACACATCGCCTCATACCTTGGTATCACTCAGGTGAGCCTTAGCCGCATCAGAGGTCAGAAGTAACCAATTGCTGACTAGGCACCGGTTATTTTAAGAAGCTTCCATTCTTCGAGGGTACAACTATGCAATCTTATTTCCTTGTTAAATTTCTCTCTTCCGCAATTACTTATCATATGTAAAAGGATTTGGTTTGAGTCCTCCTGAAATTTGCATTTGTAAAACCTGGATCAATTGTCACAAACAATAAGACCACAGGGGTTACAGATAAAAATAATGGCAAGCCAATCGATTCAATTAGGATTAAAAGAAAACTGGAAACAATTTTCTTTACTGGTACTCATCAATGCCTTTGTTGGTGGAATGGTGGGTATGGAGCGAAGCATATTGCCTCGTATTGCAGAGATAGAATTCCACATTGCGGCCAAAACAGCCATCCTTTCATTTATCATCGTCTTTGGCATTGTTAAGGCGATTACCAATTATTACACCGGCACTTTAGCGAACAGGTTTGGAAGAAAAAAATTATTGGTGGCCGGTTGGATTATTGGACTTCCGATTCCATTTATTTTAATGTTCGCGCCATCATGGTCGTGGATCATTGCAGCCAATGTATTACTGGGCATCAACCAGGGTCTCACCTGGTCCAGCACGGTCGTGATGAAAATTGATCTGGTGGGAGAAAAGCAAAGAGGATTCGCCATGGGCCTGAATGAATTTGCGGGATACATTGCGGTGGCTTTGGTAGCTTTTTTAACCGGTTGGATTGCGAGTGAATATGGAATAAGACCCTATCCATTTTACACAGGAATTGTGTTGGTTATTTTCGGTTTGCTGGGAAGCTTATTTTTGATAAAGGACACCCGCCACCATGTTGCTCAGGAGACGATTAACAACTCCATCCCACGGCTTCAACATATTTTTTGGGACACCACCTGGAAGGACAAAAATTTAGGATCTGTCACGCAGGCCGGATTGATCAACAACCTCAATGATGGAATGGCCTGGGGTATATTCCCAATCCTTCTTGCCACCAAGGGATTCTCGATTGCAGAAATTGGAATTGTCACCGCTATATATCCGGCCGTGTGGGGCATCGGTCAATTATTTACCGGCAGAATGGCGGATAAATTTTGCAAGAAGGACATGCTGTATGTTGGGATGCTTCTGCAAGCAGTGGCATTGATAGTTTTGGTATGGGCCGAGACCATGAGCCACTTCATTACCCTCTCTGCTATTTTGGGTTGGGGAACTGCCATGGTGTATCCTACTTTTCTGGCCACCGTCGCAGAAAATACGCATCCTCAGGATCGGGCCAAAAGCATCGGAATTTTCAGACTTTGGAGAGATCTGGGTTATGCGATAGGCGCCATACTCACAGGCATCCTTGCGGATTGGTACAGTATAAATTCTGCTATTTTATTTATCGGATTCCTCACTTTTATTTCATCCCTTATCATTCAATTTAGAATGCAATGCAAACCAAGCGATCCAACAAAAATATGGGATTGGATGAAACTAAAATTATTGCCCAATGGAAAATAAAAAAGATTGTCTGACACTTTCTGAAGTGAAAGCCCTTATCCATCAATCCCCTAAAAATATAATCCTCCTGGATGTAAGAAATCCGGAAGAATTCACCGAAAAACATATTCCCGGCTCCATCAATATTCCACTGACTGAACTCGAAAATCACCTGACAGAATGGTCCACCAAAAATACCCTCGTAACTATTTGTGGGAAAGGAGGAGGCAGATCTGCTTCAGCTGCTGAAATACTAAAGTCATCAGGATTTCTCAACTCCTTTTATCTCTGTGGAGGAACTTTTGGTTGGTATGAAAATAAAATTAAAGTGGATTGAAAATAAAATGGCTCAGCGGAACGCACTCAACTCATCCCCAACCCTTCTCTTAAAAGAGAAGGGGGATTCAATGATAGAAGAGTTTTGGGAAGGCTCAGCGGGACATTCAACTCACCCCCAACCCCTCTCTTAAAAGAGAGGGGGACTCAAAGGGACTTATTCCATTTTACTGAAGGTCAGTTTTTTCAGAGAACTTTCAGTCAAACATTAGCTAATTAACTCATTAGCCCATTTCCTCATTAGCTCCTTTCCTCCTTGGCTCAATTTCTAAAAAGGATTTTTTAAAGGCTTCGTTTTTAAGATAGGTTTCATCGGTCAGGGTTTTCAAAAATGCCACCAGATCTGCTTTGTCTGTTGCGTTTAATTTTAACCCGCCCGGCTGTAGATTGTACTGAAGTAAAATATCGACTGAGTTGGATGGCTTTACTCCGGTGTTGTAATGGTCAATGACTTCTTCCAAAGTTTTAAATCTGCCATCATGCATGTATGGAAAAGATTGTGCAATATTTCTGAGCGAAGGCACTTTAAATTTTCCTTTATCGGCCAATGCGCCTGTTACTTTCATTCTACCCTCATCTGCAATTCCTGATTCGGTGTCAAGACCATTGTTCATAAACTCATCATTGGTAAAATTATGATTGCCATGACAATGAAAACACTCTGCTCCTTTCACTGAACTGCCGGGATTAAATTCTGAAAAAATAAAACTCTACCTCTCTCCTCTTCTGCCGTCAACTGAATTTCTCCACGCTTCCAACGATCATACTTTGAATTGTTGGAAATGATGGTAAACTCAAATTGCTCAATAGCCAGGCCTATCCTTTCGGGAGTAATCACCTCGTCTCCGAAAGCCCGAATGAACTGGTTGGTGTACTTTTTATCTTTACTCAATTTTTGCACCACATTCTGCAGAGATTCATTCATCTCCAAAGGATCCTGTATGGGTTTCAGAGCCTGATCACGAACAGATGGAGAGCGACCATCCCAAAACATCCCGTTGTAATGCCAGGCAAGATTAAATATGGGCATCGCCTGTCTTTTTCCGGGCAACTTCTCTACGCCAATACTGAATTTTAGTGAATCGGAAAATGAATCCGACTGACGATGGCAATCTGCACAGGCTTGTGTACCATTTTTGGACAATGCCTTTTCATAAAAAAGCATTCTTCC